>CAYWQL010000005.1:78078-88649 GCA_964460755.1 uncultured Oscillospiraceae bacterium | reverse complement strand
GAGCGGGTGATGGGAATCGAACCCACGTATCCAGCTTGGAAGGCTGGTGTTCTACCATTGAACTACACCCGCAAATCATTAACGGCGTTGTCTATTATATCAACTTATCTATCGGTTTGTCAACATTATAAAGCTTTATTTTATAAATAAAATACATTAAAGCATTTTCCTCGCGCCGCCAAATCTATTTTAAGCGGCCGGCGTTATGCCGACCGCTTAGAGATTTTATCTATTTCTTTTCTTCAGGTTTGCCGTCGCCCTTTTTGAGCTCGTTCTCTTTTTCTATCCATTTCTTTTGAGCTTCTTTAGCGGTTTCCTTTTTAGCCTTCGCTTGCTCCTGTCTTTCCGCAATCGCGGCGTATTCCGTCGCCCATTCCTCGGTATGTCCGAAGGGCATAAGGAACTTTTCGTCGCCGGATTTCTTTTGTTTAATTCTTATGAAGACAATCGCCCCTATGGAAAGAATAACTCCGACTCCCGCAAGGAGCTGGGAAATGCGGATATTTCCAAGGTAAAGGCTGTCTGTACGAAGCCCCTCGATAAACACGCGCCCCGCGCCATTCCACGCGATGAACATAAGGGTAAGCTCTCCGTCAAACCTGCGTTTTTTTAGAAAA
The DNA here is from genome assembly GCA_964460755.1 of uncultured Oscillospiraceae bacterium. Taxonomy (GTDB): domain Bacteria; phylum Bacillota; class Clostridia; order Oscillospirales; family Ruminococcaceae; genus JAYFNU01. Next base: position 88,032 of record CAYWQL010000005.1, on the reverse strand, counting down.
AGTGTCAAAACCAAAAATCCGATAAGAAGCCAAATTGACTCATAAAGGAAGGTGGGATGAACGGGAAGCGAGGGGTCGACCTTCATTCCGTGGGCTTCAATATTTGAAAGATTGCTTGTAAGATATCTTTGTATAGTGTCACTCGTCATGCCCCAAGGCAGCTTTGTGTTCGTTCCGAATGCCTCTTGGTTAAAGAAATTGCCCCAGCGTCCAAGTCCCTGACCCAAAAGAAAACCTATTGAGGTGATATCCAATATAGGAAGCATCTTCATTTTTTTGTATCTGCACATAAAAAAGACCGACGCAAACGCGAAAATAACCGCACCGTAGAAGCCGAGTCCACCGTCGCGAATATCAATTATATCGGCGAAGGTGTTGAACTGACCGGGTGAGGAAAAGATGATATAGTAGGCTCTCGCGCCGACTACGCCGGCGATAATGCCGACGATAATTACGTCGAAAAACTTGTCGTCGTCTATGCCGAGCTCTTTGGTTTTGGAAAAGGCGTAAAGCATAGCAAGCAGCATACCCACTCCGATAATAATCCCGTACCAATAAACTTCAAAGCCGCCAATGGTTATCGCTGTTCGGTTTAATTCAAAGCTAAGCCCCAAGGCGGGAAAAGAAACGTTTGACATTTATTTTGTCCTCCATTTTATTGCGGTTCAACTATCACAAGCGCCGAGCGTTCGGGACACAATATCTCCGCCAATAAGCCTTCCGCGTCAAGCCTGGTTATACTCGACGCCACGTCTATTATATCGTAAATCCCGCAGTGTTTAAAGTGGCAGTTTAACATATTGGACGCGACCGTTTCGCTGTTGTCAAAGCCGCACATAATTGAGCCAATCATCGCGCGCTTCGCCTCGTTGAACAGCTCGTCGTTCAGTCCGTCCTTTTTAATGCGCTTGATTTCTTCCTTTATGCGTTTTACAACATATTCGGGGTCCTTCGACTCTCCGCTGAACGTAAAGCAAAGATAGTCGCTGTCCGAAAGGTCACTCGTCTCAAACAAGCCGTTAACAAGCCCCTTATCATACAGCTCGCGGTAAAGCTCACTTGTTTCTCCCGCGATAATATCAAGAATAAGCTTTTCGACGAGGTCATTTTTGACCCTGTCGCATTCCTTGTGGGGGGTCTCCTTGTAGCCAAGGCAAAACTGCTTTTCGAAGATGCTCATTCTGCTTGTTTCTTCCGCCTTGGCAATTTCCTTAGGCTCCTTGCAGTCAATCGTTTCGACGTTCTGCTTTTTATATTCAATCTTCGCGTATTCCTCTTCGCATACGCTTATAACCTCGTCGGAGTCAATATTCCCCGCAATACTCAAAACCATATTTTCCGGGCGATAGAAGGCGTTGTAGCAGTCATAGAGGGTCTTGGGCGTTATCTTGGCTATCGTTTCGACCGAACCCGCAATATCGTCTTTAAGAGGAATTTCGCTGTAAAGACAGCGAAGCACCGTCATAAACAGCACCCATTCCGCGCTGTCGTCATACATCTTGATTTCCTGCCCGATAATCCCCTGCTCCTTTTCGACCGTCGCGTCGGTGAAATGCGGAGAGCTTACAAAACTAATAAGTATGCGAAGCGACTCCATTTCGTTTTCCGACGCGCCGAACAAATAACAGGTTCTGTCGAATGAGGTGTAGGCGTTAGCGTTGGCTCCCGTCTTTGCGAAGAGCGTGAATGCGTCCTCGTTCTCATTTTCAAAAAGCTTGTGCTCAAGAAAATGCGCGACTCCCGCGGGAACGACTACCTTTTCGCCATTTAGAATAAAATCGCCCGTCGCCGAACCGATTTTCGCCCCCAAAAGCGCGAAGGTTCCCTTCTTATCCTTCATCGGATAAATAAGAACCGTTAATCCGTTCGAAAGCGTATACTCAAAATAGCTTTCCTTTAAAAGCGCGTTTTTAATCTCTTTTTTCATTATTTATCCTCCTTTTGAATTAAGGAGGAGGCGTTTAGATGAAGAAGCTTTAACACGTCCATAATCTCCTCGTTGGTTATCGACTCGATAATCTCAAGCTCCTCCTCGGGCATAACTATTCGACCGTATTTTTCAATTGAAGTATAGCAATAACCTGAAAGGCTTCCGCTCGTGTCTCGAACGGAGGAAAGAATATTGCGAAATAAAAGCTTTACCTCGGTAAGCTCTTTTTCGGTCGCGCCGTCCTTCGCAAGGCTTTCAAGCTCATTCATTATCGCCGCGCGCGCTTTTTTTGTGTTTTTGTGGTCAATACCGCAATCAATCGTTATTCCGCCGCCCGAACGATAGCTAACCCTCGCCGCCGCATAATAGCAAAGGCTCATTTTCTCGCGAACATTCATAAAAAGACGCGAAGTCGCCGTGCCGCCAAGAAGCGAACACCCAACGCGGAGCGCAGTCATCTCGCGCTCACTCAAAAGCCGGCCGCAGCTAAACGCCAGCGCAAGCTTGTCCTGCTCAACAGGAAGCGATATGACGGTCGATTTTTCTTCCCCGTACGGAACGGGCGAAAGCTCTTTTTTGGGCTTGGAGCTTCTCTCGAGCCCCGAAAACGCCTTCGTGAGTGTTTCTTCAAGACCGGCACTGCGCTTACCAACATATATTATCTCAACCGTGCAGTCCTTGATGAACTGCTCATAGTCACAATAAAGGCTTTTTCCTGTTATACCTTCCAAATCCTCCTCGAAGCCGTCTGTCGGAAGGCTTCGCTCGTCGGCAAAGAAAAAGTTTTCCGCAAGGAGCTTTAAGCAGTAGTCGCGCTTTTCGTTTATAATCGCGCGAATAACCTCGCGAAGCTTTTCGCGCTCAACGTTGAGCCACTCACCGTTAAATTCGCCATTTTCGCAAGCGGGCGAAAAGAGGACGTCAAGAAGAAGCTTTGTGCGTTCTTCCGAAAGAGCGCTTCCCTCTCCGACAAGTCTTTCGTCGACCCCTTCAATATATCCGTCGATTACCCTTTTAAAGCCCGTGCAGGAATAGGACGTTCCTAAATTCGCACCGTAAAGCGCGTTGAGCTTTCTTTTTATGAGGGTCATATCGGGAAACTCCTTAGTTCCCCTTTCAAGTAAAAAAGGGATAAGCGCCGTCGCTGTAAGGTTATCCCTTTTGAGCGGCGACGCAAGGTATATAGACAATCTGCTTTTTTTATAATTTCCCTCTATTTCGGAATAGAAAACTCCCGTTGTGATTTCTTTTCGCGTCATTGACCTATAAACTCGTCGTGAACCGCCGAAACGGCTGCGTCCGCGTCCTTTCTTTCGATAATAACCGATATCTTGATTTCGCTCGTCGAAATCATCTTTATATTAATTCCGGCGTCGGAAAGCGCCTTAAACATTCTCATAGCTACGCCGGGGTGGCTTATCATTCCCGCACCAACAATCGAAACCTTCGCGACATCATCGTCAATTTCCACGTCGGTCGCGCCGATTGAGGTTTTGTGCTCGTTCAACAGCGAAAGCGCGGCTTCCTCGTCGTCTTTTGGAATAGTAAAGCAAAGGTCACGTTTGCCCTCGGTCGTGACAGACTGAAGAATAACGTCAACATTAATGTTCTTCGAACTTAAAAGCGAAAAAACCTTAAACGCAAAGCCCGGCTCATCCTTTAACCCCAAAACCGACACCGACACAAAGCTCGTATCCTTCGCGACGCCCTTAATTAACATTCCTTCCACGCTCGTAACCTCCTTAATAACTGTTCCTTTATGTTTTGTAAGACTTGAAAGTATCTCAAGATTGACGTTATATTTCTGCGCAAGCTCAACCGCGCGGTTTAATATCACCTGCGCGCCGAGCGACGAAATTTCAAGCATTTCGTCGAAGCTGATTTCGTCGAGCTTGACAGCGTTTTTAACCTTTCGCGGGTCGGCGGTATAAACCCCGTCGACGTCGGTATATATCTTGCATATGTCCGCCGAAAGAGCCGCCGCTATGGCGACCGCGCTCGTGTCCGAGCCGCCGCGTCCAAGGGTCGTTATGTCGTCCTTTTTGTCGACTCCCTGAAAGCCCGTTATGATAACAATATTGTTGTTGTCAAGCTCGGTTTTAACTCGTTCGGGGTCAATACGCTTTATTCTCGCGCTTGAATGAGCGGTATCGGTGATAAAACCCGCCTGACGCCCGTTGAGCGAAACCGCGCGAAAACCAAGACTGTCAATCGCCATAGCCAAGAGCGAAGCGGAAATCTGCTCGCCCGTCGCAAGAAGCATATCCATCTCTCGCTTTGCAGGCTTACTGTTAAGCTCCGCCGCCTTTTCGATTAGCTCGTCGGTTGTGTCCCCTTGAGCGGAAACCACAACCACGACGCCGTTCCCCTTTTTATAACAGTCCGTCACTATTTCCGCAACATTTAGCAACCTTTCCTTATTTGCGACCGACGTTCCCCCGAATTTCATTACAACAAGCGACATTGTTACCACCTATAAACAGTTTTTATTTAGTATATGCACGTGCGCTATTATTGAACGCAACATTATAATTATATAGTAATAAAAAGATATATCAATAAAAAAATAAAACTTTTAAAATAAATTTAAAAAAAGTATTTACAAATGGATACAAATAGGTTACAATATAGTTACAGGAAAGACACCGATTAATTAAATACATTAGTTGGTTTCAATTCTTCTTTTTTCATCATTTTCCTCCTTCTTTTATTAAAAACCGCCACATTAAAAATGTGGCGGTTCTTTTCATATTTAATTAATTGTTCCGGCGCTATAGCTCGGAATTTTTTGACGTTAGCGCCGCGAATACGACGCAGCGGTCCTCGTTGTCGCCGCCCTTACAGGTTGAAAGCATAATTACATTCTCGCTTTTGCTTGGGTCTACGTTCGACTTAACCGCGCTGTTTGTGACGACATAGTTGAGCCACTCGGAATAAGCCTCATCGCTTTCAAAGTCGACATCGTAGCTTCGGTCACCCGAAATCGCGTAATAAACGGCGAAGACCTCGTACATTCTCGTCCCGTCCGGCGTATAGATGTTAATTATCCTATGCTCGTCGAAATATTCCTTATTAAAGTAGTTTTTCAGCGTACCAAACATTGTGCCGTCGTTCATACGATGTCCGTAAATAATTGTGTTTTTGCTTGAAAAATCGGGCTTACATCTAAAATCAAGGAATATACATCCCGAGTTGTTGCTTTCCTTTTCAAAGGTTGTATACAAATACTCAAAATAGTTGACGGCATATACCATAGGATACGAAACAACCGTGTCGGGAATATCTATCCAACCGACATATCGGTCGTTCTTGTCGCTAAGCTTGTCATGCGCGACATCAAGCGACGAAGAAAGTGTCGGCTCTTCAGCGTTCGGAATGGTTATCGCCAAATCTGCAAGCGACTGATATTCGCTTTTTGCACGACTATATTCGCCCAACGAATGAACAAGCAAGCACACCGCTGTGACAAATGTCAGCGAAAAAACAACAAGCGCCACATTGAGCGCTATGTTCAATATGCTTTTTTTATTTGTATTCTTTTTTCCGTTTTTTAATTTCATTTTGTACTCCGTCCTTGGAAAAAATAAAAAATGCGGGGAGCATGAGCGACATGCTCCCCTTTTTTTGTTGTTTTGTGCACTTTATTCTGCCTGCTTTTTCGTCGTCCATCTTTTTAAATTCAGCTTAACAAGAACAATAAGCGCAATGGCGACAAGCGAAATCGCCATAAACATAATTGAAAGCTGAAGCATATGCGACGAAGCGTCGTCGGTCCTTGCTCCCCTTCTTACAATGGTGTTGTATCTCGTTATTCCAAGCTTCATATCGTATATGTTTACTTGGTTGGAGTTTTGCCATTGTGCGTCAGCGCCCGCGACCGCGGTCATGGTAAGATTGCCGTATTCGTCGATTATAACCCTCGTATCTGCCGCCTTAGCGTAACCGCTCGGCGCAGAGACCTCGCGAATGATGTATACCTCGCCGACATTTAATGTGCGAACTATACTCTCGATACTGTTGCCTGTTGTCCACGAATAGATAACATTATTTGTGCTTTCGTCTATGAGCTGCATACTCGCGCCAACAACAAAGTTATTTGGATTGTCATAGTCCATCTTGGCAACGTCCAATCGTGTCGGAGGGTCGGAAACATTCGTTGTTATAACCACCGTGCCAAGGAGCATTACGTCGGAATTTTCGCCGTTATTCTCAAGCGTTTCATTCACCATAGCGTTCTCCTTTGTCGTTCCAAGTGTTGCGTCAAGAAAAGCGGCAGTCCTTACCGACGAAGCGCTCTTTGCGGTTTTAATGGGCAAGGAAGCATTGGCTTTCGCGAGCGGAGAAACCGAAGTACCTTCTATGGGTGCCGCATACGACAACCCCTGCGCTGTGTTCTCTTCAGCGCTATTGGTTGTTGAGGTTTCCTGCGTCGCATTCGCTTTCACGGTTTGACTTCCGTCGGAATTGAGGAAGAAGGGCTCTGTCGGATAGGGGTCAACCTCATAACCGTCAGGCGAGGATACCTCCTTGAAGTAGTACCAATATCCCGGCTCTATGTCGTTAAAGTACATATAGCCGTCCTTATCGGACACACGCTGCATAATAAATATGTCGTTCGCACCATTTTCGTTCACACGATACAGCGCATAAACCGCGTTCACAAGAGGCGTAACCTCGTTCAAATCTCTTGCAACCTTGCGAAGCTGAAGGACAATCGGGTCGTACTTATTGTTGAACGAGGGCGCCGTTTCTTCTAACAGCTTCCCGTCAACGGTGTATTGAACCTTGGCTTCCAAAGCCATCGTGCTTAGGTTTCGTGTGACGGTGATTTCCGCCTTTATTTCCTTCGTGTCATAATCAACGCGTCCGTCCATATTGGTCGGAACAATTTCCTTTATGTAATAATCATATTTACCTTCCTTCGCAAAGAAAAGCTTGTTGAATATTACGTGACCGTCAGCAAGGTTGGATTTTACGTCAATCGGGCCAACCTTATTTCCGTTTTCGTCCTTTTGATAGAGCTCGAACTCAAACTGACCGGCCCTAAGCGTTCCGCCCTCGAAGCGTTTTACAACCACAGGGTCTACCTCAACGGCTATGCTTTCACTGAGCGTGTTCGTAAATTTAAAGAGTGTATATCCGTACTCGTCGTTAAGAACCTCAACGCTGCTTGTATAGCTGGAAACCTCTTCTTCCTTGACGCTGTAAACTATCTTTTCTCCATTATCGTCAACCATCGGAAGGTTTTCGAATGCCGCCTTCCAGCCGTTAGTCTCACTAAGAGTAATAGTTGTGCCTGTTTCTTTGCCGTTAGCATAAAGCGTCGCCGTTATTTCGTTCGGACGAAGGGCATATTCATCGTTTGCGTCTACCCACGTCTTCTCTACGGAAATTTTCGTCATCGCGACGTTGTTGAAGCAGGGCACGTCAAGCTCTTCCCCTGTATTGCTGTTCGTAAACTTGCTTACCGTCTTCGTTCCGTTATCGTCAATCTTAATGGTTCCTGTATATACCGTATCGTCGTATGTGACGCCCGAAACGATTTGTCCGCCGTTGACCTCGCGGATTTTAACGTTATATGTGTTCGGCTCATACACGGATATATTACGGAACGCGAAGCTTCCGTCGGCGTTATTCGTCGCGGTGGCGATAACATTCTCGCTTCCGTCGTCGTTAACGAGAAGTAACTCGAAGCGGAACATTCCCTGCGAAAGTCCTTCGGTCTTACCGTTTACCGTCTTGGTTCCGGGTATCGAGAAGCTTGAAAGCCTAAATGAGCTTCTCATTATCGAAATGTTGTTGAAGGCGATATCTCCTTGGGTATAAAGCGCCCCGTTAAGCTTTGTTTCGATAATCTCCGCTTTAAGCCTACCCTTGGTCTGCTCGTCAGTCGAAACGGATACGTTAACCTTAACGGTGTACTTGTCGGTGGAATTGTACACGCTGTCGGTGACCTTTCCGCCGTTCTGCTCGGTTATTTCATACGTATATTCGCCCACCGCAGAATACGCGGGGATTTCGTCAAACGTAAAGCTTCCGTCGTCGGCGCTTATCGCATTGCCTTCGTATAGCTTGTCAGCATCTACGCCGGCTGTCGTTTCCTTAATCAGGAAGGTATAGCCCGCCGTCGGATTTTCGTTAAGATATTTTACGCCGCCGAATTCAATCTTCGCCTTGGTTCTGTTCTCGAAGACAATTTGGTTGTTTGCTGCGTCATAAGGTACATAATTTTTGCCGACTAAAAGCTCTTTACTTCCCTGTTTAACCTGAAGAATTCGACCAACCTTTTCCACGCTGAGTCTGACGGTATAAGCCGCGTTATCAAACGCCATATCGGCGTCGTAGCCTGCCTCGCCAACCGTCTGGGCTTTCTCGGTTATCATAAAGGTATAGTCGCCCTCTCTGTTAAGAGGAACATTATCAAAGCTAAAGCTTCCGTTAGTTTCGTCGCATTCTGTTGTAGCGACTTCTCTCGGGCTGTCGGGGTTTGAAATGTCCGTCAGCACGAAGGTAAACGCTCTGTTGGGAACGCCGTCGTTAACCTCTTTTATTCCCGCGAAATCGGTGCTTGTAGGTATATCCTTAACGGTTGTGTTATTAAAGGTAATTTTGTCGTTAGCATTAAGCGTCGTTTTAACGCCTGCGTCGTCCTTTGTGAATACGGTTTTCGTAACCTTAAGCGTGTTACCGTCCTTGGCTACGTCGAAATCAACAAAGAACGCGTTATCATCGTACAAAACGTTATCGTCCGTAATGCCCTGACTGTTTTCATTAAGCTCGACGACCTTGTAGTGATAAGTCTTTATTTCGTCGAAGATTATCGAGTCGAACTTAAAGCTGCCGTTGGCGTCGTTGTATACTGTTTGAACGTTATCATTGACAACCGTTCCGTCGTCGGCAATTTCAACGAGCTTAAAGCTGAACATATTCGCAGCTATTTCCCTATCAAAGGTCTTTAAGCCCTCGATATCACCGGAAGCTTTCTGCGCGTAGTTGTTGAAAACAATCTGTGTGCTGTTGGCGTTGTACGCTTTTCCGTCAACCTTCGTTATCGCGACAAGCGCGGTCTTTGCGTCGTTCAGTTTTACTTCAACCGTGACCGTATAGCTGTCGAGTCCGTATATAATACCGCTCTTCGGGTTCGTCTTGTCCTCGGTAACGGTATAAGTATGTGTTCCCTCGGCTGTGTACTTAATGGTCTTAAATGAATAATTTCCTCCGCCGTTATCCGTTGAAGTGTCGGTGTACGGATTTTCTACGCCCGTTTCAGTAAGCAGGAAGCTGTAACCGCCCGCGTCCGTCGTATTCCCGTCGACCTTCTTTAACGCCTTAAGGGTGACCTCAACCTGCGTCATATTGTTGAATGCTATCGGTGTGGCGTTCTCGTCATATGCTTTTCCGTCAACCGTCGTTGTCGCGACAAGCTTGCCGTTCTCTTCAAAGACGTTTATCGCAATTTGATGAACAGTCTCATCGTAGATTATTCCGTCATTCGAATTTGATTTATTTTCCTTTAAAACATAATAATAGGTGCCGGCCTTGTCAAACGGACCTATTTTCTCGAACGTAAACGAACCGTTGCTATCGCTTGTTTTGTCAGCTATACTCGTCGAGCCTGCCGTAACGGTGTACTTCTCATCCGTTTTATACAAATTGAAGCTGTAACCGCCCGCGTTTGCTGTTTTTCCGTCGACCGTCTTTAAGCCCTTTAGGTCGACCGTGATTTTGTTCATATTGTTGAAGACTATCGGTGTAGCGTTCTCGTCATATGCTTTTCCGTCAACCGTCGTCGTCGCGACAAGCTTGCCGCTGTCGTCAGCTTCAACCTTTATGGCAACCTCGTAAACCGTGCTGTCGTCGTAAATTATGCCGCTGTTTGCCGACGAAGCATCCTCTTTTATCACGTAGTAATAGATACCCGCCTTGTCAAACGGACCTATTTTCTCGAACGCAAACGAACCACCATTTTTGCTGTTTACGTTAGCTATACTCGTCGAGCCTGCCGCAACGGTGTAATTCTCGTC
>CAYWQL010000005.1:74967-77978 GCA_964460755.1 uncultured Oscillospiraceae bacterium | reverse complement strand
TGCTGTTTACGTTAGCTATACTCGTCGAGCCTGCCGCAACGGTGTAATTCTCGTCCGTTTCATACAAATTGAAGCTGTAACCGCCCGCATCCGTTGTATTCCCGTCGACCGTCTTCAAGCCCTTTAGGTCGACCGTGATTTTATTCATATTGTTGAAGACTATCGATGTGGCGTTCTCGTCATATGCTTTTCCGTCAAGCGTCGTCGTCGCGACAAGCTTGCCGCTGTCGTCAGCTTCAACCTTTATGGCAACCTCGTAAACCGTGCTGTCGTCGTAAATTATGCCGCTGTTTGCCGACGAAGCATCCTCTTTTATCACGTAGTAATAGATACCCGCCTTGTCAAACGGACCTATTTTCTCGAACGCAAACGAACCACCATTTTTGCTGTTTACGTTAGCTATACTCGTCGAGCCTGCCGCAACGGTGTAATTCTCGTCAGTTTTATACAAATTGAAGCTGTAACCGCCTGCGTTTGCTGTTTTTCCGTCGACCGTCTTTAAGCCCTTTAGGTCGACCGTGATTTTGTTCATATTGTTAAATACGATTTGCTCGGTTATTTCTTTTGTTGTAAGGCTGTTGCCTGTGCTATCCAGAAGCGACAAAGCTACGCTGTTACCGCCGCTCAGCTTTGAAAGCTCGGTAACCTTCGCTTCAAGCGCGTCGCCGACCCTTGCGACAGTAACGGCAAGACGATATACGGCGTCGTCGTAGACAATGCCAGTTTTTGCGTCCTTGCCGGTTTCTTCAATTTCATAATAATAGGTTCCGACTTTGTCGTAATCAATCTTTTCAAACTCGAAGCCGCTGCCTAAAACTGCCGTTAAAACTCCGCTGTTCGCGTCACTGCCGACCTGCGCTCCTCTTATATAAGCGCCGTTCTCATCCTTCGTGACGTTATAAAGCGCGAAGGTATAGCCGCCCGCGTTCGACGTTCCGCCGTCGACCTTTTTTAAGCCGCCAAGACTAATCGAAGTTGGAGTAACCGACTTGTTGTTGAATACAATGTCACCGCTTATTACCTTACCGTCCTTATCATAAACGGTTATCGTCGGAGCGGCGAGCCTGTTGTTTTCTTCCGACACCGTTACCGCGACATAATACACGGCTTCGTCATAGACAATATTCTCGTCCTTATTGTCAACGTTTTCTTTAACAGCGTAATAATATACGCCCGCCTTGCTGAACGGTCCGATGTTTTCAAAGGAAAACGCACCTGTTTCATCCGCGCTCGTTGCGTTCGCGATTACCGTGTCAACAAATGAAAACGTTCCGTTTTCTGATTTTGCCGCATTATATAAGCTGAATTTATATCCGCCCGTGAACTGTTTGTTGAGCTTCTTTATGCCGTTAACCGACGCATAAACCTTATCCATATTGTTGAAGCTGATTTTTTCGTTCAGCGCGACATAATTGTTCTCGAAATCAACCGCTTTGCCGTCCACGGTTACGCCCGAAACCTTAAGCAACCATGCGCTTTGGGCTTGAACGGTAACGACGACCAAATGCTCAGTGGCATCATAGGCGATTTTGGAATCACTTCCGACTGTTTCCTTAACAATATAGCCGTATGTGCCCGCTTCGTCATATCTGATGTCAGCAAAGCTGAATTTTCCATCAGCACCGCTTGCGACATAATCAACACCATTAGCCTGCGGAATTATTGTTCTTGTTCCCGTTTCTTTTCCGCTTGCGTCAAGTACTGTTGAATACAGCTCAAAGCTATAACCCGACGCAACTGTACCATTGTGTGTTTTCACGCCGCCAAGCGCAAGGTTAGTAAACCCTTTTTCCCTGTCTTTGTTGTTAAAAACAACATTTGTACAGTCGTCGCCAACGCCTGCGCTACCGTTTGCGTCAACCCTCGCGACGGTATAGCTTGCGACGAGCTGATTGTTATTGTTGCTGACTGTAACGTTGATGTCGTAATATGAACGGTCATAGATGTTGCCGTCAATTATCTCGTTTCCGCCCGCGTCAACAGGGATAACCTCTTTTATCTGATAGTGATATTCTCCCTCGGCGTTGTACTTAATTTCGTCGAAGGTAAAGCTTCCGTCGGCTTCATTAGATAGGACGAAATCGTCGCCGCTTCTCTGCCCGAGCGCTGTATAGATATCGTTGCCGTTTGAGTCCTTTGTTATCTCGTAAAGCTCAAACTTAAACGGACCCTTTTGATTGCTGCTTGTGATAGCGTCGCCATTATAGGTCTTGGTTCCGCTGAACTGTACGCTCGTCGGCGTCATATTGTAAAATACAATATTCTTGTCGCTTACCGCGCTCGTCTTTCCGTCCGCTGCCGCGTCAACCTTAACTATCGAAGCCACAAGCTTGCCGTTACTCTTGACAACCTCAACGGTTACGAAATACACGCTCTGGTCGTATACGACCTCCAACGTTCCGTTTGCGTTGCTCTTTGTTTCTTTTATTGCGTAATAGTATTTTCCCGCCTTGCTGAACGGGCCGATGTTTTCAAAGGAAAATGCGCCATTGCTATCGCTCGTCGCCGTCTTATAAGCGGAAGCTCCCTCAAAGGTATAACCTGCCGACTCATTGTAAGAGGCATTATAAAGCTCAAAGAGATAACCGCCAGCAAGCAGGTTGTCAAGCTTTTTAGCGCCGCTTACGGACGCATAAACCTCGTCCATATTATTAAAGCTGATTTCTTTATTGGTGACCGCGGTTGTTCCGTTCTTAATAACCTTATCGACCGTCGCGGTAAGCGTTCCGCTATTGTTTTTAACGTTAACGACGACGTAATAGACGGTATCGTCATAGACCACGCCGTCATTGTTCCCCCCAACCTCTTTTATGGCGTAATAATAAGAACCCGCTTTGGAATACTGTTCGATATTTGAGAAGGTGAAGCGACCGTTTGCACCGTTAACAACGTTGCTTGTCACGGTTTGCTTCGCACCGGCGCCAACTATTGAATAGGCATTGTTCTCGAATTTCGCGTCATAAAGCTCAAAGCTGTATCCATTCGCCGCTTCGCTCGACTCGCCGTTAACC
>CAYWQL010000005.1:0-74867 GCA_964460755.1 uncultured Oscillospiraceae bacterium | reverse complement strand
CGGGGTCAAGCGTTCCCGTAAAATCACAACGGTGAAGCTCGGCGCCGACATCGACATTTTGGGCTATTACAGTTCCGTTTAAGTTGCCGGATACACAATGCACATTAGAATAAGGCGCAATAATTGAGCCAACTAAGCTGCCGACTTCAATCGTTATGTTCTTATCCTCGGCGTTTACAAAATTTAATATTACCTTGCCGACTTTATCAAAGTCGGATTTGTCTTTTTCGCCGTGCGACACCTGTACTTCGTCAACATACATCTCCATCTGTTGCGGCAGCTTAACAGTGCTGCCATAAGCAACATCTTTACAATCGACGTTAATAATTAACGAGCCTCGTTGTGTCGAGCTAAAGCCACTCATTTTAAACAGCTGAACGCCTGAGCCTGTTAGCTGCTCTGCGGTCATATTAAAATAAGACGCCGCGTTTTTGTCGCTTATCTCGATATAGCGATTATTTGCGCCGTTGCCGCTGATATCAATCGAATAGCTCTTGATGTTATAATTTGTGCTTCTTTCTCCAAGAAGCTTATTAAGCTTACAAGCCTGTTCAAAAACAGCATCTATATCAACATATGGGCTGTTCGCCGTATCAGAGTCCTTAATGAAATTTTTCGGCTTTTCAATCTTAGTACCATTAATCGCAATGTCCGTCGTACTCGGAGTGGGTTCTTTTCCGCTTTCTTGATTGAATTGTGTGTTAATAGCCTGAACATTAACGGAGTTTCCCACGGCAAACGCATTACTGTCATTTCCTGCCAGCTGTCCGACTGTCAGTGCACTTATGTTTTGAGCATAGCTCAGCTCGTCAACCAATGCCTTCGTTCCAAAGGATGTCTTTACCTGTAAATCCTTTGTCAGCACGTTTCCGTTAACGTGAGAACCGCTAAGCACCGCTTGATTAAACGCGACAACAGCAAAGCTTCCTGCAACTCCAAGAAGAGAACTGCTGTTGTAGTATTTGCTGCTCAAAAAGGCGTCCCTCGTGTCGTTATACGAAAAAGCGACACCCTTGTTGGCAAGAGCCTGAATGTATTGCGTGTCAAGTGTTGGGTCGCTGCCGATGGTATAAGGCTCGGCCGCGCTCACACTGAAATTAAAGTTTGACGCCATAAGGCAGATAAGAAGCAGAACGGAAAGTGTTTTGTTGAGTAAATTTTTAATTTTGTTCATCTTATTTAACTCTCCTTCTGTTTTTACTTGCCTGTCTTTTCTTGATTTCGGTCGCGATAATCGCCGCAATCACTACTATGAGCGCGATACCGCACGCGCTTAATAAAATTATCTGCCCAGTGGTGAGTTCCTTTAGCATAGCCACAAGCGGAATTGGCGAATCATCGATTACCTTAATTCCACTCGAGTCCTGTTTATCGTTCGGGTCGCCCGCAGTAGTTGTCGTTCCCGGACTCAACGGAGTTGACTCGTCCTCAATGACGGTGTTCTCGTCCGTTACGTCGTTTTGTAAAATTGTCTGCCTGTTGTCGGTGAAGGTATATCCCCCGTCCTCAAACAGCTCGGAAATTATATCAACCGTCGTTACCCTCGTAACCTCGTTTTGGATATCGGTTATGTCGCGATAATATATCGTATATTCCGTCGTACGTTTGGTCGCGTCCGAGAAATAGTAGTTATGCTCAAAGGACGTGTTCTGTCCTTTAAGCAATACGTTCGTAACCCCGGTGCCGTCAACGACGATTTTTTCGGGAACGGTGACCGTTGTAAGCTTATCAGGCTTTACGGTTATTTTTTCGGTCTTGAATATCTTTTTGTCGGTTACGCTGTAATAGTTTACGGTTATGTCGTAGCTCTGTTCTCTTACATAGCCGTCAGGATAATAGTAAACGTATGAAACTCGATTATCGCCAAAATTATGAGTAATTGAGTTATTCGAAGCCGAATCAAGAACGTAGTGAGCATTGCCGACCGTCATCTCGCTGTTTAAATCAAACGTTAACGAATCTCCCGAATTAACGGCGACAACATCTTCTCCTATTTTCAAGTTCGTCTGTGCGTCTATATAGCGTATGTACCAGTTATAGCCCGAACCCGCAAACGTCGAATATACGAAAACCTTTTCCGTTACCGCAGGGGTTACCGTAAGCGTTACGCTCGCGTCCTTAAGGGCTATGCTGTAATAAACCAAATTGCCCGTTGAGTCGTCCTTAAAGCAAATCGTGCTTGGCGCATAGTAAACCTGTTGCGCTCCGTTTACGATTATCTCTTTGGAGGGCATAAGGGTTTTTCCGTCGGCGTCCTGATATTTGATAACCGACGTGTAATATCCGCTACCGTTTTCAGGTCGGAAATAAACGACGAAATCGGTCATTCTTGAACTGTTATTGACAACGTACTGCGACGGCTGACCCGCGCATTTGACATATTTTATGCCGTTCACCGTTATCTCGTCTTTTACGGTTATAGTGGTTAAGCCTTCCTCTTTAATCGGTGTAGGGTCGTCGTCGACACCGATTAAGCTTCCGTCTTTTGCACGATATATAATTGTCGCGTAACGTCCGCCGCTCGTTTGGTGGACAGCGTACTCGACGTCATAACGGGCGCGTTCTTCGCCCTGCTTTATTTCTATTGACGTCGCCGCGTTTTTCGAAAGGTCGTAGTCCACGCCGTTATAATAGAAGGTCTTTTCAGCGACGTATGTATAGCTCCCCGCGACGACGCCGTTCATATAAGCTACGGCCGTTCTTCCCTCGCCTGCGGGAATTGAACAGAAAATCCGGAAGGGGCGCGCCGAAGCGGAAGCGCTTCCGTCTAACGACGAAATGATAATCTGATGCTTCGCGGTAAGCTCACCGTCGATTTTAAATTTCATTGTGCCTTCGTATTTGCCCGAAGCGTTTTTCGTAAGCTGACAGACGCTCGGCTCAAGGAGGTCTTTGCCGCTGCCATCTGTCAATCTGCAAAGCACGAGGTCCGAGTCCTCGGCTTCTATGTTAACGAACCAACAATTTTTATTATCTCCTTTGGCGTCGAAAACATTGTTGACTACGCTCGCAAGCGTTATATTCTTCGCTTGAACGTCCACAATACCCGCGCCGCCCGACGCATAGGCAAGCCCTGCCGAAAGAACGCCTACAGCCAAAGCCATAACCGTCGTTGCCAGAAGCCTCTTTAGTCCTTTCATACTTTCCTACCTCCAAAACTGTTGTTCGTTATAATAGCCATTTTACTGTTTATGGCATAAGAATATACCTTTGTTCTCACAATTCGCTATTAAAATCCATTTACACGGTTTTAATTATATTATATAGTAAATTAATTATCAACATATTCATTGCGTTTTTTCCTAAGTTTATGCAAGTTGTCTTATTATTTCGCTGTGAGCAAATTTTTTTGTGAACTTTCATTGTAAAAACAAAGTAATTTCTTTGTATTTGCTTTACAAAATCGCGAAATTAACGCGTAAAAACGCAGAATTGTTTTTAAATCAAGCGTAAATCATTCGGTATCCGTTGCCAATATATGTTTATAGATGCTTGCGGCTGTATTTTATTAAATTAACTAATTTATGGTGTTTTGGGCGCCGGTTTATAAAAGCACTCAAGGAATAGTATTTGGTAATATATTTATTGTTGTTTAAAAATAAGTTTTATTATTATTTCCATAATTTAATATCATAGTAAACAGTTTTTGTTATTTTTGTTTTACATATTAAAGCAAATTATAATGCTTTCGAGCAGTCGTTTGTTGTTAGATTTTAGGTGCCGCATTTTTAATTATATGCCACAAGTATAAAGTGTCGGAAAACGTAATATCCATATCAACTTGCCCGTTTTTCTTCATTAGATGCTTCAATAATTTTTATAACGGTTAGTTAAACTAATCGGACGATTGTGTTATAATAAGTACATAAATATTTATTTATTTGAGGTAGAATTATGGCGAAAAAGGTTGTCGTTGCGGGTCATATTTGTCTTGATGTAACGCCTGTGTTTCCAAAAAGCACGGCGGGCTCCTTTCAAGAGCTTTTGACTCCCGGAAAGCTTATCGAAATGAATGCGGCGGACGTACACACGGGCGGCTGTGTGGCGAATACCGGTCTTGGAATGAAAAAGCTTGGCGCAAACGTCGAGCTTGTCGGAAAGGTCGGCCTTGACGCGTTTGGCGGTATGATAGGCGATATACTTCGCTCCTACGGCGCGAAAAACGGACTTATCGTCGACAAAAGCGTCACCACCTCCTATTCGGTAGTCCTCGCGCCAAAGGGCTTAGACCGCGTTTTTCTTCATCATCCGGGCGCGAACGCAACCTTTAAAAGCAGTGACCTTCCCGACGAAAAGTTTCGCGACACCGTGCTTCTTCATTTCGGTTATCCGCCGCTTATGAATGGTATGTATGAGAACGACGGAGCCGAGCTTGTTTCGCTTATGAAACGTGCAAAGTCTTTGGGCTGTGCGACCTCTCTTGATATGGCGGCAGTCGACCCCTCGTCCGCGGCCGGTTCGGTCGACTGGCAAAAGCTTTTAAGTAAGGTTCTTCCCTTTGTCGATTTCTTTATGCCAAGCGTTGAAGAAATCTGCTTTATGCTCGACCGCGCGCGATACGAAAGCTGGCAGAACGCGATGGACGGCGATATCACAAATAATCTTAACATCGAAACCGATGCGGCGCCGTTTGCCGAAAGACTTCTTCAAATGGGGGCGAAGGTTGTTTTAATCAAATGCGGAGCGCCCGGCGTATTCTGGAGAACAGCTGACGAATTTGCGCTAAACACGATAAGCGAACGGCTTTGTCTTGACGTACCGCTTTGGGCGAATAAGGGCGGCTTTGAGGAAAGCTTTGAGCCCGAGCGTGTGCTTTCTGGAACCGGAGCCGGCGACACAACCATCGCCGCCTTTCTAACTGCTGTGCTCGACGGATGTTCCCCTGAGGAGTGCTTGCGCCTTGCGACGGCGACAGGTGCTTGCTGCGTCGAAGAATACGACGCCTTAAGCGGACTTCGTCCTTTTGAGGTGCTTCGCGAAAAAATCGCTAACGGCTGGAAAAAACAACATCTTTTGAAAGGATAAAACTATGCTTGTTAATCTAAACGACGTCTTAATCGACGCACAACGAAATAAATACGGCGTTGGGCTTTTTAACGCTGTAAACCTCGAAATGGCTCTGGGCGTGCTCAGCGCGGCGGAAAAGCTTCGTTCTCCCGTTATCGTCGGCACGGCCGAGGTGCTTCTTCCCTTCGCGCCGCTTGAAAACGTGGCTGATATGCTTATACCTATGGCGAAGCGAGCAGGTATTCCTGTCGTCGTCCACTACGACCACGGTCTCACCTTCGAAAAATGTATGGAAGCGCTTAAATTAGGCTTCTCGTCTATTATGTATGATTGCTCGACCGACGAATACGACGAAAACATAAAAAAAGTCGCCGAGCTTGTGAAAATCGCTCATTGCTTCGGCGCGACGGTCGAAGCCGAGCTCGGTCACGTCGGTGACAACGAGGGCGACGGCTCCCCCGAAAGCTTTTACACCGACCCTCGCCAAGCTGCCGATTTCGTAAGCAAAACATCGGTCGACGCCTTGGCTATCGCGGTCGGAACGGCACACGGCGCTTACAAGCTTCCGCCTAAGCTTGATTTTGAACGTATTGAAAAAATCGCAAGCATTATTCCGACACCGCTTGTCCTGCACGGCGGAAGCGGGCTTGCTGACGACGACTTTCGCAAAGCGATTGCCTGCGGCATATGCAAAATTAATATCTTCACCGATATAAACGTTGCTGGCGCGGTCGCCGTGAAGAACGCGCTTATTAGCGGCAAGACTTCAACAACCGACGTAATGAACGTTGCCGTTGACGCGGTAAAAGCCGAGACAGAAAAGAAAATGAAGCTTTTTATGTCCGACGGCAGAGCATAAAAACAAACCCCAAAAAAAGGCTTGGAGCGTCTGCTCCAAGCCTTTTTTGTGAAGAAATTTAAATTAAGTTCTCGACGTTTTTACTGTCGACGACCGACAAACGGCAGGACATAAATTCGTTTGGAAGATTTGTGCCTGTAACAAGATTGTTGTACATCCATACTATCGGGTCGTGTCCCTGTCCAAACGGGTCTTGACCTATCGCCGCGGCAATAATGCCCTTTTTAATAAAGTCGAATATTTCGGGCGTATGGTCGAAGCCGACGACGATTACCTGTCCTGTAAGTCCCGCGTCCTCAATCGCCTTCGCCACTGAAATAGCCATACCTGTCGTAATGTAGAACGCGCTGATATCAGAGCGCATACGGAGAATATCCGTAGTTCTTTCGTAGACGTCGTTTGCATCATCCTCAACGATAATGTCCTCGACAACGCGAATGCCTCTGCAATGTGATATCTTCTTTAAGAAGCTGCGCTTTCTGTCGTTGTTTACGCCGTTGGATAAGTCGCCCGTCATTACGACGACCTTGCCTCGTCTTCCAAGCGTCTTTTCAAGCGAAGCCGCCGCCAAGGCGCCCGCTTCAAGACTGTTCGGACTAAAACAGCCCTCACGTCCTATATCAGGGGCGCAGTCGCAGTTGAACGCGAAAACCTTAGTTCCTCTTGAGACCGCACGCTTCAAATAATCGTTGCCTTGGTCCAAAAATCCCGGAAGAATTATACCGTCGACGCCTTGTTCGACGCACTGACTTATTTGTTCCCTAACCTCTCGGTCGCGTTCCTCGCCCGTCGTGAAGAACGGATAGTAATCAACTATCGCGCCTGTCGCGCTAAGCTCCTTCATAGCATAGAACACACCGCGACGCACGCCGTACCAAAAGTCGTTGTCGAGCATACTCAAAAACGCTATCCTGTACGACCTGCTCGCCATCTCCTCAACGGGAACGACCGCCGTGTTAAACTGCTTTAAAAGCCCCTGTATTCCCACAAGCATTCCGCCAAGGTTTTCAACATTCTTACTTATATGGGTTGATTCCGCCGCCGTTTCCTCGGACGCCGCCGCCATTTCGTGTGTGCTGCTGTTAATAAGCTGCGAAGCGTCGTAAAGCTGAGACGCCTGTTCCTTCGATTCATCGAAGCCGTGCGCGATATCGTTTATCCTTTCGGAAATATCTTTTATACCATCGTGTATTTCAAAAGACTGCTGGTTAATTGTTTTAAAGGAATTACTTACGCCGTTAAAGGTTTCCTTGCTCTTGTTAAAGGTATCCTCGCACGCGAGAATGCTCCCGTTAACCTGGTTGCTGCTGTCGATAATTTCGTCGACAACGCGGGTGATTTTGCCCATTCCCTCTTTGGTCTTATCGGACATTTCCTTCATTTCCTGCGCGACAACCTCGAAGCCGCGACCAACCTGTCCTGCCCTTGCCGCTTCGATTGAGGCGTTAATCGCCATCATACGAAGCTGATTGTTTATGCTGATAATTAGGTCTCCGACGACCTTTATATTTTTAATGTCGTTGTTGAATTTTTCTAACAGCTGTCTGCTCTTTCCAAGCTCGACCGCAACGATATCAATATCCTGCTCGTACTTTTCAAGCCCGCCCAGTCCATCGTTACACGCAACCACGTTGTTGTCCAAAAGCCCCTTGATGTTTGTCGTGGCTTGGTCGATTTCCTGCATTTTTTCATTGTTCGACCTAATGATATCGAGGTTGTTTTTAACCAAGTCCAACTGCTCCGCAACCTTGCCGACGACGGTGGTTACGCCTTCGGCTATCTGCTCGTTGCCGGCTTGGTTGGCAATAACGCTCTTTGTGAGCGTTTCTGTCGCGTCGGAAAGAGTAATTACGTTTCCCTTCGTCTCCTCGATAAAGGTAAGAAGATTGTTCTTTATTGAGTTGAACGCGCTCGCGATTATCTTAGAGTTGCTCTTTTTCCCCCGCACCCTAATGTCTTCGACGTTTAGCTTACCCTTTACAATAAGCCCCGCCTTCTTCATTATCTTGCGCTGAGAAAGGCTGTTGCTGAGAAACACTATAAAAAGTATAACCAGAAGGGCCGCTTCAACTATCGCTATTGCTTTCCAAATCATCTTTGTCCTCCCGCCAGATAAAGATATAAGTCAGCTTCATCGGCGTTTTTTATTCATTCAGGGGATTATTCTTGACTTGCTTTTTTAGTCGTTAATGTGTGCTTGCGATTATTCCACTGCTACTATTATATTAGTCTGTTCGCGTTATTTCAACCCAAAAATCAATAATTATTGTCGAATGCCTGTGGTTTTTGGTTATTTTGCCCCAAAACCACCTATATGTTGTGAAAACATTAAGACCGATTCTATCTTATCAATAGGTTCTGAGTTCTATCATTTCCCGCGTAATTGTGGATGCCTTGAATGCAGTTTCATCGACATACGACAGCTTTTCGGGCTTTTCACCATTCTCAAGCTGACGGATAATCGCTTCAACCCTCGGTCCGTGAAGCGGATTACATTCTACGTCGTAGCTTATTTTCCCCGCAAGCGTTTCGGTAAGTCCCGCGTTGGTTGCGTCGAAGGATATAATAACTATGTCGCCGTTTAAACCGCAGGTAAAGCCCGCTTCCTCTATTGCCTCAATTACGCCGAAGGCCTCGTTGTCGTTCTCGCAGTACACGACGTTAATGTTCCCGAACTGACGAAGGGCGCTTTTCATAACCTCTTTGCTCTTTGCTCGGGTGAAGTCGCCCGTTTCCTGCAAAAGAATGTTCCACCCTGGGTTTTGCGCAATCCCCTCTTCAAGAGCCTCGGTGCGTCCAATCTGGGCGGAAGAGCCCATAGTTCCCTGAATGTGTACAATGTTAATCGTTCGGTCTCCAAAGGTGCTTTCCATAAAATCGACCGCCTTGTCGCCCTCCTCGCGGAAATCCGAACCGACCCACGCCGTAAAAAGGCTGTCGTCGGCGGTGTCAATCATACGGTCGACGATAATGACAGGTATGCGCGCGTCCTTCGCCTCGCGAAGCACGGTATCCCAGCCCTTCTCGGTGACGGGCGCAAGGACGATATAATCGACCTCCTGTTGGATAAAGTTGCGTATGGCGGTTATCTGATTTTCCTGCTTTTGACGCGCGTCGTCAAAAATAAGCTTGTAACCGTTTTCCTCGGTAAATATCGCCTTCATTGATTCAGTATCAGCCGTTCGCCAATCCGACTCGGCGCCAAGCTGAGAAAAGCCGACAGTTATCATTTTCTTTGAAGTGTCGTCGGGAACATCGTCGTCAGGCGCGTTAGCCCTCATACAGCCCGTTCCCAGCAGGGCAATAATAATTGTAACGGCAAAACCGAGCAATAACGATTTTTTCACAAGCTTTACCTCCATTCTTTATTTATATATAATACTACCAAATTCAATTTCGGTCAATTTGCGTATAAAAATAAATATCCCTCAACAGTGTTGAGGGATATCTACCGAAAAAATTTTTTGAAGGAAATAAATGAATTAATCCTTTTGTGATGTAGCTTTTTTGAATTGGAGCCACTTGGGAAGCTCTTTTTTTACACCCTTGTTCTTGCTGCGCTGTGAAATAACAACGCTTTGAATAAGAATGAAGCAGCAGAGCATTCCGCCCGTCGTGATGCTTTGCCACCAAGGCTTTGTAAGTCCCGAGGTGACGACTATCGAGTTTATTGTGACAAGTGAAAGGGTTCCGAAAAGTGTGCCGATAACGTTTCCGACGCCGCCCGTAAGCAGGGTTCCGCCGATAATCGACGAGGCGATTGCCTTCATTTCGAAGGCGTTTGCGTTAGCGGAGTTGCCCGCCCCTGTATGAAGCAGATACACAAAGCCGGCGATGCCCGAAAGAAGTCCGCAAAGAAGGTAGGAGTAAAACCGTGTGCGTTTTACGTTTATACCGAGCATCAACGCGCTTTGCTGGTTTCCGCCGATAGCGTAAAGATTGCGTCCGAATCTCGTCCAGCGAAGTATGGTGAAGACGGCTACAACAACCAAAAGTGCAATAACAACGCCAATTTCAATATAGGCGGGAATGAAGTTGCCCGTCTTTCCGTAAGAGCCTACGCCGGGAATTTTAATTCTCGTCTTCATAAGGTTCAAAAAGCCCTCGTGCTCTGCCGTAACGGGGTTAACGCTTACGATTGTTGTCATTCCTTTTGCGAAGAACATTCCCGCGAGGGTAATAATAAAGGGCTGAATTTCAAGATAAGCGATAAGATAGCCCTGAACCAAACCGAAAGCAATACCAATACCGAGCGAAATAAGAAGCGCGCCGAGCGGGCTCGCGTTCGTTCCGTTAAGGTATACCGCGCAGGTCATCGTGATTAACGCCGTAACGCCGCCGACCGAAATATCAATTCCGCCCGCTATCATTACGACGGTCAAGCCGCAGGAAAGGATAATCATAGCGCCGTTGTTGTTAAAGGTATTCAAAAACTGCTGTGGATTGAGAAAGCCGCCGCCCCAAATAAGCATTGCAAGGGCGTACATTCCCACGAACGTACATATTGTTATGGTTAAAAGCAGGTTTGTGTCGGTAAGCGGCTCTCTTTGCTTACCGCCCGCTAAGCTCTTTTTCAACATATTCTTTCCTT
Organism: uncultured Oscillospiraceae bacterium; assembly: GCA_964460755.1. Lineage (GTDB taxonomy): Bacteria > Bacillota > Clostridia > Oscillospirales > Ruminococcaceae > JAYFNU01. The sequence continues at coordinate 64,410 of CAYWQL010000005.1, read as the reverse complement.
CCTATCTACGATATCTTGGGAACAGCGGAAGTCTTCTTTTTCCCGAAAAGCTTGTTCCAAAACTTGCTTGCCGCATTTTTTACGACGGGCGAGCCGACAACGACTATTGCTATAATTACGACAGCCTTGTAGGCCTTTACGTCGGTCGACGAAACCTTCATAGCGTAGAGGGTCGTCGTAAGTCCCTGAATAACGTATGCGCCGATTACCGAGCCGACCATATTGAACTTTCCGCCTCCAAGCGAGTTTCCTCCAATGGCAACGGCAAGAATGGCGTCCATTTCAATTCCAAGAAGGATTGTTTCGTGATTGATAAGTCCAAGTCTTCCGACGGTTATCGCGCCCGAAAACGCACAGCACACGCCCAAGATGATAAAGACAAGAAGCTTAATAAAAAGCGAGTTTATTCCATTAAGACGCGCCGCCCTTTCGTTAATTCCAACCGTTTGGGCATATAGACCGAGATTGGTGAATTTAAGCGCAAGGGCAAAAAGTATACCACAGAAAATAACTATCAGAATCGGCGTCGGAATGGCAATGCCGGGTATCGTTCCGCCGATATACTTTATGCGTTCGTCCTCAACCGTGGGCGTCGCGCCGCCGTTAATCCAATAGGCTATTGCGCGCCCAATGGTGAACAGAATAAGGGTGGCTATCATAGGCTGAATGTTAAATACAGCGACAAGCACGCCGTTAAACGCACCGAACACCACCATAACAAGACAGCTTGCCAAAAACGCGAGAGCAATAATTCCCCATGTAATATTGTTTGTAAGAAGCACCTTGACGAAAACGCTGCCCGCGATTGCCGCCGCCGCGCCGACGCTGATATCCTGTCCTTTGGAAGCCGCGGTTACGAGGGTCATTCCCATCGCCAATATCGCGAGCTCCGACGCGCCGTTAAGTATCGCAATCAGGTTTCCTGACAAAACCTTATTTCCGTAAGAGTTAACCGCCACGTTTATCGAAAAAAACGACGGGTCTCTTATGAGATTGAAAATTACGAGAATAACAAGGGAAAGGATAGGAATAAGAAGCTTTGATTTACCTATCTTCTGAAATGCCGGTTGTAATTTGCCCATCTTATATCACCTCTCCCGCTATGGTTTTCATAATGTTGTCCTGCGTGACCTCGCCGCCCTCAAGATTACCGACGATATTGCGGTCTCTTAAAACGATAAGCCACGAACAGGTACGAACCATTTCTTCAATTTCGGAGGATATAAAGGTTATGCTCATTCCCTCCTCGGCAAGCTTCAAAACAAGCTTTTGGATATCAACCTTAGTTCCGATATCAATGCCGCGCGTCGGCTCATCAAGAATAAGGTATTTGGGGTGGGTCAAAAGCCAGCGGGCAAGTATAACCTTCTGCTGGTTTCCGCCCGAAAGAGACTTAATCGGCGTATCCATAGATGCGGTTTTGATTTCGAAAAGCTTGATGTATTCCTCGGCGAAGGACTCCGCCTCGGCTTTTGAAAACGGTCTGAAGAAGCCCTTCATAACCTGCAACGCAAGAATTATATTTTCTTTAACCGACAAATCAGCGACAATTCCGTCAACCTTTCTGTCCTCGGGAAGATATCCTATACCGTTTTTCATCGCCTCAATCGGCTTTGTTATTTTAACTTCTTTTCCGTCGACCTTGACCTTGCCGCCCGTTATGTGGTCGGCGCCGAAAATCGCGCGGACGCTTTCGCTTCGTCCCGAGCCGAGAAGTCCTGTGAAGCCGTTGACCTCCCCTTTTCGGATAGCGAAATCATAGGGCTTAACTCCGTCGGCACTCGAAAGACCCGAAGCCTCGTAGACGACCTCTGCCTCACCGCCGTCGCCGAGCCCCTCTTTTTTGTGAAGCTCTGACAAATCATCAAGGTCCCGTCCGACCATCTTGGCGACAAGCTCGACCATCGGAAGGTCTTCAACCTTGTATTCGCCGACAAACTCGCCGTTACGAAGAACGGTAATCTTGTCGCAGACCTCGTAGACCTGCTCAAGAAAGTGGGTAACAAAAATTATTCCGACGCCGCGCGACTTAAGGTCGCGCATAAGCGAGAACAGCTTCTCGACCTCCTGCTCGTCCAAAGAGGACGTCGGCTCGTCGAGAATAAGAATATGACAGTCGGTTCCGACCGCGCGGGCAATGGCGACCATCTGCTGAACCGCTATCGAGCAGCTTCCAAGCTGCTGGGTGGCTCTCGCAGGTATTTTAAGGTCTTCAAGTAAATCCTGTGCCTTTTTCTCCATAGCGCGCCAATTTACAAAGCTGTATTTACCTATTCCGATAAACAGATTTTCCGCAACCGTAAGGTTGGGGCAAAGCGTTATCTCCTGATAAACCGTTCCAATTCCCATCTTCTGCGCTTCCTGCGGGGATTTGAACGTCACCGGCTTATTTGTGCCCGCTATATAAATTTGACCGGCATCCTTATGATAAACTCCGGTCAAAACTTTTATCAAAGTTGACTTTCCCGCGCCGTTTTCACCGAGAAGCGCGTGAATTTCGCCCTTTTCAAGCGTAAAGTTCACGTCCTTAAGTGCCTTAACTCCGGGAAAAGATTTATCAATGTTCTTCATGGATAAGACAATGTTATCTTGCATTTATCTTCCCTCTTTTGAATGAATTTTCTTAAAACATCATTTCTTACGCCTACGTAAAGCGCAAGAAAAAAATTAAGCAAAAGTGCGTAAAAGAAAACACGGTGCGGATGTGCGGTAAATCCACATACTCCGCACCGTATATTTCAGTGCAAATTCTCAGTTATTGAAGAGTCTCTGAATTACTCGCCGAGACCGTATGTGTCAATGTCAGACTGAGTAAGTGTCTTGGCGTCAAAGCCCTTTTCTTCAGAGATGATTGTCTTAGGACCAGAATAGTCGCCGCCCTTGATTATGCCGTCAATAACAGACGCCTGGAAGGGGCTGCACTGTCCGTCATAGTTCCATGTGCCAGCGAGAAGCTCACGAAGAGCCCATCTATTGCAGTCAAAGCCCATAACAACGACATCGCCGTCTACGCCGTGGGTGATACCAGCATCGTCAAGAGCCGCAACAGCGCCCTTAGCCATACCGTCGTTCTCTGCATAGATAACGTTGAAAGCTTCACCGGAGTTGATGACTGTCTCAACGATTTTCTTAGCTTCAGCTTCGTCCCATGTAGCTGTCTGCTGAACAACCTTGTTCATTGTGCCAGCCGCAAACTCAGCGTCAAGCGCGCCTGTACGTCCTATCTGAGCATCCGAACCCATAGCACCCTGAATGTGGATGATGTTGTACTCAGCAAGATTAAGGGATTTTAACCAAGCAACAGCTGTGTCGCCCTGATTAGCCATATCGGAAACAACAGCAGCTTCATAGTTGCTCTCGTCCGTGTTAATCATACGGTCAAAAAGGAAAACCTTTATTCCGGCTTCCTTAGCAGAAGCAAGAACGTCGTCCCAACCATCGGTAGCAGCGGCAGAGATAAGAAGATAATCTACGCCGTCTGTAACAAACTGCTTCGCAGCGTTGAGCTGCTCGTCATTGTTGATGCTGTAATAAGTCTGAGCGGAATAACCGTTAGCCTCGCTAAATACAGCTTCCATATCCTTAACGTTGGCTTCACGATAGCCAGACTCCGAGGGGGGGTTGTTGATGATGCCGACTTTGATAAGTCCGTTGCCATCGTCAGTCGCGGGCTTCGCGCCGCAAGCGACAAGACCAAGCACCATAACCGCAACGAGTAAAAATGCTAAAACCTTTTTCATTTGTGTTTCTCCTTCTAATATTTTGTTTAGGGCGACATCAATTACCGCCTTCTAACATCTCATATTATAGGAGCACCCCTGAAAAAGAACCATTGATATTCTTTCGAGGGTTTTTCTAATTTTTATTCAAGTTGTATCAAAGTTGTATCAAAGTTTGTTTTTTTAGTTCAAAAGTTTGTTTTGTTTCGGTATTCGCACGGAAACGGTGCTTCCTATGCCGTAAACGCTGTCAAATGTAAGTCCGTAATCCTCTCCGCAATATAATTTCAGCCGTTTGTGGACGTTGACAAGCCCAAGACCCGTGTGCTTATCCTCATAAACCCCTGCCCGAAGTGCATTTAGCTGTTCTTCGGTCATTCCTATGCCGTCGTCCTGAATTTTCAGAATAATATCCTTTTCGTCCTCTTCTCCTGTGATAACGATGACGCCGACGCCGCGCTTATTCTTTATTCCGTGATAAATGGCGTTTTCAACGAGCGGCTGAAGGGTAAGCTTCGGCAGCTTGTACGCAAGTAGTTCGTTCGGAATTTGTATGTCATATTTCAAAATATCGCGATAACGTATCTGCTGAATACTAAGATAGCTTTCAACCTGTTGCTTTTCGAGCGCGAGTGTTATGGTGTCGCTTCCGTTATTCAAGGAGTTGCGGAAGAAGGTCGACAGGTTGGTGGTCATTTGAATAACCTCGTCATCCTTGTGCGCCTCGGCAAGCCAAACGATTGAATCAAACGTGTTGTATAAAAAATGGGGGTTAATTTGCGCCTGTAAAAGCTCAAGCTCGGCTCTGCGAAGCGAGTTTTGGTCGTTCTTCACGCGTTCAAGAAGTGCGTTAATACGCCCAACCATATCGTTAAAGCCGTCGTCAAGCGTCTTGATTTCGACATTATAGGTTTCAATCGGAACAACCGTAAAGTCCCCTCGTCCAAGCCGTTCAACCTTTTCGCAAAGTTTTTTAATGGGTCGCGCTATGCTTCGGGTAATGCCGGTTGAATAGCCGAGCATAAATATAACGAGCGTAAGGCTTATAAGCCCCGAGGTGACAATCGTAACGCTTACGCGCTGACTAATCGAGTTTTGAAGTGAGGAAAGCTCGCGCACCTCGTCGTATATATATTCGTACATATACGTCTGTACAAGGTCTGTAAGAATATATATGTTGTTCTCAAGCTTCTCCATATTCTCGTCGTAGCTCTCGGTGCTCTCGATATCGAGCATACATTCCTTAAGCCGCTGACAAAGGCGAAGCATACTTTTAATGCGCCATTGGTTCTCTTTTTGTGTTGTCGTCGCCTGAAGACGTGTTATTACCTGCTGGGCATTTTCAACCACTTCAAGCGGCAGATGGTCAATATTCTTGCTTCCCACGACGTAATAGTACATATCAAGGTCAAGCGCGTCCTTAAAGTTATTGTTGAACTCGCCCGCCGTCGAAGCGTTTTGAAGGGTTATAGCGTATTCGCGGTTAAAAGAACCGAGCATACCCAAAACAACGGCAATCATAACGATAAACGGCAAAATGACGCCGATCAGAAGAACTCTAAGCTGACGTGTAAGCGTTGTGCGTCTTTTAAAAATATTATATCTTTCCGGCAGCGTCATATCGTCTTCCTCCCGGAGCGATAGTCGCGCGGAGAACAGCCGTTGACCTTTTTAAACAAAAAGCTGAAGTAATGCGGGTCGTTATACCCGACGGCGAAGGCTACCTCGCCCGAGCTTTTGTCAGAAGAACGCAGAAGGGCTCTTGCCTGCTCCATACGAAGGTCTGTGAGGGTTTCAAGGAAGGTTTTGCCCATTTCCTGACTGAACACCGCGCTGAAGTGGGTAGCGCTCACGTTGGCGACCTGCGCGACGACGTTAAGGCTTATATCAGGGTCGGCATAATGCTCGTTCATATAATCAACCGCCTTTTGAAGCATCGTTCCATATCGGTTGTTGACCGACTTATCGCGAAGCATAAGAGCCGTTGAAAGAAGCTGTTCTGTGTATTTTTCCGCTCCTTCAAAGGTTAAGAACGCTTCTTGCATACGCTCTTCCTTGGTTTCGCGGTTAATATCTTTTTTTGAGTATCCCATCTTTTCCAGAAAAGCGTTTATCGTAAAACGCATATTGAGAACGATATATTGGCGGAAAATAAGCGACTGCGCCGCATCGCCTCCCGCGGAAAACATATAGCTTCTTATAAAATCGTGTATCTCCTCCTGCAAGCCGCTTGCAAGAAAACGCTCAACAATTCGCTGGTCAACCTTGGCGGCGTCCATATCGTTCGGGTCAAAGTCAAGCGCGACGGGTGCGTTGGGCGCCACGTCATTCCCGGAAAAGCGAAAAACAGTCTGTCGCGCCGCACGATAGCAATCGGCAACCGCGCTAAGACGGAAAACGGGCTCTCCCGTTACAACCGACCATTTAACCACCTTTTCAAGCGGTCGGCATATCGTTTCAAGCATTTCTACGCATTGACTTGTTACGGCGTCAATTTTAATTTTTTCGCCCTTGACTAAAAAGGCGATGCTGTCGACTCCTGTGCTGAACATTACGCAGTTGCTGTTTTGGGGAAACGCCGCACAAAGGTCGGCTTGGGCGTTGGCAACCTTTGTGGAATAGTTGGCGTGAAGCAGGTCCTCCTCCAAAAAGAAAAGAACGATGTTATATGCCTCTGCGGTAAAATCAAGCTGAAACTTATCCGCGCGGGCAAGAAGCTCTTCCGCGGCATATTTTCCGCTTACGAGCGCGTCCCACAAATCTCTTCGCGAGCCTGTAAGATACGCCTGCATTTCGCTGTCAAACTGCTCACGGTATCGGTTCTGCTCCGCCTCTTTGTCCTTTCGCGCCTTTACCTCGCTAAGACTGCTGATAAGCTGGTCCTTCGCAAGCGGTTTCAAAAGATATTGGCTCACGCCTATGGCGATAGCCTCCTTGGCATAGGAAAAATCATCGTATCCGCTAAGAATAATTATCGTCGTTTCGGGAAGCTCTTTTTTAACAAGGCGGCTTAGTGCAAGTCCGTCCATAAAGGGCATTTTTATATCGGTTATCAATATATCCGGCTTTTGCTTTTGAATAAGCGGCCACGCAAGTTCGCCGTCCGCCGCCTCACCCACAAAGGAAAACCCATACTCCTGCCAGTTAATTATTTCTCTTATACCCTCGCGGATAACGACCTCGTCCTCCACCAAAAACACACTATACACCGTCACGGGCTCCCTTCGTCTTGTCATAAACGCGCAAACTTGTGCGTACAATCATTATATTACACAAAAAATAATTTCTCAACCGAATTGCAAAGCCCCCGCTTTTTTAATGTGGCGGGGGCGTTTATTTTAAGCTTCTGTTTGATTTTCAAGCGCTTTTCCGGAGCTTTGACGGTTGAAGCCTTCTATGAGAACAATCATAACCACGATAAAGCAAAGCAGAAACACGGGATAAAGAGCGATATTGATATGCTCGGCAATAAGACCCATAACGGGAGGCATTGCGGTGCTTCCGATATATGCGCAAGCCATTTGAAGACCCATAAGCACCTGCGACTTGTCCGCGCCGAAGTTCTTTGGCGTTGCGTGCAGAAGACACGGAAAAACAGGGGCGCAGCCGAAGCCGACAAGAAGAAGTCCCGCAAGGCACATTCCGTTGCCCTTAAACACCACAAGAGATATAAGACCCGCAAGAATAAGCCCTTGACCTAATCTAATCATATTTTTATCGCCCACCCTGTCCGACACAAAGCCGCACAAGAATCGTCCGACGGTTATTCCAAGATAAAACACCGACGCCCATTTCGCGGCGGTTTCGGCGGACAGACCTCGCTCGATAACCATATAACTGCTTGCCCACATTCCCGCGGTGCTTTCGAGCGCACAGTAGCAGAAAAACGCAACAAGAATATTCTTCGCGCCCTTCAGACGAATAGCTTCAAGATTTGTGATAGCTTTTCCGCCCTTTGCCTCAGCGCTTTCGGGAAGGGGATTTTTCTTCCAAAGCGGCATAGAAAGGAACAGGCAAAGTGTCACAGACGCCTGAACAATCGCGATAACGCGATATCCGCTCGTCCACATTGCGCCACGGGTAAGCAATGTTCCCATTATGTAGGGGCCAGCCGTTGCGCCAATGCCCCAGCAAAAATGAAGCCAGCTCATATGACGTGACTTGTACTTTACAGCGATGTAGTTGTTGAGAACCGCGTCGATGCTCCCCGCACCGAGCCCGTAGGGAACCGCCCACGCGCACAGCTGCCAAAAGGAGGTTGAAATCGAAAAGCCGAACAACGCGACAGCGGTTAAAAGGGTGCATACTGCCGTGACCATTCCCGATCCGAGTTTTTTTACTAAGCGGTTGCTGAAAAGGCTTGAAATAACCGTTCCACCGGAAATAAGCAGAGAGATAAAGCCCGCATATGACACGGGCACGTTCATATCGGCAAACATAGCGGGCCACGCCGAGCCGAGAAGCGTATCGGGCAAGCCCATACTGATAAACGCAAGAAATATTATTCCAATCAAGACCGTTGTCATATTTTGCTCCCAAAACAGCGACCATCCGTCCGCTGCCGCTCAATTATTTATTTTAAAAACCCGTTCACAATCTGCTCCTCGGCTTCCTGTTCGGTAAGCCCCAGAGTCATAAGCTTCGTAAGCTGCTCACCTGCAATCTTGCCGATAGCCGCTTCGTGAATAAGGCTTGCGTCGACGTTGTTCGCCGTAAGCTGCGGGCTTGCGAGCACGCAGGCTTTGTCCATAATTATCGCGTCGCACTCGGTATGCCCCGCACAGGCACAGTTTCCGTTAACTCGGCTAATAAAGTTCTGCCTGCTGTCGTTCTTCGCGACGCTTCGGGAAATTACGTTTGCCGACGAGCCGTCGCCGTTCATATCAACCTCAAAATCGGTCGTCGCCTCCTGCTCCCCCGTCGTCATTATCTTTTCGTGTATAACAAGACTTGCGTTATCGGCAAGCTCGGCTGTCGTCTTTCTAATCGTGTCGTCAATACCCGCTATTTGGGTCGTTTCCATTTCCATATGCGAGCCTGAGGCAAGGTGAACGACCGTCGTCGGGTTCATAAGACGCTTGCCGCGCCCCTCGCCCTCGCCGTAATGCTTTTCAACGTATCTTACCGAAGCGTTTTTCTCGACAAAAAAGGTGTGTATGCCGTCGTGCTGAGAATTATCGTCGCCGCAGTTGTGTATGCCGCAGCCCGCGATTATCGTCACGTTGCTTCCCTCACCGATATAGAAATCGTTGTAAACCATATCCTTTAAGCCGGTTTGACTAAGCACGACGGGAATGTGAACGCTCTCGTTAACCGTATTAGGCTTAATTATTATATCAATGCCCGGCTTGTCGGTTTTTGTGACAATGTCTATATTCGCCGTTGTGTTTCGTCCGCCAAGCTTTCCGTTTTCGCGTATATTGTACGCTCCGACGGGAAGGGCGTCGAGGTCGGCGACCGTCTTTAAAAGGCTTTGTTCAATCGCGTCAATCATATTCTTACCCCCTCGACCTTGTCGGTCAGCATACTGCAGGCGGCCGACGCGCCGCCAAGAAGCTCGGGAAGAACCTCGGCACGAGAACCGACCTTTTCAACGCGGCCGTTCTTAAGGACGATTATCTTATCGGCAATATTCAAAATCCGCTCCTGATGGCTGATTATAAGGATATTTCCGTGAATTTGCTTATACATATTTTCAAACACGCGAATAAGGTTTTGGAAGCTCCACAGGTCTATGCCTGCCTCAGGCTCGTCAAAAATCGACAGCTTGGTTCCGCGCGCAAGCACCATAGCGATTTCAATTCGCTTAAGCTCGCCGCCCGAAAGGCTCGCGTTAACCTCGCGATCAATATAGTCGCGCGCGCAAAGTCCAACCTCGCTCAACACCGCGCAGGCCTCCTCGACCGTCGTGTTTTTGCCCGCGGCAAGGCTCAATAAATCCTTGACCGAAAGCCCCTTAAAACGCACGGGCTGCTGAAAGGCATAGCTTACGCCGAGCTTCGCGCGCTCGGTAATCGTCATATTTGTTATGTCGACCCCGTCGAGCAGTATCTGTCCCTCGGTAGGAATATATATTCCCGCGATGACCTTCGCAAGCGTGGACTTTCCACCGCCGTTTGGTCCTGTTATCGCGACAAAACCGTCGTTTATCGTAACGTTTATATCGTGCAGTATTTCTTTTTTCTCTTCGGCGTCAAAGCCGATATGCTTTAATTCGAGCATTGTTTTCCTTTCCTATGTTGTTTTTCTCGCCCATAAATAGATTTTCTTTTATTATCTTTATTATACTATAAAAAAAGCACATAGCAAGTATGTGCTTTTTTCCTTCAAACCGAAATGTTGTCCTCGTTTTGCCAAAGTCGTTTTTTGAAAACATAGGTTATCCGAACGGCGTCCCCGCTTTCAGCAACAGAAAAGCGCGTCACGTCGGCGATATGGTTGCGCCCCATACAGAGTAATGTGCGTATATCCGCGGCGCGGTCGCTTTTAACCTCGGCCCAAACCTTAAGCTCCTCTTCGCTCTCGTCAAGCTTATCCGCGCCGTATGCAAAAAGGTCCTCCGGGTTATAACGAGCGAAGCTTTCTATATCCGCTGTAAGCTTTTCGAAATCCTCAACCGTGGAGGGATTCATATGCAGCGCGCGTCCGTTTATGAATTTGGTCGGAATGAACGCGGGGGTATATTCTGCGTCGTCGTTCATATCGTTTATCATTTCCTCAAACAAAAAGCTATCCATTATGCTTCCTCCATATATCCGTCACCTTCATAGTCAGATAAATCGTGCCGCTCGCCTTATCCACATGAAAGGAATACTCGTTAGCGCAGATAAGCATATGAATAAGGGGTTGGATTTCATTAAAATCCAATTCTGAATTGTCAGTAATTTTAAACGTTAAGCCAAGAGTTTGTTTGGCTTCGTCAACCTCGTCGATGCCGCTTATCGTAAAGCCGACAGAATTTTTCATAAATCTTTCAAGATAATCCTTCATTTCCATAAAGGCGCTTACCTTTTGCGGTTTCATAATCAAATTAACTCCGCCGATATTTCTTTTTGGAACCTCGCCGACATCGTATCCATCGAATATCATAATTACCCTCCCTTTTCTTCAAGGCTCCCGCTTCGGGGGTATGTGCGAACGACCAACCGCTTAGCCGCGTCGTTTGCTATCGCGGAAAAGCTCTGTTACCTCGCGGCACATTTCTTAAACTTGCTTTTCGTTTTCTATTTCTGCGCGTATTTCTTCGGCTGACAGAACGAGCGGCTCGTTCTTTTCGAAGAAATCATCAAAATCGTTTGTATAAACCTCGTCGATAGAGTGCGCCGAAAAATCCTCTTGTAAATATAGTTTTCGTTCAAAGTTTAATATCTGCGCCGTCTTGAAGTCAAGCACATTTTTTCTCGGCTCAAATTTGAGAATTCTTTTGTCCCGCGTCCGACGAAGAAGGTCGCAATAAATACGCGTATACCTTCGGCGGTTTTTTATTGTGCCCCTTTCAAGGCGAGGTTCTATTAACGCCATACACTTTTTTCTCGCAGAAAGCGCGCCTTGTTCGTTTTCGTCGTCGTCGCACATCCAGGCCGCCGCGAGAAAAAAGCGCAAGGCTTCTTTTTTCTTTTGTCGCTTTTCATATTGAAGTCCAACGCAATATGTGAAATGCGAGCGCTTTTTGTTTCCGATTTCTAAAGCGGCTCGCTTTAGAAGCGCGTCGTAATCCTCTCGCGATATTCTCGGCTTTTTTGAAATTGAAGTCGCCGCATAACCGCATTTGGGACAGCATTCAATCCAATAATTCATCGTCGCGCGAAGCATCGCCGCAGGACGAAAATCAAGGTCGGGTTCGCCAAAGACGCACCACGAGCCAAGCCCGTACTGGGTGCTTTCGCCATTGCACATAGCGCAAGCTACTCGTCTTTCCTCAATCGTCGACATTTTCTTTCCCCTTTGCTTCAAAATCATTATATCCATCGTACCGCTTGGCTCTTTCCTCGTCGCCAAAGGCAAGATAATAGGTCTTTAGTCCGACCGCCGCCCACGGTTCCGTCTCGAGCGCCTGCTCAAGCTTAGTAAGCGCCACCTTGCTGACCTCTTTTTCAAGATATTTCGGTGCGTTCTTGTTGTGCCGAATAAACATCGCGATTTCTCTCGGCTCACTATGCTCTAAAATACTATCGGTCGTTTGCGGCTCGTCGTTAAGCGTTTTTGCATAATATCTTATCGCCTCAAGCCAAGCCAAATCGGCATAGTAAATATTTTTTTGCGGCGATACGCAAAGCACCTCGTCAAACCGCCCGCTAAGCCGCAACAGCTCGGCGTAAAGAAGATACCACAGGGAATTTTGTATCGACCATTCCCCGATTACCTTAAAATGCTTTTTAAGGCTGTCGAGTGCCTTCGCCCTCATCGAATTTGCGCCCTGCTTGTCGATAAGCTCGCCATAGACCCACGACGCGCGGACATATTCGCGCGTCGCCTCGCCGTTTTTGCCCAAATAATCAAACAGCGCGGCGCACTTTATAAATGCCCTTACTTCCTTCGGCTCGTCGCCCGAAAGCGCCGTTTTATATAAGTCTTGCAGGTTTTTGGGGCTAATCTCGCACATCGCTACGCTTATGTCCTCACAGGCGTATCCGCAAAAAGGACACTCCTGCCGCCAAAAAACGATATTCTTAAGCACTTCTTCGCTCGGGCGGCCATCCAAATCCTCCGTCTCTCCAAAATCAGCTTGTAAAACTGATATCTGTTTGCTTTTTTCGCTGCACACGGCGCAAACAGCTTCATGCGTCTTTATTCCTTCCACGGCGTTTTCCCTTTTCATTCGTCAACCTCTTCAAGAAGGCGAAGACTGATAACACGTCTTGCTTCTTCTATACTCACTCCCGCTTCGCCGCAAAACAACTCGGTCGCAAGCGAGCGGTTTGTTTTTAAAAGACTGTTAATCGCGTATTTCGCGTTGTCTGAAAGATTGTAGCTGTCCAAAATACTCAATTTGCCCGAAAACCAGCGCTTAAACTCGTCCTTTGTCATCGCACGCGCCCGCATATGGAGCACTCCTCAAAGGTTACGTCGCACACAGAGCAATCAGCATACTCTTGGTTTGAATAGGGACAGTAACAGCCCTCTTCCTCTCCGCCGGGACGGCCGCAAAGTCTCTTGGTCACCACAACCCAATCGTGTGCAGGGTCGTCGTCAGGCTTCGTTTCGCCACAACTCAAGCACTTGCAGTCGTTCCACTGATGCCCGCTTGCTTTGCAGCTTTCATATAGTCTGAAATTTTGTTGAAGCTGTTTCTTTTCCGTGACGCTTTGTTCAATTAAAAGAACCAGAATACCAACAACACAAAAAACAAACAAGCCGATTATTAACCAAAAAGGCATATTTCCGCTTAAGAATTTCGCCATCATAATAAAATCTCCTTTATATTTTGTCTGTTAAATCGTATGATTTTCCGCTTGGTTCGGGTTTATCGTTTATTTCAAATTCGTATCCAAGCCCTAAAGCGTACCACTTGTCTGAAACGCGTGCAAGCGAGTAAAAGGGTATGGCAAGGTCGTTATCAATCATTATTTCCTTTTGACCGACAAGCTCCTCCTCCTGCTCGTCAAGCACCCAGCAAAGCTGTTCGCCCGTTTCAGTATCCTCGTGAACGACGAGCCATTCGCCGCTCAAAAGCCCCTCCCATTCCACTGGAAGAAAAATTCTCTCGCCGTCTGTTCTCAGCTCATATATTCCCGTAAACATAAACCATTCCTCCTTCTGCGCTTTGCTTTTGACTCAGCTTGACCTCATAGTAAAGCTCGTCGAGCCGCGCTCGATAATAGGCTTCTCGCGTTTCAAAATAGAGCATAGCGTATATTCTTTGTGCCTCGTTCATTTTACGCGAGCGAAACAGCTTTTCCCCTTTGTCGCGGAACGCCGCTTGTGATAGGATTATCGCGCGCAGCTCGCGAAGACGACGGTTTATTACCGTTTTGGTCATTTGGCTTGCTTCGCCGCCGAAATAGCCCTGTCGTTTTGAACCGACCGCCATAAAACCGATTTCTTTTGTTCTTCCATAACTGCCTCAAAAACGTCGTATTTAAAGCTTCTCTCCTCGTCCGACACCGCAAAGCCAAGCTCCTCGAGCCGCGTGATTATCGCCTCGCATACTCTTTTGCTGCTATCGTCTATAAGCCGCTTTCTAAGAAAAGCTTCGTTTTCGCTTTTTCTTACAATCGCCCGACGGACAATATAACTTTCGTCGCCCGCGCAATAGCCCTCAAGCCACGCGATATCCTTGATTTTACACACCGCCGAATGGCGAACGCTTTCGTCACGGCGTGAAAGCACTATATCCTTTAAATCACTTTCCTGCGAAAGCCTTCCCGCTTCGCTTATCGCGAGCTCGCGGTTATAGCTCAAAAATTCGTCCATATTATTTCTCCCGCTTTTTTATTTTAACGCATCTTGTCTCGGTTTCGCCGTATTCGCTTTCATTTTTGCCGAAGCGGACGCGGACGCAGCACACGTTATATTCTGCGGTTTTGATTGGCTCCCCCGCTCGGTTATACGTCGTTCGTTGCTCAACCTTTTCTACAATCTCAAGCATCGGTTTCATTCCCCACCACGGAAATTCCTCATAAGCGGAAGAAAAAATGCGATAGTCGTTTTTCCTGCTTTTCCCGGGATAGCGAAAGAAAAAGACCTCTTTTTCGAAATCGTGCGCCACTTTTTCAACCTGAGTCATATTCGTTTTCTTTTTCTTCTCCTTGCCTATTTCATCACAACCTTCGTATCTGTTGAAAGGTTAATTAATTCTCCTTTGCTTCCGTCAAAATGAGAATGAAGCACACCGTCCCATGTCACGCAATTATCGCAGAAAAAAAGCATATTTTCCTTTTGCCACGAATAGTGGTTGCCAAGCGGACGCTTGCAGGCGTCGCAAAGATACTCGCTCCTTCTCATGCTGTCGTTTATCGCGTTAATAAGCTCGACCGACTTCTGGTTGCTGTCGTCAATTCCGCGTTTTATATCTCCTAAAATAATGAGCTTCCACAAAAGCTGAATGCCGAAAACAATCCACCACGAAAACTTGAAAATTCTAAACATAACGAAAAGAAAGCCGCCGTGACCGTTAATTCCGAAAAAGAAGGAACAAATACCGAAAATAAGCATATACGCCATAGCTCCCAAGGATAAAAAAACTTCGGCGTCAAGCATCCATTCAATTCTATCGTATCTTTTTTTCTGCTCTATCGTTGCGTTTTGCCTGTTAAATCGAAAGGAGTACATAGTTTTTGAATTCTTTACAATAGTCATAATCGTCAGCGTAAACCACGCCGCAACGACAGCGACGGCAATAAGACACCAAAGTGTGCTCCATTGAAGAACACCTCCGACAAAGGCGTTGAGCTCGTTATGTACCATTTGATTTCCACTCAGCCTTCCCGCGTTCGACGGCAGCACAAGCGCGGCTATCACGCCGAAGAAAATCACAGTTCTGCGCCTAAGCTTCGAATCGGACTCGGCGGCTTTTTCGTAGGTTCCTGCACCATGCTGTTTTTCATATACCTCTTTGACCGAGGCGTCGCGAACATGATAGTTGCCCTTTACCGTCACCCAATGCCCCGCGCTCGACGTAGCGCTTCCGTCGCTTTTCAATCCGTAAATCGCCGCCGCTATCGCCGTAATAAAGGCGATAATTAGAGTCGCGCTCCCGTACCAGACAACGTAAGTGTAAAGCATTTTTGTTCTCCTCCTATTTTTTATAGTATGTTCCAGCCCAGCAACCGAAAAGGAATTTTATCTTCAAAGCTATTTCATACCGCTTAAAATATCCTTTGATTTTCCCTCTAAAAACCTTTCGGCATAGCTTGACGAATAACCGGCTCCGTTGTCCTCATCAATCGCATGCCAAAACTCGCCGAGCATATTTTCAACCGCTTTTAAGAAAAGCTGGTTTTCCGACATAATAAGAGGTCGCTCTTCGTCGTTTCTTTTAACTATCATTCGCATATCGGCGGGCTTTAAAAACAGCTCGACGCCCCTCGCGGGCGGCGTAATCGACTCGTGGATAATACGGATATGAAGATTGTAAAATCTTCTTATCGCCTCTTTATAGCCTTCTATTGCGTCGCATAGCGTTTCACCGTCCACCTCGACGTCGCCGTTTTCCATAAGTGCGTCGCCGTCGACCTTATAACGGTTTTGTCCAATGGGGTAAAAGCATTCCGCCGGTATCATTTCATAGACGTTTGTTCCGCCCGCAAGCCCCTCCATAAGGGCGCTGCGATTTTCTTTAAACATATTGCTTCGCCAGACAAACGCCTCTGCCTTGTAGCCAAGCTTTTTTAAAAGTCTGTCGTAGGCGTCAGGCGACATATAGAAAAGAGACGCGCTCTTTCGTAATACTATAACGTCGCCGTCGGTTCGGTAATTATCCATGTATAGCCGTTGTACCCTTCGTGTTGAAACGTCCTTGAGCGGAAGAAACGCGGGGGCTGCAAATTCGAGTACGTTCTCGAACTCGGCTTTTAATCCCTCATTAAAACTCTCGTCGGTGATAAAAGTTCCTATCAAAGGCGCGTTTGTATCGACGACCTCAGAAATAATAACCGTACCCTCAAAGGGAAGCTGTATAGCGGTCTGCTCGGCGACCAAAGGCTTATCCGAGTTTTCGAAATAGAGCGCGATTTTGTCCTCGAGCACATCTGTTAGATATTCGGTGAGTATCGCAGAGCTTTTTCTTCCCTTATTAGAAATCGAAACGAGCATTTTTGCTTTTATTTTTCCGTCGTCCATCACGCTTTTTAAAACGTCGCGTATAGGCGACGTGATTATCGCAGAGGTGTTCTCGTTCGTAATATGAATATTCACTCGACCGCCCGCGCAGGCTTTTAACGTGTTCTCAAGCTTTATTGCGATTTCATTAGCACCGCCCACACAGAAAAAATCGCTTCGCGAAAGCCTTTGGGCAGCCTTGTTTTTTATATGATATTTATTTGAGGTGACGTCGGACCTGTCGTCGCTTACAATCTTGTCCACAATAAACCTTATGCTTGGGTCGCGCTCGTCGGCAAGCCAGAGCATAAGCGCGAGCTTATAATCAGAAACAGAGCCGAAGGACGAATCGATTTCATCCTCGCAAAGCGTTTTTTTAAGCCAAAGCCACTGCTCCTTGGATATCTCGCGAGAAAGCACAAGGTCTACAAGACGCTCCATATTATCGTTGTCAACCCGCAAAACGCGCTTGTCGTTTACCCATTTGCTTACAAGCCCCGTGTCGACGTTAAGCTTTCTCGCAACGTCCTTTCCCTTAATTTCAAAGCGCTCAAAAAGCTCGCGTATTTTTTCTCCCTGCGTTAATTTCTGTATCAATTCTTTACCTCTGTGCTTTCAAATTCGGGTTACTTTCTTGTCTATGTGCATAGTATATTCTCTGTCAATCATTGTGTCAACTTTTATTGACACTATGGCAACTTGACATTTTTGTCAACAAAAAGCGCAGTCATTTTTTGACCGCGCTTTGATAATTAATTATTTACTGTTCTTTTCCCTTTTCAGCGGATTTTTGCGCTTCAAAAAGGTCAATGCCGCAGAATGTTCGCTTTATGGAAGCAAGGCAGGACGGCGGCACGCTGAAGTGTCTTAACCCCAATCCGACAAGAAGCTTTGCCGCTTTCTCGTCGCTTGCAAGTTCGCCGCAAATTGAAATTTCCTTGTTTTCTTTATCGAATGCTGAAACTATGAAAGAAATTATCCTCAGCATTGCGGTGGAAAGAGGCTTATAACAGTCGCAGACATCGGCGTTTGTCCGGTCGGCGGCGAAAAGATACTGGCATAAATCATTGGTTCCGATTGAACCGAAATCGGCTTTCTTAGCAATTAAATCGGCGACAAGCGCAAGCGACGGCACCTCAATCATAACGCCAAGCTTTATTTGCTTGTCGTATTGTATACCACGAGCATCAAGCTCTTTTTTCGCCGTTTCAACAAGCTTTTTCGCCTTCAAAAACTCCTCGACGCTTCCCACCATAGGAAACATAATTTGAAGCGGTCCAAAGGCGGAGGCACGGAGCGCGGCGGCAAGCTGAGTGGTAAATACATCGGTTTGCTTTAAGCAAAGGCGTATTCCCCGCCGTCCTAAAAAAGGGTTATCCTCCTTCGCAAGCGGCATATAATTAAGCGCCTTATCGCCGCCAACGTCGAGCGTTCGAAGAGTAACGGTTTTGCCTTTCGCGTTTAAAACGACCTGCTTATACGCCAAAAACTGCTCTTCCTCACTTGGAAGCCTATCGGTGTTCATAAATGTAAGCTCTGTTCTTAAAAGCCCGAGGAAATCACAGTTTTGAAGGTCATTTTCGTTTGCGTCTGAGCCGACGTTCACCCCTGTATAAATCCTTTCGCCGCTTAAAAGAAACGCCTGCTTGCTCAAATATTTCGTCTCGTCGGATAGACTTGTTTTGTATGTAATTTCTTTTTGTTTATATTCTTCTTTAGTTTTATCATCCGGCGCTGTTATTACGACTCCGTCCACGGCGTCAAGAATAATCTCGTCGCCGTCGCGAACCGCGGCGCATATGCCCCTTGCCCCAAGAACGGCAGGTATTCCGCATCCCCGCGCGATAATCACGGCGTGCGACGTTTCGCCGCCGGTTTCGCAGACTATGCCAAGCACGTTTTTACGGTCAAGAGTCGCCGCGTCGCTTGGAAGAAGCTCGCTCGCGACAAGGATAACAGGTGCTTCAAGCTTTGAAGCGCGTTTTTCTTTTTTACCTGAAGAAACCCGAATAAGACGATTTTTTACGTCGCAGATATCAGCGGTTCGCGAGGCGATAATCGGATTTTTCACCTTTGAAATAAGCGAAATAAAGCTGTCGTAAGCCACTTGGACGGCATATTCGACGCTTGCGCCGTCTTCAATCTCATTGTATACCGCTTGGTCGATTTCCTCATCGAAAAGAATTACCTTATGCGCCGAAAAAATCTTGGCGCTGCCGTCGTTCCCGCCGAGCGATGTTATAATTTCGTCAATTTCCTTTGCCGCGCTTATTTTTGCTTTTTTGTAGCGTTCAAGCTCGGCGTCTTTGTCTGCCCTCGCCTTTTTTTCGAAAGAAGCCGCAAAATGCTCATAAACATAAACTCTTCCCATAGCCATTCCTTTTGAAACGGCGTTCGCCTTAATAATCATTATGCCTCCCCCTTTCATTTACTGCTTTTTCTTTAACAGCAAGCGATTACTCACTCTCCAAAGCCCCGTTCTATAAGCGCGACAAGCGCGTCCACGGCTTGCCTTTCGTCGCTTCCGTTTGCTGAAATTTCAACGTTAGTTTCCTTATCAAAGCCGCCGGCAAGAAGCCGAACGACAGATTTTGCATTTACAGGTGCTGTCATTTCGTCGAGATTTTTTATCGTAACGCTCGCTTCAAAGCTCTTTGCGAGAACCGCGAAATCGGACGCGGGGCGCGCATGAATACCCGAGCCGTTTATAACCTTCGTTTTTTTCGAGTACATAGTAATTCTCCTTTAATGGAATTAATGCATCGTAAAAGGCCTGCTGCTGTTTATTAACCTCGTCAAAGACAAAAAGCTCGATGGTCTTCATCAAGCTTTTCTTCTGTCTTTTGTTTGTCAAAACGCCATGTCCACGGCTAATTTTTCTCGCTGTAAAGTATAGCCAAAAACTCGCAGCTTTCGCCGCCAGTCGCTATCATTCCGTGCTTATTAATAGAGTCGTAATATATCGCGTCGCCCGCTGAAAGCAATTCGATTTTGTCGCCGATAGCAACCTTAAGCGAACCCTTTAGAATATAATCCATCTCCTGTCCCTTGTGGGAGGAAAGCTCAATCGCCTTATTTTGCTCCGCTTCGCTGTACGGCGCCTCAACGAGAAAGGGCTCCATTTTGCTGTCCTTAAACAGGGGCGCGAGATGCTGATACTTAAACCCGCTTCTTCTTTCGAGCGGAAGCCCGTGGTCTTTTCTTACGACGGTATAGGTTCTCAGCTTCGGGCTTTCACCCGTCAAAAGCTCAATTATGTCAATATTAAATATATTGGCGCACTTTGAAAGAAAGGTGACCGAAAAATCCTTATCGCCCGATTCACGCTTTATGTATTCGTCCTCGTCAATATTCAGCTTTTTCGCCATATCGGAAACAGAGATTTCCATAAGCTCGCGAAGTCCCTTTACCCGTGCCTTTACTTCCTTGATATCTATTTCCATAAGACCGCCTCCGTTAAATGTTGTTATATAAAAAGAAGTTATATGCGCAAATCGCCGCAACTCCGACAAGGGTTATAACAAGAAGAATAAAATGCTTCTTGTTCATCACATATCAAGCCTCATTTGAATGTACCCGTCGTGAATGGTGTTCATCGACTCGAGAAGCTCCGCAACCCCACCCTGTAAGCAGGATTTCACCGTGACGTCGACATGGCTTCGAACCTCCGCCGAGGCGTCAGCAACCGCCGCGGAATAGCCCGCGACCTTAAGCATCGGGAGGTCGTTTTCATAGTCGCCGATAGCTACGGTTTTTTTAATATCAATATTTAATATCTCGGCTAATTTTTTAAGCCCTTCGCCCTTATTAACGCCGGCGGGAAGCACCTCGAAATAGGACGCGCTCGTTTGAATAAATTCAAAGCGTTTGTAAACCGCGTCGGTCTTTTGGCGTTTTTCAACGAAACGCTTTATCTTTACGGTGTTTTCTGGCGTGTCGGCAAAAAGGATTTTGTTCCATTCTCCGCCGACGCTCGCCAAATCCATAAGGGTAAAGGAAATATGCTCAAGCGCGGTGTGCGAAAGAACGAATTCGTTCATCTTGACGGCAATAATTTTACCACCTCTATGAATCTCAATTCCCACGCTGTCAAAGTTCTTTTTTATGTCCTCGATTACGTCGATTATACTCGAATCAAGGGTCTTTTCATAAAGCACCCGTCTTCTTTGAAAATCATATATAAGACCGCCGTTGCAGAGAATTGCGGGCGCGGAAAAACGGAGCCACTCGATATACTTTTCAACCGACTCTGTACTTCTCCCTGTCGCAACGGTGAACAAACCGCCCGCCTCGATAAAGCTGTCGATAGCGTCGATATTCTCCTTAGGTATACCGTATCCCGCTTGCAAAATCGTTCCGTCGATATCCGACACCACAAGCATATCAGAAAATTTTTCCGACATTTTGCCTCCTAATCAAGCTTTGCTAAAAAATCTATAAAATACTTTGGCAGTTCGCTTTTGAACTCGACATACTCCCCTGTTTTCGGGTGTATAAACCCAAGCAACCCTGCGTGAAGGCATTGACCGTCAAGCCCTTTGTCTATGCCCTTTTGCCCGTACATTTCGTCTCCCGCAACGGGGTGTCCTATGCTCGCCATGTGAACCCTTATCTGGTGGGTCCGCCCAGTTTCAAGCCGAAGCTCTATATGGGCGAATTTTGCATATTGGGTAATAACCGTAAAATGCGTCACGGCTTTTTTTGAGTTTTTTTCGGTAACGCAGTATTTAAGCCTGTCCCTTTCGCTTCGTCCGATAGGATGGTCTATTGTGCCGCTCGTTTCAGAAAATACTCCATGAACGACAGCGTTATATATGCGCGACATCGAATGCTCGGCTATCTGCTTGGAAAGCGACAGGTGCGCCGCGTCGTTTTTCGCGACGACAAGCAGTCCGCTCGTGTCCTTATCTATCCTATGAACAATACCCGGCCTAATTACGCCGTTGATTCCGGAAAGCGAACTTCCGCAGTGGTACAAAAGCGCGTTCACTAACGTCCCGTCGGAATTTCCCGGCGCCGGATGAACAACCATTCCCTTCGGCTTGTCTACAACAAGAATGCAATCGTCCTCGTATACGATATCAAGCGGTATATTCTGCGGCTTGGTTTGAAGCTCGCTGGGCGGCTCGACGACCGCGGATACCTCGTCGCCGGCTCTTAGCTTATAGTTTTTAAGCCTTATTGTCCCGCCGACTGAAACGAGTCCCTTTTCGATTATTTTCTGGATATGGGTGCGGGTGAAAACTATATCGGTATTTTCGTCGCCGTTAAGTCGCTCAAGCAGCGACTGGTCAAGGCGTTTTCCGATATCCTCGTCACCTATAACATATCCAAAGCTAAAGCTATTCGTCATTTTCTTCTTTAACTACTGTCTTTGCGTCTATGGGTTTAACGAAAATCGGCTCGTCCTTGGGCGCGATAATTATATACAGCACCACAAGGCAGGCGCCAACAGAAACAAGACTGTCGGCGAAATTAAATATCGGAAACTCAAAGAAAAGAAAGCGAAGGAAATCGGTAACATATCCGTAAACTACGCGATCGTATAGGTTTCCTATTCCGCCCGCCGTTATCATTATAACCGCCGTTTTCAGAAGCTTAGAGGTAAACTTTTTGAAGAAAAGCACATAAAGCATAGCGACGATAACGACAAAGGTTACGACCGAAAGAATTATTGTCTTTCCGTTAAACATACCGAACGCCGCGCCTGTGTTGCCGCCCTCCAAAAGGTACAAGCCGATAAATTTCGGAATAACCTCGACCGTTCCCTTGCCTGCCAAAAAAGTAATTGCCAAAAGCTTGGTCGCGCGGTCAATCGCCACAAGTATAAGAATAATAACAGCAGTTAAAATCATCGTTATCCTCAAATCTTAATAATATAGCGGTGTAAATTACACCGCTATACAAATTTTATTTAGCCTATAATTTTTGCACAGCGCTCGCACAATGTCGGGTGCTTATCATTTTTTCCAACCGTGTCGCTGTAGCACCAGCAGCGCTCGCACTTTTCGCCGGACGCCTTTGCGACATCAACGCCGACAACCTCGCCGACAAGCGAACCGCCCGCTTCGTTTTTGATTTCGACCTCGGAAGTAATAAGTATCGTGGGAAGTATGGCCTTGTTCGCCGAAAGGAAAGCATAAAGCTCGTTATCAGCGGCGAAAAGAGTAACCTTCGCTTCAAGCGAAGCGCCTATCGTCTTTTCGGCTCTCGCATTTTCAAGCGCCTTTTTCGCGTCGTCGCGAACGGCGTGGAGCTTTCTCCACTTTTCTATATGCTCCTCGTCGAAGACTATATCAAGCTTTTTGGGGAAGCCGTTCGTCATAATTGTTTCATAGCTAAAGTCCTTTGACTTCGGTATGAACTGCCAAACCTCTTCCATTGTAAAGGGAATAACTGGAGCCAGCATTCGCGCGACGGCACAAAGAATAATATAAATCGTCGTCTGCGCCGCCTTGCGGGTTTTGCTGTCAGCGGCCTCAACATAGAGCCTATCCTTCAAAACGTCAAGATAGAAATTCGACATATCGACGACGCAGAAGTTGTGAAGGGTATGATACACCCCGTGGAATTCATAGGTATTAAAGAAATTGTCAACCTGAGAGATAACCTCGTTCAGGCGGCTTAACGCCCAAAGGTCAAGCTCCTCCAACTCGTTAAGCGGCACGCTCTGTGTGTCGGGGTCGAAATCACCAAGGTTGCCAAGAATAAACCTTGCGGTGTTTCTTATCTTTCTGTAAGCTTCGGAAAGCTGTTTTAAAATGTCCTTTGATATGCGAACATCCGCCTGATAGTCGCTCGACGCGACCCAAAGACGAAGAATATCCGCGCCGTACTGGTCGATTATCTCGTGCGCTTCTATTCCGTTGCCAAGCGACTTCGACATCTTCTTGCCCTCGCCGTCGACAACCCAGCCATGGCTCAAAACGTTCTTGTAGGGTGCTTGTCCCGTACAGGCAACGGAGGTTAAAAGCGAGCTTTGAAACCAGCCGCGATATTGGTCGGAGCCTTCAAGATAGAGGTCGGCGGGCCATCTTCCCTCGTCGCGCTGCTGAAGCACCGCCATGTGGGTTGAGCCGGAATCAAACCAGACGTCCATTATATCGGTATCTTTCGTAAATTCTGTTCCGCCGCACTTTTCGCACTTGGTTCCCTTCGGGAGAATATCCATAGCGTCGTGAATATACCACGCGTCGGAGCCCTCCTTGCGGAAAAGCTCGGAAACGGCGTTTATGCTTTCGTCGGTTATATGGTATTCGCCGCAGCTTGTGCAGTAGAATGCGGGTATCGGAACGCCCCATGTGCGTTGGCGCGAAATACACCAGTCGTAGCGGTCGCGAACCATTCCCGTAATTCTGTCCTTCGCCCAAGCGGGTGTCCAGTTTACGTCGCCGATAGCCTTAATCGTTTCGTCCTTAAAGCCGTCAACCGAGCAGAACCACTGCTCCGTGGCGCGGAACAAAATCGGTTCCTTACAGCGCCAGCAATGAGGATACTGATGGGTAATATCCTTGTACGCCAACAGGTCGCCCGTTTCTGTCAAATAATTAAAAATGTCAATGTTCGCCTGCTTTGTCGTTATGCCGCTGAATCTTCCTGCCTCGTCGGTGAGCACACCCTTTCCGTCAACGGGAACAATAATGGGAAGCTCGGGGTAGTTGTTCGTGCATATTTCAAAGTCCTCGACGCCGTGGCCGGGCGCGATATGAACACAGCCGGTACCTGTGTCGAGAGTAACGTAGCCGTCGTTTATAACAAGGGATTTGCGGTCGAGGAAGGGGTGGGAAACTTCAATTCTCTCAAGCTCGCTTCCCTTAACCGTTGCCGTTTTTTCATAATCGGTAATTCCCGCCGTCGCCATAACCTCGTCAAGAAGTCCGTCGGCGGTGATATAGAATTTGTCGCCGACCTTCGCGATGGCATAGTCATAATCGGGGTGAACGCAGATAGCCACGTTCGCGGGGAGCGTCCACGTCGTAGTAGTCCATATTACGAAATAGGTCTTGTCAGCGGGAACGCCAAGCTTTTCAAGCACGCCATTTTTGTCGTCGCTCACCTTAAAGCGAACGTAAACCGACTTGCAGGCGTCGTCGGCGTATTCAATCTCCGCCTCCGCAAGAGCCGTTTCACAATGGGGACACCAATAAACACTCTTTAAGCCTTTATAGATATAGCCCTTCTTCGCCATTTCTCCGAATATCTTTATTTGAATAGCCTCGAACTCGGGACGAAGGGTTATGTATGGATTTTCCCAGTTGCCAAGGACGCCGAGCCTTTTAAACTGCTCGGTCATTATGTCGACAAAGGACAGCGCAAACTCCTTGCAGCTCTTGCGAATTTCAAGCTTTGAAAGGTTGTTCTTGTCCGCGCCAAGCTTCTTTAACGCCTTTTGCTCGATGGGAAGCCCGTGGGTATCCCAGCCGGGGATATACGGAGCGCAAAAGCCCGAAAGGTTTTTATATCGAATAATCATATCCTTTAAAACCTTGTTCATCGCCGTGCCGAGATGTATGTTTCCGTTGGCGTAAGGCGGACCGTCATGAAGAACATAGAGCGGCTTGCCCTTATTGCTGTCAACTATTTTGTTGTACAAGTCTCTCTTGTACCAGTCCTCCAAAAACGCGGGCTCTCTTTCGGGAAGAGACGCTCTCATTTGGAAATCGGTTTTGGGAAGATTTAATGTGCTGTTATAATCCTGTGGCAACGTGGTGTTACTCCTTAAACAATGCTATTTATTTATCAAATGAAAAATTCTCACCGAAATCAAGCTGACCAAATCTTGACGCTGTTTTTTCTTTAGCTTCCTCTTCGTTGGTCGCGCTGAACGCCGTGAACGGGTCGCTCGCCTTTACGTCGTCAACCGCGGAAAACTCAACCTCCGCTCTGACATCCTTTACGGCTTTCTCGTAAGAACTCGCCTCTTCGGTATATTCGTCGATAGCCTTCATTTCGTTTTCCGGCTCATTGACGGGCTCTTCTTCCTCTTTTTCGTCCTTTTCCTCAATCTCGGGTATCTTGTTGAGAAGCTCAAGATGCTCCCTATACATTTCAAGGACTTCCTTCTTGAATGAAGAAACCTTTTCCTGCATTTGCTCGAAGGCTTTTTCCTCGCGCTCAAGCTCCTGGTTTGCCGCATTTGTGAGCTGGTCCGCCTTCATTTGTGCGTCGTTAATAAGTATTTCCGCCTTCTGACGCGCCTCGGTCATAACCGCTTCCTTCAGGCGCTCCGACGTGATAAGAGCCGAACGAAGGGTATCCTCGTCCTTGCGATAGCCCTCAAGTCTTTCGGCAAGCATCATCATCTTGCTTTCGGCGTCAGCCTTTTCGGTTTGAAGAGTTTCAATCTGGTCTGCAAGCTGGGCCAAAAAAGCGTCGACGTCCTCTGTGTTGTATCCGCGGGCGCCCTTGTCAAAAACAGTATCCCTAATCTCTCTGGGTGTAAACATTTCCTGTAACCTCCATATATTTATGTTTTTTAAAAGTAAACTCCGCTGCTCTCGAGTTCGTCGAGCAAATCCCCAACAACGCCGACATTATAAGGCGTGATGATAAAGGTGCTGTTCGCGACCCTCTTTATCTGTCCGCCGTTCGCATAGGCAACGCCGCTTAAAAAGTCGACAAGTCGTCTTGCGATATCCTTGTTTGTCGATTCGAGGTTGAGCACGACCGTGCGCTTGCTGTTGAGGTGGTCGGCTATTCCGCTCGCGTCGTCAAATCTTTCGGGCTTCACAAGAACGACCTCAAGCTGCGTCGTCGCGTTGATGTTAACGATTTTATTTGATTTTTTGGTTTCTTCAACGAAAAGCGGTCTTTTTTTTCTTACGGGTTCTTCCTCTTCTTCCGGCTCTTCATATCCGTCAGAAGCATAGTTCTCGTCTTCGTCCTCTTCGCTGATAAACAAATCCTTAAAAAAATCACCTACGCGTCCCATTAGAAGCCCTCCTATATATAAAAATCTTATAAACTATATTATCTTATATTTTAATATTAATGTCAATAACACTTTACCTGTTTCCCAATTCCTTGCCCGCATACAAGTCCTTTCCTTCGACAATTATCTCGTCATAAAGCTCAAGATAGTCGTCGTCGGACGAATTCGGCTTGGCAAGAACATAATCCTCGGTCTCGAAAATCGGTTCGATTTTTTTGAAAAGCACCTTCGCACCGAACTTAACGTAAACGCCAAGCTCATCGTTCTCAATACGCAGTACCTTTCTGTCGACCTTAATACCGCTAAAGGTTTGGAAGTCAATCGTCGCCTCTTCAACGCGAAGGGTCGCGATATCGGAATTGAGGTATACCCCCTCGACAATAACCTTTGCCGTGCCCGTTTCGTCGTCAACCGAGCAGTCGACAACCTTAACGGGAAGACCATTGACCGAGGCATAGTTAAAGCTTACGCTCATGCTCGACGCGGAATTAATCATATCGACATTTTTCGCGTCGGTTTCAAAAACAAAATACCACTTGTAGTCAGAAATAATTTTACAAACGTCGTTGTTGGTTTCGCTCTCTTGCGCTAAAAGCTCGCGAAGAGCGCTCACCGAAAGCTCCTTGGCGCCCGCCTTATCGACAAGTGCTTCGTATCCGTCAGACGACGACACAAAATATCCCTCAAGGGGCGTGGTTATGTATTGGTTGGGCGTCATATCTGTTTGCTTGATTGATGACGCCTCATTTTCCAGCTCGGCTATCCTTGCGGAAAGGTCAATCTCGTTGCCCGCGGCAAGGGCAAAGCTGTTTAATAGCTGGAGCATCTCCATACGATATTCTTTCGCGGTGGAAAAATTGTCCTTCGCGAGGTCTTTAGAATAGTCCGAAAGGTTTTCATAAATTCGCGACGTGAGCGAATTTATATTGGTTCCCGACGTTCTTCCGAGGTCGGACAGGTTCTTCAAAAGGGTCAGCTCCTCGTCAACCGCCGAAAGTCTGAGCCGTTTGGTCGCCGCGTCGCTCGACAAATAAACCTCCGCAACATTAGCACCCTTGGCTATCTTCTCGCCGTCGCTTACAAGATAGTTCTTTATGCCGTCCGCATCGGTTTCAATTATCGTTTCGTCTCTTACGACTATGCCCTTGACCTCAAGGCTTCTTGACACCGTGGTGGAAACCGCCGCCTCCGTTTTATATGCGGGATACATAACCATATAAATCTGGAAAGCAAAATAGACAAGCACCAGGACGATAAGCAGAGCACCGACGAACCTGCCAACCTTTTTAGTCATCGTTATTTTCTTCGCACTCCTGGTCTAAAATAGAGATAACCTTTGCTGGTATAATCGTTGAAATGGCATGCTTGTAAACCAAATTCTGACGTCCCTCGCTCTCGAGAACAACTGTGTAATTGTCAAAGCCCTTTACCGCGCCTCGAAACTGAAAGCCGTTCGTCAAATAGATAGTAACCTGAATTTTCTCTTTTCTCGCTTGATTAAGAAACACGTCTTGAAGAATAATTGTCTTCATTTTTAATCCCCTTCTATTTTTTGTATTTATCAAAGGTTTTGAAACCTTGTGACAATCGTTTGTGCCGCTTCCCTGCTTGAAAGTATATCTGTATAAAGCCACTCGGCGTTTTTCTCACGCTTGAACCAAGTTATCTGTCTTTTTGCATAGCGGCGGGTTGCCTGCTTTAACAGCGCAACGCACTCGGAAAGGGTGCTTGTTCCCTCAAAATACCCGAACAGCTCCTTATAACCAATCGCCTGCGCCGCCGTTTTGTAGCAGTCCTTGTTATTATAGACCCTAAGCGCCTCGTCGCAAAGCCCCAGTTCAATCATTTTGTCTATACGCGTCTCAATTTTTTTATAAAGGCTTTCTCTCTCGCTCGCCGCAAGCACAAAATAAAAAGTGTTAAGCCGACTTGGGTTTCTTTGGGAAAGCTCGTTTTGCTCCTCGTCGCAAAGCCCAGTCGACCTAAGACGCTCAACGGCACGCAAAATTCGTTTGACGTTGTTGGGATGAAGGGTCTTCGCATAGTCGGGGTCTTTTTGTGTTATCTCGTTCAAAAACGGCTTGATTCCGTTCTTCTCATATTCCTCAAAAAGGCTTTTGCGAAGCACCATATCGGTTTTGTCCTCAGCGAAGGTAAGCCCCGACACGAGCGAGGAAATATAAAGCCCTGTTCCGCCGCAGACGATGGGCTGTTTGCCACGTGAAATAATATCGTCAATCGCCCCGTTTGCATCGGCTACAAAATCTGCGACGCTGTATAACTCGTCGGGCGATTTTATGTTGATTAGATGATGCCTAACCTCGCTTTGTTCCTCTTCGGTCGGCTTCGCCGTTCCGATATCAAGTCCTTTATATATCTGCATAGAGTCGGCTGAAATAATCTCGCCGTCTGTTTGTTTCGCAACCTCAATCGCTGTCGCCGTCTTGCCACAGGCGGTAGCCCCCGCGATAACGATAAGAGGAATTTTCTCGCTATATCCGTCCAAAGCGCTTCTCCAGCTCCTTTCGGGATAGGGCGACGAAAACGGGTCGACCGTGCGGACAATACTTGGGTATGCTTCCATCAAGTATGTCGTTCAACAGACTGACAAGCTCGGCGCGGCTGCTCTTGTTCCCCGCCTTTATCGCGGCGCGGCAGGCGGAGGAGTGAAGCAGCCATTCACGCTCCTTCGTTGAAATATCGCCGCCGTTTTCCACAAGCTTCGCCGCCGCCCTTACTATCGCGTCAGCTATGGCTTTCTGAGGAAAATACGTCGGTATTTCGCGAACGGCTACGTCCTTGTCGGCGAAATCCTCAATGACAAAGCCAATATTATAAAATTCCTTTTCGTGCTCTAAAACCGCGTTCTTTTCTTCGCGCGAAAGCGACACGACGACGGGCTCAATCAGAATCTGGCGGACACTCTCAAGCTCGCTGTTCTTAATTTTTTCATACAGTATTCTTTCATGTGCCGCGTGCTTATCGACAAACAAAATATCCTCGCCGCAACGGGCGATTACATATGTGTCGAACGCTTCGCCGATAACCTCAAGCGGACTGTCGTCAACAAGGCTTTCGGCGACGTATTTGTCAGTTTCCTGCTCAAAGCATACATTTATAAAATCAACAGTTTTTTCCGCCGGTTTTTCGGGTATGTACTCAAAAAAGCTTTTGTTCGAGTCGATTTCTTCATTATTATCGGTTTTCTTTTCTTCAAATGTTGTCGAAAACAAATCGAGCGTAGGCGTTTTTTCATCCGCTTCGATTTTCGTTTCTTTTATTTCCTCTACTGCCCGTTCAACCGAATCGGGGAGCTTCTTTGAAAACTCGTTAAGCGCAGATTTCACGCTCGAATAGACCGCCGAAAAAACGACGCGGTCATTTTTAAAGCGCACCTCGGTTTTTGCGGGGTGAACGTTTATATCGACGTCCTCAAAAGGCAGAACTATATTCAGCGCAAAGCAGGGATACTTTCCCGCTATAACCAGCGAACGACAGGCTTCCTCCACGGCAACCGAAAGGTTCTTCGACTTGACGAAGCGTCCGTTCACAAATATATACTGATAGCTTCGCGACGCCCTCGCCGCGCTGGGCTTGCTGACAAGGCCGTAAACCTTGATTTTTTCGTCAAGGGGGGTTATTTCAATAAGGTTTTGCGAAACCTCACGCGGAAAGACGCTGAACACCGCAGAAAAAAGGTCGCCGGAGCCCGGGCTTTGGAATGCCGTTCTTCCGTCGCGAATTAGTTTAAAGGCGATTTCGGGATGCGCTAAAGCCTGTTGCTCAACCGTCGCTTCCACAGCGTTCCCCTCATGAACATCAGTTTTTAAAAACTTCATTCGCGCGGGGGTGTTATAGAAAAGCTCGTTTACAAATATCGACGTTCCGTCGGGCGCGCCGACCTCGTCGAAGCCGGTTTCCTCGCCGCCCTCAATCATATACACGATTCCGAAATCGCTGTTGTTGGTCTTGGTAATAAGCCTTACTCGCGACACGGCGCATATAGCGGCAAGCGCCTCACCTCGAAATCCGAGCGTCGATATGGTTTCAAGGTCGGAGGAGCTTCGGATTTTACTTGTGGCGTGCCTTAAAAAAGCGGTTTTAACGTCGCTTTTTTCGATACCCGAGCCATTGTCGGTAACACGAATTTGCTCCAAACCGTTGCGCTTTAGCTCGACCTCGATTTTGTCGCTTCCTGCGTCTATGGCGTTCTCAACAAGCTCCTTTACCACCGACGACGGCCGCTCGACGACCTCGCCCGCGGCGATAAGCTCGCATACGCTTTTGTCAAGAAGTTCTATTTTTGCCATTAGTCTTCCTCATCATCGGTAGAAGAAATTTGTTTAAGCGCATTGAGCGCGCACATCGCTTCAATCGGCGTTAGGCTCTCGACGTTTATCTTGTCAAGCTCGGTCTTAAGGCGCGTTTCGTTCGCTTCGCCCGCCTTTGAAATCCGACGGACCGGTTCGCCGCTTCGTGCTTCTATGCGGGAAAGCACCTCTTTTGCCCGCACAATCGCCGAAGGGGTAAGTCCCGCTAATTTTGCGACCTCTATGCCGTAGCTGTCGTCGGCGGGTCCTTCGACAATACGGCGAAGAAAGGTAATATCGTCGCCGCGCTTTTTTACGGCAATGTTATAATTCTTTATATTGGCAAAATCGTTTTCCATTTCCGTGAGCTCATGATAATGGGTGGCGAACATTGTTTTCGCGCCTATTCCGCCCTTTTTGCAAATTTCCTCGACAACGGCGCGCGCGATACTCATTCCGTCGTAGGTCGACGTTCCGCGCCCGATTTCGTCGAGTATAACAAGGCTGTTTTTTGTCGCCGAACGGAGAATTTCGGCAACCTCCTTCATTTCAACCATAAAGGTAGAATCGCCCGCAAATAGGTCGTCCGAAGCGCCGACGCGGGTAAATATCGCGTCGAGAACCCCGATTTTCGCGTCGGCGGCAGGCACAAAGCTTCCCATTTGGGCAAGCAGAGCGATAAGCGCCGTCGCGCGCATATAGGTCGATTTTCCTGCCATATTCGGTCCAGTTATTATGTTTATAAGGTTTTTGTCCTTATCTAAAAAGGTGTCGTTAGGCACAAAAAGCTCGCCGTTAATGACCCGTTCCACAACGGGGTGGCGGCCATTCTTTATCGCGATTACACCGCTGTTATCCACAACGGGCTTACAGTAATTGTTTTCTTTGGCAAGGCTCGCAAAGGAACAAAGCGCGTCAATATACCCCGTCGCGGCGGCGGTCGCCTGTATACGCTTCAGACGAAGCTCTATAAAACTCAAAAGCTCCTCATAAAGCTGGCGCTCAAGCATATTAAGCCGCTCGTTCGCGCTCAATATCTTGGTTTCAAGCTCCTTTAATTCTTCATTTATATACCGTTCCCCCGTCGAGAGGGTCTGTTTTCTTATAAAGCTTTCGGGTACGCTGTCGGTGCTCATTTTCGAAACCTCGATATAGTATCCGAAAACACGATTGTATCCGATTTTAAGGTTCTTTATTCCGGTCTTTTCCTTAAGCGACGCCTCAAGACGCGCCAAAAAACCCTTGCTGTTACTGACAAGGGAGCGAAGCTCGTCAACCATCGGGTCGTAACCGAATTTTATGTATCCTCCGTCCTTTAACAGCGCCGGCGGCTCGTCGGAAATCATCATTCCGACCTTTTCCTTTATGTCGTCGAGAAGGTCGAGCTCGCCTTCAAGAGAGCGAAGCAGCGGGGCTTTGAAGTCCTTTGCGATTCCTTTAAGCTCCGCTATTTTAATACAGCTGTCGTGAAGCGAACGAAGGTCGCGAGGTGAACAGCTTCGATACAGCACACGGGTCATAAGCCGCTCGATATCGAACATACCCGCAAGGGCGTCGCGAACCCTCGCAAGACGAACAGAATCGTTGTAAAGCTCCAAAACTGCGTTAAGCCGCTCGTTAATCATATCGACGTTCATAAGGGGTTTGTCGAGCATAGCGCGAAGCTTGCGCTTTCCCATAGACGTCGAGGTTTTGTCAATGACCCAGATAAGGCTTCCCTGCTTCTCACCGCGAAGGGTGGACGTCAGCTCGAGATTTCTTCTCGTCGTCGCCGAAAGGGATAGATATTCGACGCACTCGTAGGTTTCGATTTCGACAAGGCGCGTAACGCCGTGAAATTGAGTTTCGGTGAGATACTTTATTAATGCGCCGAGCGAATAAACGGCATAGCCCTTCTTAAGCTCAAAAAGTGAGGAAAGTCTGTCCTTTTCAAACTGATTGCTGATATAGCTTTTCGCCGAATTGATTTCGAAATAACCGTCATAGAGTAAAAACGGCTTAAAGCCCAAAAACCTGTTCGCATAGTCGTTCAGGGTCTTATCGGCAAACGCCGCCTCGTTGCAGATTATTTCGCTCGGCTCAAAGCGGGAAAGCTCGTCAATCGCCGCGCTCATTCCCGACGACGTTTCGGTAACGTAAACACAGCCGGTTGAAATATCCGCAAAGCTTAATCCAAAGCCGTCCTTCCCCGCAAAAATACAGCAAATATAGTTATTTTTGCCCTCGTTGAGCATACTGCTTTCAACGACGGTTCCGGGCGTCACGACGCGGATAATTTCGCGCTTAACTATCCCCTTCGCCGTCGCGGGGTCCTCCATTTGCTCGCAAATCGCGACCTTATACCCTTTTGCGATAAGCTTCGCAACGTAGCCCTCATAGCTGTGAAAGGGCACGCCGCACATCGGCGCGCGCTCGGCAAGACCGCAGTCCCGTCCCGTCAGCACAAGCTCAAGCTCGCGCGAGGCGGTGACGGCGTCGTCGAAAAACATTTCGTAAAAATCGCCAAGACGATAAAACAACAGCTCGTTTGGGTGCTGTTGTTTAACCGTTATATATTGTTTCATCATCGGCGACAAATTTGCCGTATTTTCGGGAAACGACATAATTATATGTATACCCTCTGTGTCTTTTTTCTTTAGTGACAGCCGCCGCAGCTTTCGCAGCTTCCCGAACAGGCGGAAGGCGCGTTAACCTCGTCGGGGTTTCCGCCCTGAATGGCGGTCGTGATAATTGCGTTTATATAATTTATTAGGCTTTCGATATCACCGCTTGCCTCTTGGTATTTCTGCATACCCTCATTCGCCATAATTTCGGCGTAAATCTGCTGAGTATCGGTGTTAAGGCTCTGAATTTTTTCACTGTCCTGAGCCTCGTCCGAAAGAGCCTTGTCAAGATTCATTCTTGTAAGATTGAACTTTCCGATAAGTCCCTGAAGCTTTTCGTCGGCGTCGTTTTCCTTTCGGACTGCGTCGAGCTTTTGGTATCTTTCGTCCATCTGAAGTGCTCTTGCAAGCGCCTTGGTCATATCAATTATTTTGTCGTTGTCTGCCATGTTTATTTTACCTTTCCATAAAGACGTTTTTTAGATGATTCGGTTATTTCAATATTTACAAACTCGTTAAGCGCGCATTCGCCCGAAACTGTGACCGCGGAATTGTCGTCAAGCCTCGCCTCGTGAAGCCCGTCGGAAAGCTCGCCCACAATATGAGCCCAGACGGTTTTGCCGATAAGCGCGGCGTCCTGCTCCTCGGTTATCACCTCTTGAAGGGCAACAAGCTCGTTAAGCCGCTTGGCTTTGGTGTCGTGAGGGGTGTGGTCGGTCATCTTTTCCGCCGCCGTTCCGACGCGCGGCGAAAAGATAAAGGTAAAAATCGAACGAAAGCCGACCGTTTTCACAAGCTCCTCGGTCGCCTTAAAATCGTTGAGCGTTTCACCCGGAAAGCCTACAATAATATCGCTTGAGAAGGTCACGCCGTCAATTTTTTTCTTGGCGTATTCGATAAGCTTCAAATAATCCGCGCTTGTATATCGGCGGTTCATTTTCTTTAAAATGCCGTCGCTTCCGGACTGAACCGGAAGATGGATATGGCGGCTCACCTTTTCGCACGCCGCAATAGTGTCGAAAAGCTCCTTTGTCGCGTCCTTTGGATGGGAGGTCATAAATCGTATTTTAAAGTCGCCCTCAATGGCGTTGAGCCGCCTTAGCAGCTCGGAAAAATTAATCTTTTCGTCAAGCTTTTTCCCGTAGGAGTTTACGTTCTGACCAAGGAGCATAATGTCCTTGTATCCCTTGCCCACAACCTCCTTGAATTCTTTTATAATCTCTTCGCTCGTTCGACTTCTCTCGCGGCCTCTTACAAAGGGCACGACACAGTATGTGCAGAAGTTGTCACAGCCGTACATTATCGGAATAAAGGCGCGAAACTCGCCGTCTCGACGCACAGGAAGGCTTTCATATATCGAATAGCCCTTACAGCCGCAGGCAACTACGCTCTTTTTGCTTCCAAGCCGCTTTGCAAGGTGCTCGGGAAGACGCTGAAGCTCGTTGGTGTTGAATATGATATCAACGTAGGGATAGCTTGCCTTAAGCTTGTCCGCAACGTGCTTTTGGTGAACCATACAGCCGCCGACAGCTATAACGAGGTTTTTGTTGTCCTCTTTAAGCTTCTTTAACGCGCCGATATTTCCGAAAACGCGGAACTCGGCGTGCTCTCGCACGGCGCAGGTGTTAAAAATAATGAGGTCGGCTCCCTTATGGCTGTCGGTTATTTCGTACCCACAGCTTTCCATAAGCCCTGCTATTCTCTCGCTGTCGCTCACGTTTTGCTGACAACCGAACGTGCGGATATAGCACTTCGGCTTTTCGCTCATTTCGGCGATAATATTTCTCAACCGTTCCGTATAGTCGGAGGCGGTCAAATTCCGTTCGCTAATATTTAATTCGCTAATTTCAAACACCTCCAAACAATATAAATTGATTATAACATTTTTTAAATACTTATTCAAATGAAAAAATATCACGGACGGTTATTCACCGTCCGCGATTTAAAATATTATAAAACTTTTTTAAGGAACTGCCCCGTAAAGGAGCTTTCGCACGCCGCAATCTCTTCGGGCGTACCGGTTGCAACAATATATCCGCCCTTGTCGCCGCCCTCCGGTCCGAGGTCGATTATATGGTCTGCGGTTTTAATTATATCGAGGTTATGCTCGATAACGACGATGGTGTTGCCCGCGTCGACGAGCTTTTGAAGCACCTTAATCAGCTTATGGACGTCAGCGGTATGAAGCCCCGTCGTCGGTTCGTCGAGAACGTATACCGTTTGTCCCGTGCTCCGCTTTGAAAGCTCGAGCGCAAGCTTAACACGTTGTGCCTCGCCCCCCGAAAGGGTGGTTGACGACTGACCGAGCTTAACATAACCAAGCCCGACGTCGGCGAGAGTTTTGAGCTTTCTGTGAAGCTTCGGAAGATTTTCAAAGAAGATGAGCGCCTCATCAACCGTCATTTCAAGCACGTCGTAAATCGACTTGCCCTTAAACTTAACCTCGAGGGTTTCGCGGTCGTACCGCTTACCCTTGCAGACGTCGCACGGAACATATATATCGGGAAGAAAGTGCATTTCAATCTTGATTATACCGTCGCCCTGACAGGCTTCGCAGCGTCCGCCCTTCACGTTGAAGGTAAAGCGTCCCTGTCCGAAGCCGCGCATTTTGGCGTCGGTTGTTTCGGCGAATACCTCACGAATAAGTGTGAAAAGCCCTGTATAGGTGGCGGGGTTTGAACGCGGGGTTCTTCCGATTGGCGACTGGTCGATGCCGATAGTCTTGTCGACGAACTCCAAGCCCTCTATTTCGCGAAACTCGCCCGCCTTGACCTTGGCTCCGTTTAATTCTCCGTCAAGCTTCTTGAATAGAATCTCATTTATCAGCGACGATTTGCCCGAGCCCGAGACACCGGTCACGCAGATAAACTCGCCAAGAGGAAATTCGACGTCGACGTCCTTTAAATTGTTCTGGGTCGCTCCGCGAATAACAAGCTTTTGACCGTTGCCCTTCCTTCGTTCGGTCGGCACCTTTATCTTTTTCTTGCCCGAAAGGTATTGACCCGTTATTGAAGCGTCACATTTAAGTATTTCGTCGTAGGTTCCCGCAAAAACGATTTCGCCGCCCTTTACTCCCGCGCCGGGTCCGACGTCGACGATATAGTCAGCCGCCTTCATAGTTTCCTCATCGTGCTCAACGACAATGACGGTGTTTCCTATATCGCGAAGACGTTTTAACGTCGCGATAAGCTTTTCGTTGTCGCGCTGATGAAGTCCGATGCTCGGCTCGTCGAGAATATACAGGACCCCCATAAGAGATGAACCGATTTGTGTGGCAAGACGTATGCGCTGACTTTCTCCGCCCGAAAGTGTCGCCGACGCGCGAGAAAGCGACAGATAGTTAAGCCCCACGTTATTCAAAAAGCCGAGACGCGCCTTGATTTCTTTTATGACTCTCTCGCCGATAAGCATTTCCCTTTCGGTAAGCTTCAGTTTTTCGAAAAAGCTCAATAGGTCGCTTATCGAAAGCGAGCAAAGCTCCATTATATTTTTCTTTCCAACGGTTACGGCAAGGGAGGTCGGCTTAAGTCGCTGTCCGTGACATTCGGGGCAATCGACCGCTGTCATAAAGGATTGAAGCTCCTCGCGCGACCAGTCGCTCGACGTTTCGCGAAAACGGCGTTCAAGGTTGTTGACGATGCCCTCGAACCCGCCGCGATAATTTGCCGAACCGAACTCGTTTTCGCGCCGAAGATTCAGCATTTCGCCGCCTGTCCCGTAAAGAATAACGTCAAGCGCCTGTTGGGAAAGCTCCTTCACCGGAACGTCAAGCGAAAATTTATACTCCTCGGCGAGGGCTTCGTAATACATCTTCGCTATGCTCCCGTCGTAATAGCTCCAGCCCGACGCCTTAATCGCGCCCTCTTTTATGGTAAGGTTTTTGTTCGGAATAATCAGCTCGGGGTCTATCTTCAGAAAGGTTCCAAGTCCCGAGCATTTTTCGCACGCCCCGAAGGGGTTGTTGAAGGAAAACATACGCGGAGCAAGCTCCTCTACGCTTATTCCGTGCTCGGGGCAGGCGTAGCTCTGCGAAAAGGTCATCTCTTCCCCGTCAATAATGTCGATTATAACTATGCCGCCGCTTATGCCCACCGCCGTTTCAATTGAGCCGGAAACGCGCGAGGTTATGTCCCCCTCCATAACGAGTCGGTCAACGACGATTTCGATATTGTGCTTTTTATTTTTGTCGAGGGTAATCGTCTCGTAAAGGTCGTAAATATTTCCGTCGACCCTCGCGCGTACAAAACCGGCGCGCGAAGCCGCCTCGAACTCCTTTTGATGCTCGCCCTTTCGTCCTCTTACGACGGGAGCCAAAACCTGAAACTTCGTTCCGACGGGGAGCGCCATAACCGCGTCGACCATCTGGTCGACCGTCTGCTGCTGAATAACCCTTCCGCAAACAGGACAATGCGGTATACCTATACGGGCATACAAAAGACGCATATAGTCAAAAATCTCGGTTACCGTTCCAACGGTTGAACGCGGGTTCTTCGAGGTCGTTTTCTGGTCTATGGAAATCGCGGGGGAAAGTCCTTCGATGTAGTCGACGTTCGGCTTGTCCATCTGTCCCAAAAACTGGCGGGCATAGGACGAAAGGCTTTCGATATACCTCCGCTGCCCGTCGGCATAAATCGTATCAAACGCAAGGGACGACTTGCCCGAGCCCGAAATGCCCGTCATAACCGTTAGGGCGTCGCGGGGTATCGTAAGGTCAACATTCTTCAAATTGTGCTCACGCGCACCCTTAATTACTATTTTATCAATCGCCATTCCTGTTTCCTTCTATCTCATTTTCTCAAGCTTTGCTATCTTGTCACGGAGCTCCGCCGCATACTCGAATTCAAGCAGCTTCGCCGCGTTCTTCATTTCTTTTCTAAGCCGTTCGATAAGCTCAAAGCGCTCCTGCTTTGAAAGCTTCTTTCCGTCAAGCGTTGCCTTTTCCTTCGACGAAATTTCGAGCACGGCTCGAATATCCTTAACTATCGAGGTCGGTGTTATGCCGTGTTTGTCGTTGTATTCTCGCTGGATTGCCCGTCTGCGGTCAGTTTCGCTTATCGCGCGTTCCATAGACGGCGTGACCGTGTCCGCATACATTATAACCTGACCGCCGACGTTTCGCGCCGCGCGGCCAATGGTTTGAACAAGTGAGGTTTCCGAGCGAAGGAAGCCCTCCTTGTCGGCGTCAAGTATCGCGACGAGCGACACCTCGGGAATATCCAAGCCCTCGCGAAGAAGGTTGATTCCGACAAGCACGTCAAACTCGCCAAGCCGCAAATCACGAACGATTTCCATTCGCTCCATGGTGTCAACGTCATAGTGCATATACCGCACCTTAACCCCTTTGTCTTCAAGGTAATCGGTGAGGTCCTCCGCCATACGCTTCGTCAGCGTCGTAACAAGAACGCGCTCCTTTTTTTTAACACGTTTGTTGATTTCCGAAAGAAGGTCGTCTATCTGACCGACCGTAGGCTTAACAACGACCTCGGGGTCAATAAGCCCAGTCGGACGTATAATCTGTTCGACAATCTGCTCGGACTTTCCACGCTCAAATTCTCCCGGCGTCGCGCTCGTAAATATAACCTGATTGATGTTGCCGTAAAACTCCTCAAAGCGAAGAGGACGGTTATCGAACGCCGACGGAAGACGAAAACCGAAATCGACGAGATTCTTTTTGCGTGCGAAATCGCCGCCGTACATTCCTCGAATCTGCGGAAGCATAACATGGCTCTCATCGACAAACATAAGAAAGTCGTCAGGGAAATAATCCAAAAGGGTAAAGGGCTTACAGCCCACCTCTCGCCCTGCAAGCACACGAGAATAGTTCTCTACCCCCTTGCAGGTTCCGACCTCGGAAAGCATTTCGATGTCGTTCATCGTTCTTTCGGCTATTCTTTGCGCCTCGATAAGCTTTCCGTTTTCTTTAAAATACTTAACCCTTTCGTCCATTTCCACGCGCAAATCCGAAAGCTTTTCCATAAGCATATCGCGCGGAATAATATAATGCGACGCGGGATAAATCGCAATATGATTGAGAAGGTTTATACGGTCGCCCGTCACGGTATTAATTTCACTTATTCTTTCAATGGTATCACCGAAAAATTCAACCCTTATCGCGTTCTCGCTCGAATAAGCGGGAAAAACCTCGACGACGTCTCCGCGCACGCGAAAACGGTTACGCTCAAACCCGAGGTCATTTCGCTCGTACTGTATTTCAACCAGACGACGAATGAGGTCGTCGCGCGACATAACTGCGTTCGGGCGCATAGAAATAACCGAGCTTCGATAATCAATCGGGTTTCCCAAGGTATAAATACAGGAAACCGAGGCGACGATAATAACGTCGCGACGCTCGGAAAGCGAGGAGGTAGCCGAATGACGAAGCTTGTCGATTTCGTCGTTTATCGCGCTGTCCTTTTCGATATAGGTGTCGGTGTTGGGAATATACGCCTCAGGCTGATAATAATCGTAATAGGAAACGAAATACTCGACGGCGTTTTCGGGGAAAAATTCCTTAAATTCGCTGCACAGCTGGGCGGCGAGAGTCTTGTTGTGGGCAAGCACGAGCGTGGGACGGTTGACGTTCGCGATAACGTTCGCCATAGTGAAGGTTTTTCCCGAGCCCGTTACGCCAAGAAGGGTCTGCTCCTTATATCCTCTGTTCAGCCCGTCGGTAAGCCCTTTAATTGCCTCAGGCTGGTCGCCAGTCGGCTTATAGGGGGAATGTAAAATAAATTTGTCCATATCATCACCCGAATGTTTGTTCTTTATGTGGTTGGTATCCTACTATTATAGCAAACATTTGTTTTTATAGCAACCCCCTCCTGCGACGCAAAAAAGAGGACAGCTTTTTAGCCGTCCTCTTTAGTATACTCGATTATTTATTGATTAAAAGGTAAACTCGTTGCCCTCGGCAGACTCAAAGGAATAGACCGTCTTTGTCGTGAAATCCTCGCCCGCTTTCAGGATACAGCTAACAAATTCGGGCTTATTTACCGCGTCGGGGAAGCCTTGGGTTTCAAGGCAGAAAGCCGAACGCTTTATGTGCTTTCTTCCGCCAAGTCCCGCCATACCTCCAAGGAAGTTACTCGTATAAAGCTGAACGCACGGACGGTCGGTAAACACGCGCATGGTTATTCCGCTCACGTCGGAATGGGCAACGGCGATTTCTCTCATGCCGCTTCCGTCGAGAACGAAGTTGTGGTCGTAGCCGCCCGCAACCTTAAGCTGTTCGTTGTCGAGCTCAATATCTCTGCCCATCTTCTTGGGCTGAGTGAAATCAAACGGCGTCTCGTCGTTGAAGTCAAAGAGATTTTCATCGACGGGAAGAAGCTTGCCTGTCGGGATAAGTCCCTTGCCCGCTTCGGTGACAAACGCCGCGTTTAACTGAAGGGTTTGGTCGAGAATACTTGTAGACTGAATACCGTCGAGGTTGAAATAGGTGTGGTTCGTAAGGTTAAGCGGTGTGTCCTTATCGGATTTTGCCTTGTATTCAATTTCGAATTCGTTGTTGTCGGAAAAGGTGAATTTCACCTCGAGCTCAAGATTTCCGGGGAAATTTTCTTCGCCGTCGGGCGAAAGACGCGCAAAGGTGACGAAGTTTTCCTCCTCGTCAACGCATTTCCAAACGTATTTGTCGAAGCCCTTTTGTCCGCCGTGAAGTGTGTTTTCGCCATCGTTGACAAAAAGCTTGTACTCCTTATCATTCAGGGTGAACTTCGCGCCGCCTATACGGTTTGCGAAGCGTCCGACCGTCGCGCCAAGGAAGGAATCATCCTTCTCATAGGCTTCCATATCCTCGTGCCCGAGGCAAACGTCGGTCATCTCGCCGTTTCGTGCGGGGACGACAATGCTTCTTACCGTGCAGCCGTAGTCGAGTATCTCGACATAAGCGCCCGACTTATTCTTAACAGTATAGAGGGTTACCTTTTCGCCGTCCTTTGTGAACCAAAAATCGCTTTTCGTTATCAATGATGTTTCCTCCTACAACATAAAATAGGTTTGTTTTATTATATCATTTGTTTGAATATTACTCAACAACAAAAGGAAATAAAGTTGCATAACGCCGCTTTTGCGGTTAGAATAAAGCTATACACTACCCAAGCGAGGAGCAGCTATGATTAAAACTCTTTTCGAGCTTTTCTGGGCTTTTGCGAGTATTGGCGCGCTGACCTTCGGCGGAGGACTCGCTATGCTCGCCATGCTTAAAAACGTTATCGTTGACAAAAAGGGCTGGGCGACGGAGGACGAGCTTCTTGATTATTACGCCATAGGGCAATGCACCCCCGGAATAATCGCCGTCAACACCGCGACCTTTATCGGCTACAAAAAGGGTAAAATCGCGGGAGCCTTCGCCGCGACCCTCGGCATGGTTACGCCGTCTATTATTATAATTCTTATCGTTGCGTCAGCACTCGACGCTTTTATGGAAAGTCCGATACTCCTTCACGCTCTTTCGGGCATTCGCGCGGCGGTGTGCGCCCTTATGCTGACGACTATCATTTCTATGGCTAAGAAAAGTCTTGTGGATTACTACTGCGTCGCAGTCTTCGCCGTCGCCCTCGTCGCGGCGTTTTTCCTTAACGTGCCGTCGATATTTATCGTTTTGCTGTCGGGCGCGCTCGGCGTAATCGTCTCGAAAATAAAGGAGAAAAAAATATGACCTGCCTTCTTCTTTTTTGGGAGTTTTTCAAAATCGGCTTTTTTGCCGTTGGCGGCGGCGCGGCGACGATTCCGTTTTTAGCCGAGCTTGTCGGCAAATACGACTGGTTTACAAGCGACCAGCTCGTCGACTTTATCGCAATAAGCGAAAGCACGCCCGGTCCAATCGGCGTCAATATGGCGACCTTCGCGGGATACCGCGCGGCAGGACCTTTGGGCGGTATAGTCGCAACGGCGGGACTTGTGCTTCCAAGCATAATTATCGTCACCATAATCGCGAAATTTCTCGCCTCCTTCAGCGAAAACAAAACGGTAAGAGCGGTTTTCTACGGCATTCGACCCGCCGTCGCCGCACTCATCGCAAGCGCCTTCCTCGGAATAGCGAAAATCGTTTTTCTGAATCCTAACGAAAGTCTTGGCTTTAACATTGCGCTCGTCGTTCTTTTCGCCGCATTCTTTGCGCTTATGCAGATAAAAAAGCTTAAAAATCTTCACCCCGTCGTGTGGATAGCGGCGGCGGCGGCAGTCGGCATAATTGCGAAGCTGTAAGCCCTTCCAACAAACATAACAGGCAAAACCGCCCCTCGGTTAACCGAGGGGCGGTAATTTATTTTATCTTGTGCGCTTCTAAATAAAACCTTTTGTCCTTCGCGTGACCCATTGAGAAGCTTTTTCTTACAAATGAGCCCTTTTCTCTGACAACATCGAAAAGCGTGTCCTTTTCGAAATCCGGGAAGATAATGCTAAGTCTATCGGGGGCGTCGCCTATTTCGCGACAGTCCTTTTCGCCGTGGATATACTCTATTTCCGCGTTCGGATTTTTCTTTAGCCAAGCGTCGAGCTTGGGCTGAAGCTCCTGAAGCGACGGAGGATTTTCCGCGTCGAAGCCAACCTCCCGCTGAAGCTTTTCGGAGTCGACGTTAAACAGCACACGGTGGATAGGCTCAAACCTCAGTGCCTCGTCATACAAATTGACAAGCTCAACAAGGCAGTATCTCGCGGGGTGGTCTTCCCTCTCCTTTTCGGAAAGGCTTTTCTTTATGTCGTCCCAGCAGGATTTTGCCGCGGCGAAGGAATGGTTTCCGTCGCCCATAGCGTAAAGCATACCGTCGGCGCTATCGTTCTTAAGGCTTGAAAGCGCGTCTGCGACAAGCGAAAGACTTTCGTCGTCCGAAACCTTGTAGCCCTTAATTTTGCCCGAGCCGAGCATTAAATCAAAATCATATAAAAGCGGAAGCTTATCTTTTTTTCCGTCCAAGGCGCCCATGAGCAAATTTTTCTTGTCGTCTATAAGCACCATAACGTGGGGTATTTCAAGCGGCGCGTCATTACGGATTTTTATCCTCGACGGCAGCCTTTCGACGACCGTTTCCTCGGTCGCGCGTATAAGACTTTTCGCGCCCTTATTAAATTCATACCGCTCAAGGTCAAGCGCGACGACCAAGCCCTTCCTTACGCCCGACGAGGTTTCGCGTTCAACAAAGACGAACGCCTCACCGATGTCCTCTAAAACACCGCCGTTTATGTAGGCGCGCATTACGTCGTTGATTTCGTTGACCGTTTCGTCGCTTTCACTCGAAAGAAACGCTTCGGGAAGAATGATGTTAAGCGCAGACGGGCTTTCGCCCACAAAGCTCTTAACGTCGTTCCAATAATCAGGCTGAGCCGAGAACTGGTCGCAGGCAATAACCGAAAATTTGCCGTAATCGACATTTTTCGCAGGAAGGAGTATGCGCGGCACATACGCGCCGACCGCTTTTAGCTTCTGTTTTATATCTGTCATTTTTCGTCCGTTATTTAATAACCCTAATTCTTATTACGCCGTCAATTTTCGAAAGCTCGTCGACACATTCCTTGCTCGGCTCGCTCTCGACGTCAATAAGCGTATAGGCATAATCGCCTCTGCTCTTATTGAGCATATGGTCGATGTTGTACTTGTACGAAGCAAGAACCGATGTAATCTGTCCGACCATATTTGTTATATTGCGGTTGATGATGGCAAGGCGATAACCCTCGGACTTCGGAAGAATGCATTCGGGAAGATTGACAGAGTTCTTAATGTTCCCGTCAAGAAGGTAATTTTTAAGCTGCTTCGCCGCCATCTTAGCGCAGTTGTCCTCGCTCTCGGGGGTCGACGCTCCAAGGTGAGGAATGGCGATAACGCCCTTCTTTCCCGCAATAAAATCGTTCGGGAAGTCGGTGACGTAATGTCCAAGCTTTCCGCTTTCAAGTGCCGCCGCGATATCCTCGTCATTGACGAGCGGTCCTCTTGCGAAATTGAGAACGACTGTGCCGTCCTTCATTTTGTTTATCTGCTCCGCGGCGATGGTGTTTCTCGTCTTGTCGTTGAGGGGCACATGAATAGTGAT
The DNA here is from genome assembly GCA_964460755.1 of uncultured Oscillospiraceae bacterium. Taxonomy (GTDB): domain Bacteria; phylum Bacillota; class Clostridia; order Oscillospirales; family Ruminococcaceae; genus JAYFNU01. Next base: position 20,061 of record CAYWQL010000005.1, on the reverse strand, counting down.
AAAATCGCAGTCCTTAAATATATCGTCTGCGTTTTGGGTAAGCTTAACCGCACGGGTTAAATGCCAAGCCGCCTCGACCGACATAAACGGGTCGTAGCCGATGACCTCCATACCAAGACCGTTGCAAGCCGCATTCGCGACGAGCACACCGATAGCGCCAAGACCGATTACGCCAAGCTTCTTGCCTGTAAGCTCGGGACCGACGAAATTATTTTTCGCCTTCTCGACAAGCTTGTCGAGGTCCTTCGTTCCCTTCGCGCTTTCTTCTTTAAGCCAATCTATGCTCGAAACTACGTCGCGTCCCGCAAGAAGCATACCGCAAATTACAAGCTCCTTAACTGCGTTGGCGTTCGCTCCGGGGGTATTGAAAACCACTATGCCCTTTTCGGTGCAATCGGAAATAGGAATATTATTCGTGCCTGCGCCCGCGCGGGCGACGGCAAGAAGGTTTTCGGGAAGCGCGAGGGAATGCATATCCGCCGAACGGACAAGCGCGGCGTCATAATCCTCGCCCTCGCTCGTAAGCTCAAAATTGTCGCTGTCGAGATACTTATTTACGATATCCGCTATATTGTTAAGCTTTTTTACCTTAAACATTTTTTCAATTCCTTTATTCTTTTATTTTATTTCTTGGCTTCGAAGTCCTTAATGCACTTGACAAGGGCTTCGATACCCTCGACGGGCATAGCGTTATAGATGGACGCGCGGCAGCCGCCGACCGAACGGTGTCCCTTAAGGTTAATCATTCCACGCTCCTGAGTCATAGCAAGGAACTCTTTTGTCATGTCCTCGTCGGGGAGCGTGAAGGTTACGTTCATTATCGAACGATCTTCCTTATTTACGGGGTTGTTGAAGATGGAGGAGCTGTCGATAGCGTCGTAAAGCATCGCAGCCTTTTCTGTGTTGCGCTTTTCCATTGCCGCAACGCCGCCCTGTTCCGCGACCCACTCGTAAACAAGACCCGCCATATAAATGGAATAGCACGGAGGAGTGTTGTACATCGAATCAGCATCGAACATAGTTTTGTAGTTCAGCATAGAAGGAACGACCGAGTCGATTTCGTTGTCGAGAAGCGACTTCTTGATGATAACAACAGTAAGACCCGACGGTCCCATATTCTTCTGCGCGCCGGCGTAAATAAGCTCAAACTTATTAACGTCGAACACCTTGCCGAGAATAACAGATGAAAGGTCGCAGACAAGGGGAACGCTGCCCGTTTCAGGAAGTGTGTTGTAGCAAGAACCAAAAATTGTGTTGTTGCCGGTAATATGAAGGTATTTCGCGTCCTTTGAAAGCATCTCGGGAGTAATCTTCGGAATATATGAGAAGGTGCTCTCTTTGCTCGAAGCGACGGCGACGGCGTTACACCAGCGCTGACCCTCTTTATAAGCCTTTGTTGCGAACTGCCCCGTCAGCGCATAATCGGCGGTGTCGCCGCGCTTTGCAAGGTTCATCGGAACCATAGAGAACTGAAGTGAGGCGCCGCCCTGAAGGAAAAGCACAGCGTAATCGTCAGGAATGTTCATAAGCTTTCTGAGCGTTTCCTGTGCGCGTGCAATAATCTCCTCGAACGGACGCGAGCGGTGACTCATCTCCATTACGCTACTGCCTGCACCGGGGTACGAGACAAGCTCACTTTGTGCCTTTTCCAAGACTGAAACAGGAAGCATCGACGGTCCCGCCGAAAAGTTAAATACACGCTCCATTTTTAATATCTCCTTAAAAAAAATAAAAAAACTAAACCGATAACGGTTTAGCTCATAAACAGTATAAAAGAGAAAGGGATTCCCTCATTCCTCGCGTCCTTTTCTCTGTCCTTTTGCCTGAGAGATTGGCGGCAAAACCGCCGTACACCTTCGGCACTCTGTTAAAGAGCTTCTCCAGAGCCATTCATTTTTACGTCTTATATCTTAAAAACATTTGCGATAACTTGTAGTTCAATAATTTGATTATAACTAAATGTACTTATTAATCAAGAATATTTATACAAAATTTCGATATTACACAAATTTGTGGAATAAATAACAATGTTTTCGGTGGTTATCACAACATTTTTTCTCATAACACGCTTAAATTTTTGCATAAAATTCTTTATGTAATATTTTCGACTTTATTTTGGCTTTACCCCTTGATTTGTAAAAAGGGATGATATATAATTGTCCGTACGCAGTATACATTTTCTATCTCACACGAACACGGAGGTCTGATGAAAAAGAACAGGCGCAAATACTATGTCGTCGCGGAGGATATTCTTCCCGAGGGCATATTGAAAACAGTCAAGGTAAAGGAAATGATGACGCGGGGCGAGGCGGCGTCGGTGCCCGAGGCGGCGGACAAGCTTGGCATCGCGCGGAGCACATTTTACAAATATCGCGACGGCATTTTCAATTTTTTTGAGCTCAGCACAATGGAAATAACCAATATATCGCTGACCCTTGACCATTCGCCCGGGGTTCTTTCACGGGTGCTGACCGAAATAGCGAAGTTCTCGGGAAACGTCCTCACAATTAATCAGGGACTTCCCTCCCGCGGCACAGCGCTCGTCACCATATCGGTTGGAACCGAGCACGTTACCGTCGACCCGTCGGAAATAATCACCGCCTTTCTTTCACTTGAAGGGGTGCTCGACGCACGCATCGACGGCGTGAATTAAATGAATTATTATAATAATATATATTAGGAGAAGGATATGATTAAAATTGCACTACTCGGCTGCGGCACGGTCGCGTCGGGCGTATACAAGCTTTTGAACGACAACCGCCGCGACATTGAAAAGAGACTCGGCGACAAGATTGAAATCAAAAAAATACTTGAGCTCGATTTTGACAAGCCGCGAAAGCTTGGCGTAAAGGAAGAACAGCTTTGCAGCGACTACAACGAAATACTGAACGACAAAGAAATCGAAATCGTCGTCGAGCTTATCGGAGGAACGAAAATAGCCTATGAGTTTATAACAAAGGCTATGGAGCATAAGAAGCATATCGTAACGGCGAACAAGGATTTAATCGCGCTTTACTGGAAGGAGCTCAACGATCTCGCCGCGAAAAACAATGTCGACTTCTACTATGAAGCGAGCGTCGGCGGCGGCATTCCGATAATTCTTCCCTTTAAGGGAACCCTTGCGGGCAACCGGTTCAACGAAATAATCGGTATTCTCAACGGAACGACTAACTATATCCTCACAAAAATGGCGAACGAGAACGCTTCTTATGAAGACGCGCTTGCCGACGCGCAGGAATTAGGCTATGCCGAAGCAAATCCGAGCGCCGACGTTGAGGGGCTTGACGCGGCAAGAAAGATATCCATTCTTTCGACCATTGCCTTTAATTCGCAGGTTAAGCTTTCCGAGGTCTACTGCGAGGGTATCACAGAAATCGACAAGACCGATATCTTAGTGGCAAAGGAGCTTGGATATGTAATAAAGCTCGTCGGCGTCGCCAAGCAGGACGAGGGAAAAATCGAAGCCTACGTTCGCCCCGCCTTTGTGCCGAAGCGGCACCCTATCGCCTCGGTCAACGACGTGTTTAACGCGGTTTTCCTTAATGCGGACGCCGTCGGCGACGTTATGCTTTTCGGACGCGGCGCGGGTTCGCTTCCGACGGCAAGCTCGGTTGTGGGTGATATAATGGAAATATGCCGAAACCTCCAAGACGGCGTTCACGGCCGATACAACAATATATGCTACGAAAATAAAGAAGTTAAGGACGTCTTTATGACGTCGAACAAATTCTATGTGCGTATGCTTGTTTCCGACAAAACAAACGTCCTCGCGGGCATTTCGAGCGAGTTTGGCGAGCACGGAATAAGTCTCGCGTCGCTCAAGCAAAATACCCTTAGCGAAGACCGCGCAGAGCTTGTTATCATAACCCATAAGACGAAGGAAAGCGAGCTTCGCGCCGCGCTCGACGCGCTTATGAAAAAGGATTACATTCATAAAATCAACACTATGATTTGTCTTGACAGCTCGGGCATAGAGGGAGAATTTTAATGGGACTTGTTGTATGCAAATTCGGCGGAACATCGGTCGGCTCGTTCGAGCGCATGAAGGCGGTCGCCGAAAGAATAATTGAAATTAAAAACGAGGGCAACGACGTTGTCGCGGTTGTTTCCGCTATGGGTAAGCTCACCGACGAGCTTTTAGCTGACGCAAAAACAATAGCGCCGAATAATGACCGACGCGAGCTTGACTTTCTTATGGCGACGGGCGAACAGCAGTCGGCGGCGTATATGGTGCTCACCCTTCAAAGTATGGGTGAAAAAGCCCTGTCGCTCACCTGCTTTCAAGCGGGCATACACTGTGAGGGAAATTACAGCTACGCGCGCCTTTCGGGCATAGACCCGTCGCGAATAAAAAACGAGCTTGCCGATGGCAGTATTGTTATCGTCGCGGGCTTTCAGGGAATTATGCCAAACGGCGACGTCGCGACACTTGGCCGCGGCGGCTCGGACACGACGGCAATCGCCCTTGCGGCGGCGCTCGGCGCAGACCTTTGTAAAATTTTCACCGATGTCGACGGCATTTATACTATGGACCCCCGAAAAATTACAGAAGCCGCCAAGCTTCGCGATATATCATATGATAATATGTTGGAGCTCGCTTCTCTCGGCGCGCAGGTTATGCAGCCGCGCGCGGTTGAATGCGCTATGCAAAACGACGTGGATTTCGAGGTGTTGAGCTCGTTCGAGAAAAAGAGCGGAACCCTTGTCACGAATAAAAAGCGGCTTGAGGCACAGCGTAAGATAAGCGGTGTTTCCCACGACTTTAACGTCGCGAAGCTCGTTATTTTCGACGTTCCCGACCGCCCGGGTATGGCGAAGCAGGTTTTCTGCGACCTTGCCAATGCGGATATTCCTGTCGATATGGTTATCCAAAGCGCAGTGCGCGGTATGCATAACGACATCGCCTTCACCGTGAGCGAGGACATCTTGGACGTAACCCTTCCGATAGTCAACAAGCTTGTCGAAAAGCTCGGTGCGTCGGGTATGACCTACGGCAAGGACGTTGCTAAGGTATCGGTCGTCGGCGCAGGAGTCAAGAGCAATCCTTCGATTTTAGCCGCCGCGTTTGAAGCGGTGAGCGAGGCGAACATCAACATCGAGATGATAAGCACTTCGGAAATCAAAATTTCCTTTATCGTCGCGAGCGGCGACGCAAAAACGGCGGTTAAGGCGCTGTTTAATAAATTTGAGCTTGATAAAGCGGAATAACGGAGATAATTATGATATACAACAGCACAAGAGGCTCGCTCGACAATTTTTCGTTTGAGCAAGCGGTAATAAAGGGCATAGCGAGCGACGGCGGGCTTTTCGTTCCCGACGACTTCCCCGTTCTGTGCGAGCACGATATGGATATGTTCGGCGAAGCGTCCTACAAGGAATGCGCGGCAAATATAATCAACCGCTTCATACCCTCCTTTAACAATGGCGAAATTCGCGAATGTGTTAACGCCGCATACGGCGAAAACTTCGACAGCATAGATGTTGCGCCGCTAAAGCGGGTTAAAAACGGGGTTTATTCGCTTGAGCTTTGGCATGGACCGACGGCGGCATTCAAGGATATGGCGCTTCAGCTTACACCGCGTCTTCTCGTCACAAGCCTTAAAAAAACTCAATCGGACAAGAACGTCGCTATCCTGGTCGCCACCTCGGGCGACACGGGCAAGGCGGCTCTTGAAGGCTTCTGCGACGTGCCCAAAACAAAAATAATGGTCATCTATCCCCAAAACGGCGTAAGCGAGGTGCAAAAGCGCCAGATGATAACCCAAGAAGGCGGAAACGTCAAGGTCGTCGCCATAAAGGGTAATTTTGACGATGCGCAGACCGCCGTAAAGGGACTTTTCGCCGACAGTGAGCTCGCCGAGAACGCCTATGCGCTCGGCTATACCTTCTCGTCTGCAAACTCTATAAACTGGGGTAGACTTCTTCCCCAAATTGTATATTATATACGAACCTGCGCCAAGCTTCGCACCAACGGCATATTGACGGGCGACAAAAAAGCGACCTTTGTCGTCCCAACGGGCAACTTCGGCAACATTCTTTCCTGCTTCTACGCAAAAAAAATGGGCGCGCCCATAGGCAGGATAATCTGCGCGTCGAACGAAAACAATATACTGACCGATTTCATTAATACGGGCGTTTACGACCGCAACCGCGAGTTTTACAAAACCCTTTCGCCCTCAATGGATATACTCATTTCTTCGAACCTCGAGCGGCTTTTGTATGAACTAAGCGGCCATAACTCCGAAGCGGTCTGCGGCTGGATGAAGGATTTGAAGGAAACGGGGAAATACTCCGTTGACAGCGAAACCCTTAAAAAGATTCAGGAAAATTTCCTTGCCGGAAGTCTCGACGACGAACAGACAAAAAAAGAAATTAAACGTGTCTTTGATGAGGACGCATATCTTATCGACACCCATACGGCGGTCGCCTTCGGCGTTTATGAGAACATTAAGGCTTCCCTGTCGCCCGATGACGTATCCATAATCGTTTCGACCGCAAGCCCATACAAATTCGCTTCGAGCGTGCTCGAGGCGATAACAGGCAGGGCGGTTAACGAAGCCGACTGCTTCAAGGCGCTGCCAACCCTTTCCGAGCTTACCAAAACCCCCGTTCCTATGCCCCTTATGAATATCGAAGGACGACCAATTCTTCAAAATGACACAAGCGAGGTCGGCGGTCTAAAACAGGCTGTGCTTGACTTCCTAAAATAAAACTTAAAGCCCAAAATGATTTGGGCTTTTTTCTTTGCTTTATGAAGCTATCTATGGTAAAATATTTGTCTGATATACTCGAATTTTGACAGGTGATTTTATGGCGATAAAGCTTCAAAAAAACGTTGAAAAAATAAAAGGCAAATACTCCACCTCCGAGATTGTTGTCTATTTGCTGATACCCGTCGTTGTCGTCGCGGCCATCGTGACGGCGATACTCCTGCTTACGGGAAAAAACGATGAAATAAAACCCGAGCCTGTCGCCCCGCCAAAGGAAACAGTCTACTTCGAATACGGCGCTCACACCCTCGCCGCCTTCCCCGACATTGAAACAAGCCCGTACAACACGGCATTTTTTAACGACGAGGACGGAAGGCTGACATACAACGAAAAGGGCGTAAAAAGCTATTTTGGAATAGACGTTTCGGGACATCAGGAAACGATTGACTGGACGGCGGTGAAAAACGCAGGCGTAGATTTCGCCTTTATCCGTATAGGAAACCGCGGGGCAACCGAGGGTGCGCTCTATCCCGACAGCTACTTTGAGGACAACGTGAAGGGCGCTTACGACGCGGGAATTAACGTCGGCGTCTACTTTTTCTCCCAAGCAATAACCGTGGAGGAGGCGAAGGAGGAGGCGAATATGGTGCTGAAGCTTTTGAAGCCCTTTAAGGATAAGATTAGCTATCCCGTCGTTTTCGACTGGGAGCATCACGAGCCAGCATACCGCACAGAAAACCTCTCAAGCGAAATTCTTACAAGCTGTTGCGTCACCTTCTGCGATATGATAAAGGACGCGGGATATACGCCGATGGTCTATTTCAACCTTGAGCTTGCGTATATGGAATACGACCTTTCAAAAATAAGTCAATACGACTTTTGGCTGGCTCAGTACGATTCAATTCCGTCCTTCTATTATGATTATGACATAGTTCAGTACACCCGGTACGGTACGATAGACGGCATAAACTACGACGTCGACCTTAACCTCAGCTTCACTGATTATTCTGCTAAAAAGAAATAACCTCATAAAAAAATGTCCCCCCAGCTTACGCTGGGGGGAATGTTTTGTTTCTGGGTTATTCTATGCCTTGACCCATACCTTCGTTCGACGCGGAAACGCTCGCCGCAGAACCGCTCATAACGGGAATGCTCTCACCCATCTTGTAGGTAACGTTGGCGACTTTTTTCTGACGAAGCATACCGATAATCGTGGGTATCGCGCCGCCCGCGGCGAAAAGATAGACAAGCACGAGGTTTCCATAATAGCTTCCGCCTTCAATATAACCCTCGGCAAGAAGCGTAGGTATTGCTCTAAACGCGGTGAAGAAATCAACCTCAAAGTATGACGCAACGGAAATTGCCCAGTCAATGCGGTTTCCGACATAAATCATAATTGCCATAATAACTATGCTTATTATAATTCCCTTTGTCGAAAGCTTGCCTGCAAGCATTTCATAGCCCTTAAGTGTACAAAAGGCAATCACAAGACCCGAAAGAACGGCGACATAGCCGAGCTGAGACAAAATAACGATGACCGCCGCGCCGAGAAGCGAACCGAGAAGCGCGCCTATAACTCCACCGAGGACGTTCTCACGCTTTTGCTTTTCACTTTGCTGTTTCATATCGGCGAGCTGGCTCGTCTTTGAAAAACACCCCATACAAAGAAGGCTTGCCGCGCCGCCGACAACATAGGCGTCGGCCGCACCGATGGAGCCGCAGCTTTGGCAGCAAGGGCTAAAACCGTTTTCGCGAAGAAACCGGGTTATTATCATTAAAGCCTCGCGTCCTGCGTCAATCGTCTTCTGCTTGTTGCCGCCCTTAAGCACGAAGTTGACCTTAAAGCCCTGCGCGGTAACCGTCGTAATGCTCTTTGTAAGCTTCGCTACCGAGCGAAGGGTTTGAAGATTGGGCAAAACGCCCTGTCCCTGACAAACCGACGTGCTAAAGGTAAAGCGATTCATTTGTCCGTCAAACGCGTACAAAAAGTTGTAGCCGTCGTATACACCGTAAGCCGTGTCAGACATAGCGTCGCTGTTGAAGCCCCATGCCGACACAATTTCAAGAGTTTGCCTGTTCATTTCTGTTCCCCTTTATGTAAAAAATTCTTTCTGAAAGATTCTAACATAATCTTCCTCACATAGCAACTGCTATTTCATATTAAAAAGGAACGGCTTACGCCGTCCCTACTGTTACAGTAAGCCCTCGATATCCTTCGGAAAAAACGCCCAGCTAAGAGCCGTTTCCCTCGCAATCAAGCCGCGTTTCGCATACGATAAAAGGTCGCTGTCGAAGGTATGCATTCCAACCGCGCCGCCCGACTGCATACAGCTTGGGAGCTGATAGGTCTTGTTTTCGCGAATAAGATTCAGCACGGCGTCGGTGCCGACAAGCACCTCTGTCGCGGCTATGCGACCGCCGCCCGACGCAAGAGGCAAAAGCGCTTGGGTCACAACTCCGCGAAGTATCGTCGAAAGCTGGGTTCTCATCTGGCGCTGAGTCTCGGCGGGACAGGCGTCAACAATACGGTCGATGGTCTGCGCCGCGCCCGTTGTATGAAGGGTAGAAAGAACAAGGTGACCCGTTTCTGCCGCCGTAACCGCCGCGGATATGGTTTCGTAGTCGCGCATCTCGCCGACGAGAATAACGTCGGGGTCTTCTCGAAGAGCCGAACGAAGCGCCGAAGCGAAGCTTGTCACGTCACGTCCGACCTCCCGCTGATGAACGAGAGCCTTTATAGGCGTATATACATATTCAATCGGGTCTTCAATCGTAATAATATGAACGGGGCGACTGGCGTTAATTCTGTCTATCATCGCCGCGAGGGTTGTCGATTTGCCGCTTCCCGTCGGCCCCGTCACAAGGACAAGCCCACGCGGCTGGTCGGCAAGGGTTTCAAGTATAGGCGGAAGCTTTAAATCGGAAAGCGAAGGAACGGTATCGTTTAAAAGGCGTATCGCCGCCGAAAGCTTTCCCTGTTGTCTGAAGATATTGACGCGCTGACGGTTTTTGTCCGACGTTTCGTATGCGAAATCAAGGTCTTCACCGCGCTCTAATTTTTCCTTCTGCGCCCTGTCGCAAAGAGAAAGGATTTCGCTTTCTACCTCGCCGTCGGCGAAATCCGCCTTTACGGGAACGAGAGTCCCGTGAATGCGAAACATACACGGCTCACCCGCCGTAAGATGAACGTCGGAGCAGTTTTTGCTCCGCGCGAAAACCACCAAATCGTTAATGCGTCCCATATGCTTCCTCCTAATCGACCGAATATGTTACTTTTAATAATTCCTCAACGGTTGTTACCCCGCCATAGACAAGCTCCAACGCGCTGTGACGAAGGGGCTTCATTCCCTGCCTTGTAACGGCGTATTCCGTTATTTTATCCATATCCTCGCCGTTTGTAATCATACGGCGAATTTCTCTGTCTACAATGAGCACCTCGTGAATGGCTATGCGCCCCTTGTATCCCGTGTTTTTGCAATATGGGCAGCCCTTCCCCTTATGAAGCGCGGTTATGCCGTTTCCGACAATCGCCCTTTCACTGTCGTCGGGCGCGTACTCGGTCGAGCAATAGGGGCATATCTTTCTAACAAGACGCTGCGCCATAACTCCGACGAGTGAGTTCGCGACCATATATTTCGGAAGCCCCATATCCTCAAGACGGACTATCGACGAGACGGCGTCGTTGGTATGAAGCGTCGAGAAAACAAAATGTCCCGTTATTGCGGCGCGAACGGATATTTCCGCCGTTTCGCTGTCGCGCGTTTCGCCTACCATTATCACGTCGGGGTCCTGACGAAGAATTGAGCGAAGCCCCGCTTCAAAGGTGAGCCCCGCCGTGGGGTTTACCTGAACCTGATTAATGCGCTCGATATTCTTTTCGACAGGGTCTTCAATGGTTGAAATATTAACCGCCTTTTGCGTCATTTTCTCAAGCATCATATAAAGGGTGGTCGTTTTTCCCGAACCGGTCGGACCCGTAATATATAAAATACCGTGGGGCGCCTTTAATATGCGTTCAATACGCTTGAAGTTGTTGTCGTCCATTCCGTAATGCTCGGCGCGGTCGATAGCGGAGTTTGTCGTAAGGTAACGAAGCACGGCTTTTTCGCCGTAGACGGTCGGAATAACCGACGTCCTTATGTTGACCTCAACGCTGTTGATTTTTGCCCTGAAATGCCCGTCCTGCGGAAGACGTCGCTCGGCTATATCGAGTCCCGACATAATCTTAATACGCGCAACCAGCGACTGATGAAGGGTCGCGGGAAGCGTTACATATTCAAGGATAACACCGTCTATTCTCATTCTGACTATCGTTCTTGTTTCAAACGGCTCAATATGAATATCGCTCGCACCGCTGGCATAGCCCTGATTGAGCATACTGTTAAGCATCTTTACGACGGTTGCGTCGTCGTCGTTAACGTCGGTTAAATCAATCTGCGGTATATCGCTCAGCTTGGCTTCCGCCTTGGCTTGCTTTGCGTTTTCAATCGCTTCAAGCTCTGAATAATAGTAGTTTATCGCGTTTCTTATGCTTGCCTTTGTGGTGATAACAATTTCGAGCGGCATACCGCTAATTTGGCGAACGTCCTCAACGGCGTAAAAATTAAGCGGGTCGTTCATAACGACGATAAGCTTTCCGTCCCGCTCGTCAATAGGAAGAATAGTATACTTCTCTGCGACCATGCGCGGAATTTTGGCGACCGCCTTGGTGCTGACATTAAGGGTGTCAATGTTGACGAGCTTATAGTCAAGCCTCTTTGCGAGAGCCTCAAGCACTTGATTCTCAGTCACGAAGCCCATTTCGATAAGCACCTGACCAAGGCGCTTATCCTTATATTTTTTCTGCTCGACAAGCGCCTGTTGAATTTTTTCTTCGGTGATATAGCCGCACTGCTTCAATACTTCGCCAATGGGTATGTTTCTCATAATGCTAACCTTCCGTACTTAATTCGTTATTCGCGTCCACGTTCCGCCGCTGACGGAGTCGCCCGTTTCGAGATAATTCACAACAAGGTAATCCTTCGTATAGGTTCCGCTGTTGTCACCGCCGTTATATCCGCTCATATCGTAAGCGGTATTTGTCGCATTCGTAAAGTAATACCAATCGTCGTTGCGGTCGTTGTAAACGAGGTACGCTCCGTTGGAGCTGTTTCCGCTTTGGTCGAGATACGCATAATATATGACGCCGACTATCTCGCCGTTTTTAACCTGATAGCTCGGCCGTATTTTTAGGCTTGAGGTATTCAGCTTTCCGTAAAGCTCGGGCTTTGCCGATATTCCCGAAAGGATACTTAAATCGAAGCTCGGCCAATCGCCCCCACACCTGTTTTTCGCAATCGTATAATAATCCTCCGCCGTTGGGGTTATGCCTGTGGAGCTCGGATAGACAGCGTCGATTGTATTCGCTATCGCTGTGCGCTGCTCGCCGGTCGCGGCGTTATACCGCTTCATAAGGTCGGTATACTGCTTTGTGAGAAAATCGGTGAAATAGCCAAGCGCGGCGACCTTTTTGTCAAGCTCGTCAAGCGAGCCTTTAATATCGTTGCAATTATATATAAACGCTACATTTTCCCCGTCGTTCTCGACTACCGTTGCGGTTTTTTCGCAAGCTATCATATTAACAAGCTTTATTGAGTTACCGGTTTTATACGCGATTTTTCCCGAGTTTCGATTGACGACAAAAACCGTCAGCTCGACAAATTTTCCGCCGCTGCTCACCTCGGTCGATATTCTAACGTCGAAGCCGCCATAGAAGCCGTCGCCGTAAAGGTCAACGTACCCGTTATTAAACACATCGACAAACATTCTTCCGTTTTCAATTTTTATCGCGCTGTCGTCCTTTTCTACGGTTGCAGTCGAAGGCGCGACGGTAAGCTTGGTCGCGTCGGTAAGCTGTGCGGTTATGTTGTCGCAAATTGAATCGCCTACGAATTTCGCGTCGCTCATACCTGCGTTTCTCGCAAGAAAATTTGAGCCCGCTATTATAAGCGATGAGGCAATCGCGATAACTATCGCCAGAATAATGAAGGTCACTGAAATTTCGACAAGCGTGAAACCCTTTTTGTTTTTTATCATTTCAAAACTCCAACGCTAATTTGCGACAAATACGGAATATTTCACGCCGTCCTCGGTATTCTCTTGGGTGAAATACCTTCCGCCAACCGTTACGTCGACTCCGTTAATCGTAAGCGTCGCGCTTCCGCTATCGCCTCCGCTGAGCGAAAAAGACGCCTTTTCGACTGCCTCCCCCACCTCTTCGGAGGCTTTGGTTATTTGAACTCCTCGTTTTATGAGCGAGCCTGCGGCAAGAAAGCCTGTCGCGAGCATAAGCGACGAAATTGTGATAATCGCAATCGCCACCGTCGTTTCCACAAGGGTCATTCCTTTGTTGTTAAGCTTTTTCATATTTCTCACCCCACAAGGTACTTGGCTATCACCCAGCCGTCGGGAACAGTATAATATTTGTGCTTGGACGCTCCTTGAATGCCCGTTCCGTCGATAACAAGACAATCTTGATTTCCTTCAATATCCGCAAGATATACTTGACCCTTCAGCCTGACGTTTCCGCTGACAAGCACCTTGCTTTGCGTTCCGACTCCGTAGACGTTGAGCGTTACCTCGTGATTGCCAAGCGAGTTTCCAAGCCCAAGCTTACCGTTGCTGTTTACGAACACGTTAAAGGTCGGGCTTCCCGACGCGATTTCAAACTGGGAAAATGAAAACTGACAGTTCTTTGGAATATAAAGATTTATCGTTCCGTCGCCGCTTAAAATCAGACGCGTCGCCGAAAGCAGATTTATATCCAAAACATAATTTCCGCTCGTAAGCGTAAGCGTCGACATAGAGTTTTGCCCTGTTCCTATTTTAGCAGAGGCTTCAGGAACGTAGTTGTCTGGCGAGCCTGCGGGAATATAGGTTTCAAACGAAGAAATATACGGTTCTTTTATGTATTGGCTTGTAACGCCGGGAACGACGTTAAGCTCAATCGCGGAATCAAGGGTGAAATTCGGCTGTTGTTCGACCGTTATCTTTTTTACCGTTTGGCTCGTAAGATAAATACTGTTGTTCTCGCCTTGTATCTGTTTTGCAATAAGCTCTCCCGTAACGCTTCCGCCCTCGAATCGAATAATTCCGTTGGTATAAAGATTTCCCTCAACCCTGCTTTTCAGCATTATCACGTTGTTGGGGGCGCTCGACATATCAATGAACACATCGCCAACAACCGTTTGTACCGGCGAAAGGTCATTCGGCGAAGCGAAGGTAACCCCTCCGTTCTCGGTAACCTCGCGGTATTTTTGGGTCAGCTTTCCGCTTACATCGACCGTCTGCCCGCCATAGGTCGCCGTCGCCGTCACCATAATCGTGTCAATCGTGGTTCTTTTTACAACGGCGCTGCAATCCCCCATCTGCTCCGAAAAGACTACGTCGGATACGCTCACCTCGTCCGATACGTTCAGGGGAAGAAGCGAAGCGTTTCCGTTTGCGATTTGCTTCGATATAATTTCCGCCGCAGACCGAGCGGTATAATAGGCTTGTCTTTCACGGCTGCTGTTTAGGCTCCGCCGGTGAAAGGAAAAGGCCAGAGATAGAACGGCGAATATTATGATGATGAGAAACGCAGAGGTTAAAAACCCCCACAAAATCGCAGAACCGCGCTTATTGCGGAGCATCAATAAAGTCCCTCCAAAGCTTCAAACATATATACTGAAAGCTTCCCGCTAAGGGTCGCTTCATTCGCGCCTTCGGTTATTGAAAAGGATTCTATTCTGATTGAATTGTCCGAATTAAAGGCGTCGACTATCGCTTTAAGGTTGTCGCTCGACGATGATGAAAAGGTAAAATCAACCGTATAAAGCCAAATGCTTCCCGCGGCGGCATAGTAGCTTTCGGAATTGTCACTAAGCGGCACATAGGGCGCGGGCGTCGCGTTTTCGATAACGGACGACGAAAGCGTGAGAGGCGTCGAGGAATTGTTGAGCGCGCGTGAGGTAACATATCTGTCAACCTCCTCGGTCGTCATCATCGGAAGCAGCTCACCCGAAAGCTCGGACGCCTTGTTTCTCAGTTCACTTAGGGTTTCTTTGACCTTAACGTCGTTTTGAATTGTCATTCTTGTGTAGTCGGACTGGGATTTAACGTTGTTGTATTCCTCGTTGAGCGCATTCGTCCTGTCGTAAATATAGTTTATGCCAAAATATAAAATCGCAACGATAACAACAATAATAAGAAGATAAATAAGCTTGGTTTCTCGATTAGAAAGCTTCATTATTCCGCGCCCCCTTCCGAAACGTATCCAATGGGCAAAACACATTCTACAAAAAAGCCGTAGCTTGCCCCGTCGGCGCTTCGATAGCCTTGATAAACTATATCGTCAAATCTGTTTGTTGCGCGAAGCCGCGCCACGAAATCAGGAACCTCAGTCACCCCGTCGGTGGTTATATCTATAATAAGCACGCCTGTCATAAACGAATAGCTGTAACCCTTGACGGCAACCTTGTCCGCCGCGCAGTTGCTTACAAGCTTAAAGAGCGAATCGTCGGTCACAGGAGACGTTTTTATCGCTTCGTAAGACGTTTCAAGGGAAGTGCAGTAGCTTGAAAGCTCCGCGGCCTTGTTCGAGTTTTCGACGGCCTCGTTGTACTCTTTTATCGTTTCGGGATTATCAAGATACTGACGCTCGACAGCGATATCCGCTTTTATCTCGCTCATGCTGTAAACGAAATAGCCCGCCGCGGCGACGAAGACAAGCGCGATAATAACAAGCGGAGCAACCCAGCGTCTTTTCGATCGTTCGGCCGAGGTAAGCTTTGGCTTGCGGTTGTAAGCCTCAAGAAAATTAAAGTTTTTATCTGTTAACGTTTTCATTCTTCCCTCACCTGCCAAACAAGCTTCCGATGTTGTATATGTAATCCGCCGTGGTTGAGCTTACCCTGTCTGCGCTCGGAAGCTTTACGAAATCCGGAAGCAAGCCAACCTTTACGTTAAGATTGCTTGAAATCACGCCGAACAGCGAACCGCCCGCCGTCTTTTGCGGCTTCGCCTTGTCGCCGACCGCGCCGAATTCGATAGCGCCGTCGTTCCTTGACGACTCGGAAAGGATAAGCTCCGATTTCGCTATATTGCAGAAAAATATCTCGCTCACCGCCTCGCTCGTTCGGTCGGTTGAATTGAACTGGATAATCGACGAGAGAATTTTGGTAAGCTCTGCCGCAGAAGCGGAGGTTCCCCGCTCCTCAAAAAGCCGCGCGCGATTGAACATTTTATATACTCCCTTCAAAACGAGAAAGGAGTTCATACTGTTTCCGTCAAGCACCGCGATAATGCAGTTGCTGTGCTTGAAGCCCGCGATGCTGCCCGTTATATTAATGACCGACGCTATGGCAAGGTCAATCGTGCCCACCTTTATTCCGACGCCTGCAAACAGGTCGACATAGCTTTTTATAAGGCTCTTTTCGACCGCGCCCGCCAAAATTTCCGCGCCGTTTTCCTTTGAGCCGCCTTTAAGAACCATATAGTCATAGACAAAGCTCTCACGCGATTCGTTAGAGGAAAACTCACCCTCAACGAGCCCGTACATCTGCTGTTCTCCAAGAAGCGGAACGTTGAGCCTCTTTGTCATAATCTGGCTGTTGTCAAGAATAAGCCGACATCCGTTAAGACGCCCGCCGAGCTTCGTCTTAAGCTTTTCCAACCCTTTTCTGACCGCCGCGTCGTCAAGCACGACGCCGTTGATAACCGCTTCGGGCGAAAGGGGTATCGTCGCCGCGGCTTTGACGTCTATTCCGTCTCTTGTCACGTCGCCGACAACCGCTTTTATTGAACTGCTTGAAATATAAACTGACGTTTTCATTTTCTACCTCTTTTTTCTCGGCTTGCGACTAAACTCCGTAGCCGCTTCCGATTGAGTTGTAAAGGGTGAGTATGGGCAGCATTACCGATATAAGCAAAAGGCACACGATAATCGCCATAAAAATTATCATAACGGGCTCGATTATCGCCGTAAGCCGTGACATCGCCTGCTCGGACTCATAGTCGAACGAGCTCGCTATCGAGTCAAGCATAAAATCGAGGTTGCCTGTTTCTTCGCCTATGCTTATCGTTGCCGAAAGCTTTTTGTCGAAGCCGTCAACGGCATTAATCGAGGTCGAAAGATTTTCGCCATTTCGGACATTCTTTATCAAATCGTCGAACTGGGAAGCTATATACTTGTTTCCGATAGTGTTCTTCGTGTTTTGAAGGGCGTTAATTATTGTAAGTCCGCTCGCGTAAAGTGATGACAGCGTTCGCGCGAAACGCGCGGTGTAAATTATTTTCAAAAGCTTTCCGATAATGGGAAAACGAAGCTTTGTCCTGTCGAGCCAAAGCGCGACCTTAGGAACACGGAACAGCGCCATAAATCCAAGAACAGCAAGCAGGATAACTATAATTATTATTCCGCCGTAATCGCTCATCGCATTGCTTATCGCGATAACCGCCTTGGTTATGCCGGGAAGCTCTATACCCTCAAAGAGGGTAAAAAAACGCGGGAGCACGACGCTAAAAATAACAACCATAATTACGACCGTCAGGCAAAGAAGAAACAGCGGATAGGCCATCGCGCTTTTTATCTTGCCGTTTGTGCGGTACTCTTTTTCGTAGTGCTCCGCCATACGCATACAGGTTTTGTCCATTTGCCCGCTGCTTTCGCTTGCGCGAAAGGCGTTGACAAGAAGGTCGGGGAAAGCGCCCTGTTTTTCCATCGCCTCGGAAAGAGAAAGACCCCGCTGAAGCGAAATCGAAATATCCGAATATGACGCCCTTATCTGCGGCTTAAGGTCGCGCTGAAGCAAAATCGAAATAGCGCGAATAAGGGTGACGCCTGCGGAAAGCATAGAACCGAGCTGACGGCAAAAATCAGCAAGCTCGTTCGAGCGAAGCCGCCGTACGGCGAACTCTTTTATGCTTGTTTCGCAAGATACAAGAAAAAGTCCTTCCTTTGAAAGACTATCCTTCAGCGCGGCTTCGTCCGCCGCTTCGGCGACTCCCTTTCTTGTTTTTCCCTGAATAGACGACGCGACATATTTGTAAGTGGGCATTCTTTTTATCCTTTCGAGTAGGAATAGACTATATAATCAGTCCTATGTACCAAATCAAAATACGGCTTCCGACAAGCAGCGCCACAGCCGCACCCGCCGAAAGAAACGGACCGAAGGCGAAATGCGAATCCCTTTCAGCCTTCTTTGTGGCAAGAAGATATATGCCGTACGCTCCGCCCGTCACAAGAGAGATAAAAAGCGCGACGAGCGCCATTTTCCAGCCAAGAAGAAACCCGACAACGGCAACAAGCTTAATATCTCCGCCGCCAAAGCAGTCCTTAATAAGAAGGGTAAGCAAAAACATAGGAAGGCTTACCGCAAAAAATCCGATTAAACGCTCAAGAATAGTAACCTCTGTGAAGACAAAGACCGCCGCCACAGCGGGCACAGCCAAAAGCAAAATAAAAACGTTCGGTATTTCGAGCGTGTCAATATCGACGAAGGAAACCGCCATGAGTAGCATAAGGCTCACGAATACGACAAGCGCGCGCCACGAAAGCCCAAAGCACGCAAGGCACGCAGCCGCGAACAAGCCGCCGAGAAGCTCAACCAAAGTATACCGAAAGGCAATCGGCGCGCCGCAATAGCGGCACCTTCCGCGAAGAAAAAGCCGGCTGAGCACGGGCACGAGGTCCTTCGCCGCAAGGGTATGACCGCACGACGGACAAGCCGAACGCCCCTTAGCTATCGAAACGCCCTTTGGCAAGCGACAGATTACCACGTTCAAAAAGCTTCCAAGACAAGCGCCTATAATAAATATATATAAATATAATAAAAAAGTAAATGCTATTACCATAATAACCTCAAAAAAAGTCGAAGAAAATAATCCCCAAATATCACATTTCGGGCTTCCCGAAATGGGAAACCCGAAATTAAGTAATATACTATTTTTCTGACTTATGTAATATCGCCACTATTCAGTCTTCGAGACTACAAATCCTCCTGCCGGCGTGTATGTAACCGTATTATCTCCCGTAACATAAACCAAAGACGTAACCGAACCGTCAGATAGCGCGACACTCGACACCGAACCGCTTACTCCAGCCAAATCAATCACTTCGGCAATCTGAGTCGCTGTCAATGCGGTAGCATCCGGATCTTCAATATAGTCCTCTGACGCTATGGTCTGCGCCGCCAAAAGGACGGTACGCGCTTCAACAATCGCGCTCTTATCCTGCGCCTTCTTTATCCAGCCCGTCATTCCCGGAATCATAATCGCCGCCATTATCGCAAGGATAACCAGAACGACAATAATCTCGACAAGCGTAAAGCCCTTTTTATTGTTCTTCAACTTTTTAATCAATTATTTCAGCCCCTATCATATTTTTGTGTTTGAGTTCCCTCTCATGTTTTCATTATATAATATTTCGGTTCGTTTTTCAACAGTTTTTGATTGTTTTAAACAATATTTTAAAAATAAATTACATATTTTTGTTCTTAATTAACAAATATTTAACATTTTGCACAACGAACAAAATATTATATAACTCTATGAGAGTTATTCTATTAAACTGTCGAAATTCAATAGTACGCCGAAATAAGTAGTCACAGCATGAAAGCGCCATATTGGAGGCGTTTCGCAGTATTCGGAAAAGCGAGCGCAAAAACGACGCACAAACTAAAGTGGCGCAAATATGGGTATTGATTTTTAGTTTTCCTTATTGTATAATATCCAAGTCGCACAAGATTGTGGGGGTATAGCTCAGCTGGGAGAGCGCTTGACTGGCAGTCAAGAGGTCAGGGGTTCGATCCCCCTTATCTCCACCACCGAAAAAGACCGTAAAATGGGCACATTTTACGGTCTTTTGTTTTGTTGTTATGTAGCTTAGCCGTGTTTGATGAGTAAGAAAATTTCAAGATAAATTCTGTGATGTTTCCTAATGATAAAATCGCCCCCGTGCTTTAAAGTGCGGGGGCGATTTATAATAAGACTTAATTATTTAACAGTTATACGGTTTTTTATAAGAATAGCGCCAAGCCCTAAGGCGACCGCGAAGGAAAGCACCGCAAAGCCTGCACATATCGCAAGATTATCCGCAAGGCCAGTATTAGGATTGGTTCTTCCATTGCTCGCGTCGGAATTGCTTACGCCTTGACTCGCTCTTGTGAGAACCGTTAAAGTTGTGGACGTATCCATTCCGTCATACACAGCCCCCTTGAGGTAAACCTTGACCGCGTGAGCGCCAACGGACAGACTGTCAAGATAACTCTTCGTGAAGCTTATGTAATGGGTATTATCTCTTGCTGGTAATTCAGTACGTCTTCAAGGGTTTTAA
>CAYWQL010000004.1:98752-102636 GCA_964460755.1 uncultured Oscillospiraceae bacterium | reverse complement strand
TCGACACAATCATCTTGCAGCATAGCTTTCGCCTCCTTCTTACGATAAATAATATGGCATTTTTATTGACATATGTCAATAAAAATGCTATATTATGCCTGCTATATTATTCTAACACCAATGCTTTCATGGGGCAAAATCGAACGCATTTCCCACATTTGATGCACTTATCATACCTATACCGACATCCATGGAATCGATTATCAGATACTGGTTGAGGCGGACTTTCTGGTAAATGCTTTTAAGGACAATATGCCGGATGCATCCATTGAAAGCTTTATGACTAAGGTTTTTATGACTGAGACCGGAACAGAATTCCTTAAAACAATGTATAAATCACAATAGAAAACCCCAAAATTGGAGTTTTAAGAATTTTGGCGAAAAGTATCAAAAAAGTAAAAGTCACATTTTCTCATATGTACCCTCTACACACGGAACAAACAGAAAAAGACGAGGGTGTGCACAAAGCAAACGGAACAAACGGGAACAAGGCTACCGTGTGCATTTTGTATTAAACTCGTGTCCTTCTCCATATAAGAATGCTGATTTTGATACGATGAGTTGAGAGGTCAGCGTTTTTATTTTTGTACGAGATGAAATCTTGAATGAGGATTATTTATATAATCTTTAGCAGACTTGAAATCAAGTCTGCTATTATTTTTGCAAACAAAACTTTGCAAAAATATCTTGACAAGTAAACTTGTCAGTGGTATGATAATGACAATAAAACTTGTCAGGAGGAAAGCATTATGGAAAAGGAAGAAATCCTTGAAAAGAGCCGTTCGGAAAACAAAAGCAAAGATTTATACGAAAAAGAGGTCATAAAAGAAGGCGGAAATGCCGGAGCCATTGCAGCCTCAATACTTGCAACAGTATTTTTTTGCATACAAATTTTTACCGGTGGCGGCATGAATTACGGTTTATATGCCGTTGTGTTCAGCATTTCTGCTGCCGGATTTTCAGTCAAAGCTTTTAAATTAAAGAGAAAGCACGAGACAATTGTTGCCGTTTTATACTGGGTTATCGTCCTTGCGTTTTCTGCTACTCATATTTATAACCTAATATCAGCATCGGCAATGCGGTGAGATGATTTATGGAACTGCAATTAAAAAATCGTCTGAAAGAAGCACGAAATGAAAGAAATTGGTCTCAAGCACAGCTTGCCGAAACAGTAGGCGTTTCAAGAAATACAATAAGTTCTATTGAAACGGGTCAATTTAATCCGACGGCTAAGCTTGCACTGATTCTTTGCATTGCACTGGATAAAAAATTTGAAGAATTATTTTACTTTGAATGAGAAAATGAGCATAATCCTCGGTTGAACAGCATACATGCAGAGCAGTTTGTACCCACGCAAAACGACGTTTACTTTCGCAGAACGGCTGAAACCCGTGCAGAGCTTTTCTTTAAAAAATTGCACCCTGTATCAATATTATTAGCCTTTGCCAAAAAGCACCGCTATTCTTTTGAGTAGCGGTGCTTTTCTTTTACATACCAATGGCTATCGTATTGTCAAAATCGTCCTCTGATTCGGTGATTTCTGCGCTGGTAAATCGAATATTCCGTAAGTACGGGCTTTTTCTGAAATCGCTTGAGTCAAGTGTATAGCGTGTTCGGGTGCACCGGCGGCGCATATTTGGCTTTGCGGGTGCTACCGACTGAATAGGCTTACACCTTGCCGATATCGGACATCTTGAGCTTATCCACCCGCCGCAGCGCGATAATGTTGGTTATGAGCGCGAACAGGGCGCTCGAGGCCGTACCGATGAGGCAGGCGATAAGACTCGGCGCAAGGTAGGTGTTGTCACCCTTCCGCTCGAGATTGATCAGCACTATTATACCGAGCCCAATGCCGACAGCGACACCGAGAAAAATACCGAGCGACGTGAGAACGATATTGTCGCGGTAGATGTAGCGCTTAGCGTCGGCGCGACCGAAGCCGTTGATGCGCATTACGATGAGCTCGCGTTTCTTTTCATTGATGAACATCACGTTGAGGTTCAGCAGCACCAGCATAGCCATCACGAACGAAAGACCGAGGCAAAGGTATGTGGAAATCTCAATTGAAGAGAGCATAGTGGAGAAAGCGCCGTTCCAGTAGGTACGGTCATTAGTGAAAGAATAGAATCCGCTGACCTGCTTGAGACTGCTTTCGAGCGCCGCTTCGTCGGCTTCTCCAAGCAGTATGTAGAAGCAGTTCCCTTCCGAGCTCTCGCCTATTAGCTGCTCGTAGTAATCGGCGCTCATCATAAGCTGGAACGAGGTAACATAGTGCTGGGTGATTCCCGCAACTGTGCATTCGTACTGGTTGCCGCTGATGTCCATGAGTTTGATGGTATCCCCGACTTTGGTGCCAAAGTATTTCGCGTAGGTGTAGCTCAGCAGGACGCCCTTCTCAGGCATCGCGAGCTGCTCGCCGTGTACTCCCTTAAGACTGAAAAAGCTGTAGAGGTCGTCGGTGTTCTCGGGTACAATCAGAGTTGCGGCGGACATTTCGCCGTCTGCGTCCTCAATAATAAAACTGTTTTTGTTTGCCGAGAGATACTGCACTCCCGAATCGTCAAGGACCGACGCCAGCGCTTCGTGCGAGCCGTCGACACGGTTGTCGCCGACAACCACGTCATCGTACAACGCGTTTTCGCTGAAGTGCTGGATAGGCGTCTGCATAATGCACAAGCGCATAGACATCGACGCGACGACCAGCGCTGTGCAGCCGACGACGCTCACGAGTGTAGCGATGACGCGGGGAGCGTCGTTCGCGAGGTTATTCACGGTGGTTTGTGTGTAAAGCGACAGGCGCTGCCAAAGGCGCGTCTTCTCATAGAAGTGGGTGCGGCCTCCACCGGGCTTCTCACCGCGCATTAAGTCTATTGCGTGACGCGAGAGCATCTTGCGGCAGGCAAACCACGCCGCTGTCAGCAGGCACACGAACTCGATGAAGCCTATTATGAGGATATCCTTCACAGACAGGTATTTGACGTAGACTGAAAATTCGAACAGTGGCATATAGGCAGAATCCGTTGCGGGCTCCACAGCATAGAAGGCTAACAGAACTCCGAGCAGCATACCCAGGATGAGCGTGAGCATAGAATAAGCAAGGTAGCGCAGCGTGACCTCTGTGCGGGTGAAGCCGAGCGCTTTCTGCACGCCGATGAGCACCTGCGACTCGCGTATGAGCCTTGAAATGGCGGTGTAGCAAATCATCGCGCCGACGAATACAAAGGACGTTGCGACGCTGTAGCAAAGCCTCTCCGCGACGCCCACGCACCCGGACGTAAAGTTTGCGCTCGGATTTGCCGAACGGTCCATAATTGTCCAGCTGTCGTACAAGCGCAGCTGCGAGCGCTCGAGCTTCACATCTTCAAGCTGCGCCTTCGCATCGACGAGCTGCTGCTCGCCGTCGGCGTACTCGAGCTTCGCTTCGTCGAGCTTCGCTTCGCCCCGCCTTATCTGTGCCTTTGCGGAGGATATCTGCGCGGCGGCGCTCTGAAGGGTCTGCTGCGCGGCGGCGAGCGCGCCGCGGCCGCTCTGATAGCGGTTTATGGCGTCAATCGAAGCATCAATGTCGGCCTTGTACTGCACGAGCTGTGCTGTGGCGGCATCCACGGCGGCCTTGGCGGCAGTTATACTCAAATTGACAGGGATGTCGTATTGTCCGAGGTACTGGTGGTATTGCGCGATAAGGTCTCTGTATTCGTTGTACTTTGCCTCATACTCGGCAATCACCGCATCAATCTCGTCCTGTGGCGCCGAGCCGATTTTGTCGGCGTAGTAGGTGAGCGTGGTGTCTATCTCGGTAAGCTTATCGTTTGCAAGCCCTATGAGCGACAATGTGTCCATGAGCTCGTTTTTCGCGGTTGGGATATCCGTCGGCAGTCCGGCGT
>CAYWQL010000004.1:0-98652 GCA_964460755.1 uncultured Oscillospiraceae bacterium | reverse complement strand
CGGCGTCGGCAAGCTGCTGTTCGCCGTCGGCAATCTTGGCTTCCGCCTCGGCTATGCCGCTGTCGTATCTGTCGATGATGGCATTGCAGTGCAACGTGGCGCGCTCGTTGCCGAAGGTCTTAAGCTGCTGCATAAGCTCTTCCGAAATTTGTTTGTATTCGTCCTCAAAGCAGTTCAACCCGCGCAGACCGTCGCAGCGAATATATACCTGTGCGAAGCAGTTGTCATATGCCTCGGCGTTGAATGCCGCTTGGGACAGCACACAGTAGTAGTTCACTGTGCCGTCGCCGATGTCGCAGCTGCCGCGGGTGTATTCAGTCGTGGTGGAGCAGTAGGACGGGTGCTGAACTATCGCGGTTATGGTGAACTCCTCGCTGTTGAGAAGCTGTCTGTCTGCGCTGTAGCTGCTCATGGTGAGCGTGTCGCCGACCTTGAGACCTGCGGCTTCCGCAAACAGCCTTTCAACGCCTATCTCATTCTCTGCCTTGGGAAGCACACCCTCCTCAACCACAGCAATATCAAGTCGCTGCGTAAAAGAAAGAAGCGCCAGCACATACTGCCGCCCGTCCAGAACGGAACAGCCTGTGGCGGTATAACCTCCCTCTGCGTCGCTCACTATATCAAGCGCGCGTATGGCATCGACGTCCTCCTCGGTGATACCGTAGGGGAACGCGGCGCTGAAATCATGGAAAAGATGCTCGTTGTAGTAGCTGTCGGCGGTCAGGGAAACAGAGGCTGTGTTCCACTTCAGCCCAAGAAACAGACCGCTGCCCAAAGCAACGAACATCACTATTGATATGAAGGACACAAGCGAGGAGCGGATGTCTCCCAACAGGACGAGCCACTGTGTTTTTTTCATCTCTCGGCCGCCCTTACCACACGAGCTCGGTGGCTTTTACGGGGTGGCGGTTTACCCTCACCTCGTCGATTCTTCCGCCGCGCATACGCACGACGCGGTTCGCCATGCGGGTTATCTCCTCGTTGTGGGTCACCATGAGGACGCTCGTGCCCTCCTTGGCGACCTTTTCTATCACCGACAGCACCTCGATGCCGGTCGCGTAGTCGAGCGCGGCCGTGGGCTCGTCGGCAAGAATCAGCTTCGGCTGCTTCACTAACGCGCGCGCAATAGAAACGCGCTGCTGCTGGCCGCCGCTCATCTGCGAGGGATAGCTGTTGCAGCGGTTACCGAGCCCCACCTTTTCGAGCGCTTGCTTGGGGTCGAGCGAGCCGTCCTTGAGCTCGGCAATGAACCGCAGATTCTGCAGCGCCGTGAGGTTGGGCATAAGGTTGTATGACTGGAATATAAAGCCTATGTAGTCGCGGCGGTATGCCGTCAGAGCCTTGTCGTCGGCGCGGGAAAAGTCCTCGCCGTGGAAGCAGAACGTACCCTCCGTGAGCTGGTCCATCCCACCGATTATGTTGAGCATAGTGGATTTGCCGCAGCCCGATTCACCGAGTATAACAAGCAGCTCTCCCTCGTATACGTCGAGGTTCACGCCTTTGAGCACGCGCGAAACTGTCTCGCCGTTTTTAAATTCCTTCGTAACGTCGCGAAGCGAGATTATGACGGGCTTCGCCTTGGGTATATCAACGTCAAGCCCGCTCTCGTCTATCGCCGCGGCCGCCATCATGGCCATTATCTGGCAGACGTCATTATCCTCGTCAGAAAACGGCTGTCCGTCGACACGGTTGAAGAACTCTATGCAGCCGAGCGTCTCGTAGCTGTTTTCGAGCGGCACGCATATCATTGAGTGCAGGTCGGGGTCGTCGTCCGAATGGTAATCCGGCTCGAAACGGGGACTGCTGTCGGCAAAGACTTGCCCCGGCACGCCCTCTCCCGGCGCGAGGACCTCGCTTGTGAGTATGTGCGGACCGAGCGAATACACGGGGTGCAGCAGCTTGTCCCCCGTTCTTGTCGCAATACCATATGACCGCGCTTTCGGCGTTGCTCAGCGCGCGTATTATGCACACGCTCTCCTGAAGCGCCTGCTCAAGATTCTTTGCCTCAGAAATGGTGGCCTTGATGTCGCCTATCGCTTTAAAATGTTTGAAGAGTATATTGTCGGGCATTTGGGCTCCCTCCGCTTTCAGCATAAGATAACAGGCAGTGCCTATGCTTCGCCGCCGTGTCTGCGCCCTTTTGCTCACACTCCGCGCTGTGCGGGGGCATCGTCTTCTTAAGGGCGCCTTTTATGTAACAATTATATCACAACATATTCCGATACGCCATATTCAGCGCTCTAATTCACGCCCTTTTTCGCGGTTTTTCTTAAATCCCTGCTTCTGAATGCAAAAAGCACTCAATCTGAAAAAAATTTCTCGTCATATCGAGAAGAAACTAACGACGCTCGGATATGACGAAACAGACCTATCCTCGCAGGTCATGAGGATATATTAGAAATTGGTAATTCATTTTCGATATAGGCGTCTTTGGCTTCGCACCGGATAATTTATTTTTTCAAAAATCTAAAAAAGTGTGCCGCTTTTGTGAACTTGTGCGTATATAATGAGTACATGAGATGAGTTCGTCCCAGTCCGGGAATAATCAGCACCGACAAACGTCTTTAAAAAACGGTAAATGCGAAAATCAGAAAGGATAGGTAAAAAACATGACAGAGATGGAACGCTTTCAAAAAGACCTTGAGGAAAACGAGGAACTGAAGAACAACTGGAATGAAGCGCTGAAAAAAGAGCCGGAGACCGGCACTATTTCCAAGCGCGAAGCCATGGTGGAAACGGCAAAAAAAATGGGATACGATTTGACCGTCGCTGATTTTGAAAAAGCCTTGGCTGAAAAGCAAACTCTTTCAGAAGAAAGCCTTGAGCAGATATCAGGCGGGGTGCTTTTTTTAGATGACGACGCCCCCGACGGGCACGAAAAGACGTGCGGTAAATTCTACTATCGCAACTATGACTTATATGGTGAGGAAATGCCGCCATCATCGCAGTCTTAACAAGCCCATTTATTCCCCATGCAAAAAACATGAAAATACCTGTAGGAAAAGCAGCTTTGCTGTGTAAGCCGCCGAGGTAATTTCTTGTAATATTCCTTGCGAAATTCGCTCCTCCACAGGTTAACAGGTGGAGGAGCTTTTATAAATAAAAAACAAAGGTGCGTTATTGAAATGTATTATACTCTGAATGAGGATTACGCTTTTCGCGGATGGAATAAGCTTCCTTATGCGCTGCGAGTTGTAAAAGGTGACCGCAAAAGGAAAAGTCCGCTGTTTTTCGGTAAAGAAGACTTTATTACCCTTTTGAGCTGCAACGGTGAGGAAAATGTGGAGCTTGACGCGCTTTCAAATCATCAGCGACAACTGCTGTCAAAACTGGAGAAACGCGGAATACTAAAAAGCTCACAAAGCCCGATGGAGCCGCTTAAAGCTTATCAGCGGTATCATATTTATCCAAGCGTCTATTGGGAAACCATCCACTGGTCAATCACCGGAAAGTGCAACTATAACTGCCGACACTGCCTTTTAAGCGCGCCGACAAGCTGCCATCCGCAGCTATCATTTTCGGATTGTCTTCGCATCGTCGATGAGATAGCCGAATGCGGCGTCGACTGTATAAGCATAACTGGCGGCGAGCCTTTGGTACGCTCTGATTTTATTAAGCTGGTAAAGGCGATTTCCGAGCACGGAATCAGAATATCAACTATCTTCACGAACGGAAGCCTTTTGGATGAAAGGGTTCTGGACGAGCTTCGGGAAAACGGCCAGTTCCCATGTTTTCAGCTTTCCTACGACGGCGTGGGACATCATGACTGGCTTCGAAATATTACGGGAGCGGAGGAGGACCTAAAACGCACGATTGAGCTCCTTTACAGTCGCGGCATTCCCTACATCTGTACCATGTGCATACACAAGGAAAACGCCTCGTCCCTCGCGGAGACCGTAAGGTATCTTAAGACGCGCGGATGCGCGGCGCTTCGGGTGAGCACGCCCCAGGAGCTCGGCATATGGAAAGAATATTCTGAGCAGTACGCCTTGAGCATGGAGGAGGCATGGGAGATATACCGCGCCTACATTCCGATTTTTTTTAAAGAAAAAATGCCTTTAAACATTGATTTGGACGGCTTCTTCTCCTGTGACGCCGGTTCGGTAGAATACAAGGTCGATTATGTGAACCCCGACACCGAAAAAACAGATTTTTTCAAAATTCCATGCTGTAAAGAAATTAAACAAAGCGCCTACATCGACGCGGAGGGACGACTGCTTCCCTGCATGGGCTTTGCGGACAGTCCTCTGGCGGACAAGTTTGCAAATCTTCTGTCCGAGGACTGGAGAAAGGCAAGCTGGGATTCTCTTTATTCCAAGGTTGCGGACACCACCATTCAGCAGATGGTCGACGCAAATCCCCAGTGCCGTGACTGCGAGTATCTTCGGCAGTGCATAGGCGGCTGTATGGCGGCCGGAATAACGCCCGATGGCAGTTGGCTTCACTTTGACCCGCAAAGGTGCTGGTTTTATATGAATGTGGGAGAACAGGCAGTACGCGATGTGGCGGACGCCGCCATCGCTCAATATGTTTAACTGTATTAACCGAACCGCGGACGCCGCCGAAAAGAAGTACTAAAAATCACCGCTGAAGTGAATTATGATAAAACAAGCGATGTTTTTTTCAATTATAACGACAGCAAACAGTCTTTTTACTTTGCCGCCTGCTCAAGTATAGAAATTCAATAACTGTGTGCCACTTTTGTGAACTTTGATGTTGTATTATTAAACCAAGGTAATAAGGCAGTACATAACACGGCAGCCTAATGCTCTGTCAAAAAGGCACGCGAAACTTTTAACAGCACAAAATAAAAACAAAAACGAAAGGAAAACGAAAATGGATAATGATAAAAACGCTACGTACAATGCTCTTACTGAGGAAGAACTTGAAAAAGCCGCAGGCGGCGCAAGCAATCCTCACGGATTGTCAAATCCGAAGTTTCAATTAGAAGATGCCGTTTGTGTCGTTTCAGGCAACCACGCGGGGTCTGTGGGTAAAATAGCAGGGTACGGTTACGGCAGTGATTATGCCGGTTACAGCAGCACCCCGTATTATTTCTATGTTTGCGATGTTAATAACGACGACGGAACATACCTCGGTCGGATCAGAGAGTATTACCTTGAAAAAAGAGTGTAATAAAGGAATTTCAGACTTTTGATTGGTTTTTCATTGAATCGTTGCAGTTAGCGAGATAAGAATTTTTCGCCATTCTGCAGTAAATACAAAAAAGTGTCGCGACGAAATCGTCCGACACTTTTCTGTTTTTTTGATTTGAAATTTCAGCGAGCTTCCAAATTCTTTTGATTCTCAAATAAGAAACGGTATATCAGCAGGCAAGCTTTGCTTTTAAATAAGCCGCTTACCGATAAACAATTACCCCGTCACCCGAAGGAAATGGGTGCTGCATACAGGTTCCGCCCCAGTATTTGTAGGTTGTATCCATTGACGTTTTACCGTCGCGAAGCTCTTCAGCCGCCGCTAAAAGCTCGTTGTAGAGCGCGGCGTCGTCCGGTGCGGAGGCATGACCGTGACAGATAAGGTCATACTCGTCACTAAGGGAGCCAAAAGACTTTAGATTTTCAACAAAGTCCGCAATAGACAGACTTTCTTCAAGCTGCATCCAGCAATGCCTGTTAATTCCGTCCCCCGTAAAAAGAATTCTGTCCTGCTTGTCAAGAAAGCACATTCCTCCCGGGGTATGTCCGGGCAGACCGTACGCAACAAGGGTTATTCCGCCCAAATCGAAGCTTTCCCCTTCCGCTATGTCGGTATAACGGACGTCCTTCATTTTGTTTTTAATTTTCATATATCCGTAAAGAATGTTGCTGCAGTTTCTTTGGGCTATTTCCCAGTCGGCTTTGTTTAAGTAAGCTTCGCCGAAATAGCCGTTTCCGCCTATATGGTCGCTGTGTCCGTGGGTGTTTATGACAATAACCGGCAGCTTCGTAATGGAACTGACGGTTTCGCTTAAGTCCTGATAGCCGTTCAGGGTATCAATTAGCGCCGCTTTTTCTTCTCCGACAACAAGATAACACGTCGCTTGATTATTTTCGTTAAGAAGCCAAACGTGACTGTTTATCTTTACCGCTTCCACTGTCCCGTTGTCCATTTTGCTCTGAAAATATATACACAGGGCCATGGGCACTATTACTAAGGCGATAATGAGCGGAAGTAAGCGCTTTATTATTTTTTTCTTTTTCATTTTTTGTTCCTGCTGCTTTTTAAATTTAGCTTTAACCGTTTATTTAGTATAATATCATAAATCTTCCATAAAAGCGAGGTTTAGGTTCAATTTACACTCGCATCAAATCAGTCATGCTTCATAATTATCTTATTTCTTATTGTATACAAACACGAAATTTGATATACTTTTCACAATTCTCACGATTAGAAATGTTGAAGGAGAAAAACAACCATGAAGAATAAAGCGCTTTCGGCAATTATTTCGGTTATACTCTGTATTCTCATTTTTCTCTCAAGTCTCGCGGCGATTCTGTTATTTGTAACCGACGAGTATTTTACTGCACGTAGCTTCAATGAGCAGACGAAGGATATTGACGTTTCCCTCGGCTTTAATAAAATTGAAACGACCCCGATTGTCGCTGAATTTTCTGATGAAGCGGTAACCACCGCGGACGTAATTGCCGATTCGCATTTTGTCGCGTCAGTATACGGCTCGAGAAACAAAGCCATAATCGTAGGCGAAGCCGCCGCCGAGGCGAGCGACCACGCGCGCGAGGTAACCGCCGAGTATTTTCGTCAAAACGGCATTCTGTTTTCGGGTACCGGCGACATATACGCTAAAGCGACGATTTACAATGTATTTTCCGACGCTTACGCCGCGTATGCGTATGAGAACGGAATGATATCGGGTGATGAAAGTAAGATAAATTGCAAGACGGAGATTGCCAAGGACGTCAGCCACGTTTTAAGCGTATATCAATACGGCGAGCTTTATTCTGTGGGCTCTATCGGCTCCCAGCTCGTCTATTTTGTCGCTACGGGCGAGCGCGGAAAGGCGTTAACAAACTTTTGCAGCTGCGTTACTAATGAGGCCAACAGCTTCGTGAGCCGCGCCTATTGCGGAAATGTTCTTGATTATGTAAGAAACGGCGGAACAAGGGAGCTTACCGATGTTTCCGACGTGGATACTTTCATTTTAGATAAAATGAAAGAAGCAGCGCAAATATACGATTTTCCGATAAGCGAAAGCGATGAGAAAATTATTTCCTCGGCGACACAAAAATATCTTGATGCCGACGTTTCGCCTATACTTTCTAATTTCCCGACCGCTTCGGATATTGATGCCGTGGTCGGCTCAGGCAACCTCAATACCATTCGCTTTGTGCTTAAGCCCGTCGTTTACTGCGTCCTCGCGGGGCTTGCGTTGGTTTTTTCGGCTCTTGTTGTGCTTGTGTGGAAACAAAAGAAGTGTTCGCTGTCCTTTATCGGCACGGCGTTTCTTCTTACCGGAGCCGCCCTTTTTGCGGGCAGATTTTTTATTGATACTATTGATGCTTCGGCATATATTAATCTTGGAAACGCCGCGTTGACCAAGTCGATTTGCGATATGGCGTCGGTGTTGCTTAACGGCTATGCCAACAAGCTGACAGGCATCTCGCTTTACCCCGCCGTTTTTGGATTTCTTCTGATTATTGCCGCAATAGTCCTCAGCACGTTAAAGAAAAAAGAGAGTTAAGCGCCGTTCAATGTAGCAGACATTCCTGTTAATTCAACAACCCAAAGCCGCCGCGTTCGGCAAAACCGATAAGACGGCTCTATTCTCCTTTTATGCACAAAAATCGCCGCAATCAAATGATTGCGGCGATTTTATTTGAGCTTACTGCTATTTTATATCCGTTTTCCACAGCCCATGCAGATTACACAAAGCGTACGCCGCGACAGCCTTGTCGCCGCTCAGCTTGAACACGGCTTTCGGAAGCTCGTTCGGCTTCAAAACCTTTCTTTGTCCGCCGTTTTCGGTTTCAATATAAATCCACATAATATAGTGCTCCGCCGCCATGGGATGCTCCGCCGAGCCGACCGAAACGCTGACTGTATCGCCGTCCACCGTCACGACGGGAAGGTGCTTCTCAACGCTTGCCTCCACCGAGCCCGCAATAACCTCGCTCATCGGTTCGCCACAGCACACGACAGGCACACCAGAGGAATTAATCATACCGATAAAATTCCCGCAATGCCTGCACTTGAAAAAACGTCTGTCTGCCATAAATGCCACCTCCGTTATTATTTTTATTGTTTACCACCTTGATATTATCATAAAAATGTTAACAATTAAAGCATCAATCAAATTGACAAAACACATTGTAAAATGATATTATGTTTAAGCAATTTGCGGGTATGGTGAAATTGGCAAACACGCATGATTCAGGTTCATGTGTCGAGAGACTTGCAGGTTCAAGTCCTGTTACCCGCACCAATGAAATATAATCCGAACCCCTTCTTCCGTGCGGAAGACTGGTTCGGATTATTTCTTTTCTTTAGCTATCGTGAACATTTCACATTTTAACAAAGCAAGAAGGACGGTTAATACCGTCCTTCTTTTTCTGTATCGAAGTTATGAATGCGTATAGAAATAGTAGTCGCTCGCTTCTTGAGCGGTACTGCCGACATAGTCGTAGCTTGCATAGGAACCGGTGCCGGAATATGAATAGAACAACTCGCCCACATCACCTAAAGAGAAATAACCTTCTGTTCCGCCGAAACAAAACTTGTAGTTTCCTCCGCCGAGAGATTCCACCGACGTTACCTTGCCCGAAAAACCGATTTCTGTGGCAAAGTAGCAGACTGTTATATTATAATTGGAACCGCTTCCTTCAATGATAATGTATTCTGTGCTCCCGTCGGACAAATCGCGAAACCAATGGCCAACCATTCTGCCTACCGGTGAAAAGTCTGTGGTCGAAGCAGACGAGCCGCTATTTCCTCCGCCGGTGTACTCACTTTCAGCATATTTTTCAAGCTTTAATTTTTCTTCTTCTTCCAAATCGAGATTATCTTCAATTTCGGGTTCCGGCTGTGTAGGTTGCTCGAGCTTGGACGGGTCGTTTATAGAGCCTATCGGCTGAAGTGCCGGTGCGCTCGTCCCGGGGTCGTTAACCGTCACTCCGTTGTAATCGGCGCGAGCCGGAATAAGCGACGAAAACGCGCCGAAGAAGTACAGGCTCACACAAAGAATAACCGCAAGCAAAACATATCCAACAACAAGCAAAGCTTTAGACGGTTTTTTCTCATAGCCGAATGGCACTCCGTAGTTCATTGGCAGGCTTGGTACGGCAGTCATATCAGGCATAGCGACGTTGTTCATAGCCTGCATTTTCTGCATCTGCTTCATCATCTTTTTTGACATAACCGGAGGCGCCGCAAACGCGGCGGGCATATCGGAAATCGGCTGAGCAAAAGCCGCCGGCATATCTACAACAGGAACGAACGCATTCGTTACAACGGGTTGCGCGGACAGCTCCGCTTCCTGCTGTGCCATTACGCTGTCAATCAAAAGATTATCATTTTTTTGCTCTGCGGAATCTTCCTTAGCGGGCTCAACGTCTACGGGGTAATTCATCTCGCTTGTGAGTCCCGTCAGATTGTCAAAATACGACACCTTGCGAACGCTGATACCGAGCACAGGGTCGCTCACAAGTGTTTCCAGCGTGTATATATTATCCTTGAGCTGCGTGTATCCTGCGGGTATAGGAAAGGTTACCGGCGCGGGAATTTCAAGCTTAGTCCCGCATTCGGGGCAAAATTTCATTGCGGCGTCAGTGGAAAAGCCGCAGTTTTTACATATCATCATTCTCTTCGCCCCCCTTAATAATCAAAGCCGTCGGTCTTGCCGAGATAAACCATAAGAAGCACATCATCGTAGTTTTGAACCTTGTAATAAACCGTCGGGTCCTCCACTACTATCGCGTTAAACGTGACGTCACAATCCATCATACAATTTGGAATAATGCTTGTTTGAATATAATCGTAAACAATATCAAAGCTGAAATCCACAAGCTCCTGTTCGGACATTCTTGCGACGTCGCTCATTGTATAACCGTGAGCGTCCATGTACGGATAAACAAGGTCCGCTATCTTTTCGTTGTTACCCG
Organism: uncultured Oscillospiraceae bacterium; assembly: GCA_964460755.1. Lineage (GTDB taxonomy): Bacteria > Bacillota > Clostridia > Oscillospirales > Ruminococcaceae > JAYFNU01. Next base: position 88,537 of record CAYWQL010000004.1, on the reverse strand, counting down.
TAATCTCTTCCATCGAATTAATGCAATAATCAATATCAAAGGTTCTCGTTACGTGTACGGGCACCAAATAAGTGCCGTCCGACTGTTTTTCAGAGTTGCCAATGGTATACTCGCATTCGTTGAAGAAGCCGAACATCATATCGACAATCTTTGCCGTATCTCCCTCACTTGCAATAATGGTGCTTCCGTCCTTAAGCTTGCCGCTTATTATGACGTTCTTCATATATTCGGCAAAGCCCATACCCGCCTCATAGCCGTACAGCGAATAGAAGGCATCCTTTTGCTGTTCATCGTAAACATCAAACAACGGGTTTGAAAGCTCACCGTCGCGGGTCAGATACAAAAGCATTTCAACGGCGTTTACCGTACTGATTTTTTCTTTTTTCTGAATTATGTTAACGCCTTCGGGCGGCTTAGGCTTTTTTTCGTCTTTTTTGGCTTTCGGAGCTTTAGGTCTGTGAAGACCTACTACGAAATAGCTTCTTCCTTCAAGATAATTCCACCATTCGCCGACTTGTACTTTTTGGCGCCAAAGCGCCATATTGTAATTATCGTTAAGACTGATAAGACCGTTAAAAGCATAGTTTCCGAAGGTGATTTCCAAATCTCCGTTCTCGAGTATTGACATACACTCGACCGGAACTGCGGAAATTCGAGTCGCTTCGGTCTCGCCAACAATAATTTGGTATACATATCTGTCTTCCACGCTGATAAAGAATATTCTGTCGCCGTATGCGCAGATGTTTTCGGCGGGAATCTCGCCTATCATCTCTGAATTTTCTATATCATAGCAAAGAAACTTGTCGATTTTTTCATCATTGTTATAATCGCATTCAAGATACAGGATACCGTTTAAAACAAAGGAAGTAATAAAATCGGTTTCTTGCGAAGAGTAAATTTTGTCAATATATTCGTTTGGAGTAATAATACAAAACTCAAAATCATGTTCGTTGCCCGACGGATTCTCGACGCGAGAAACCGCATATATTCTCTCACCGTTAAGAAAAACATTGCTGTAAAGCCTGTCGCCCGAATACTCAACAGTATAAGCCTCGGACAGGCTCGCTTTATCCTGCGACTGCATAAAATCTGCAACGCCTGTCATTTTATAGAGCCTGCCGCCGTAAACCAGCCGAACAGGTGTTCCGCTCGTTTCGGCAGCCTCATAAACCGAATCAAAGGAAGACGTAACGTCGCTTTCCAAATAGCTCGTTACCGAACAGTTATCGGCAAATGTCTCAAGAGCCGTTCCGCTAAGGTCGGTAAAGACTATTTGGTCTCCCGCGACATTGATGTTCGCTACGGCGAAGTCCGTGAGCTTTATTGCGGTTTTTCCGTCCTTGCTCGCGTATAGGCAGCCGTCGCCGCCCTTGGCGGTATCCGCATAGAATGTCCATTCGCCTTGCGTTGCGAACATACCTCCGCCGGACATACGCTCAGGCGTCGTTCCGACAAGGTTAAGCCCGTTACTGTCAGTTTCGATTATTGTGGATGTAATAACGCTTGTGTTCGCTTTGTCACCGAAGGGCTGATACGAAAGCGCGTCAAAGTATAAAGCCCCCAAAACGGCGCAGGCCGTAACCACCGCAACAGCCGCAATAATGAAGGTTATAACTCCGGCCGAAGCCTTTTTCTTTATCGGCATATATGCCGACGGCATGTTTTCCATCTGTTTTCCCCTTAATCCATATTATTTAAGTTATCTATTTCATTCCTCTCTTCTGCCTTACGACTTCGAGAAAATGTAAGCTGAAACGGCTTGCATCATTCTGTCAAGCTACAATCGAGGTATTGCGTTTTGGGGTACTGCGCTCTACATTTGACGCCGCATTGTTTGCAAGCGATATGACATTTTTCTGTCTTATTCGTATCAATAACAAAAGATCCGACGTTTTTTATTATATATTAGAACCAAATTGTAATCAACCCCCGAATTATTCTATGAAGCGAGTTTACATAATACGTCAGTTTCGCGAAAGGAACAAAGGACTATAAGGATACTGAATACCATACTGAACACACAAGCATAGTTTAAGTGCTTAAATACGCGCTTACTAAATATTGTGTAACGATAAAAGCAAAACACAAACACAAAATATCAAAAAAAGCTGTCAGGATTATCCTAACAGCTTTTTCTCATACATAAAACAAAAATCCGAACCCGTGTCCTATTAGAAAGGGGTTCGGATTTTGGTTTGTTTGGCGGAGAGAGTGGGATTCGAACCCACGGTGAGTTTCCCCACGCCGGTTTTCAAGACCGGTGCCTTAGACCAGCTCGACCATCTCTCCACATCTTCGCGGCGACAACATTTTACCAAAACCGGCAAACGCTGTCAACCGCGATTGTTTACATAGAATAATCTACTACGTCGAAAATTCTGTTGTTTTGAATATAAACCCTTTGTACGCGACGCGACATCGAACACATAAGCTCATAGCTTACCGTGCCAGCAAGCCCCGCGACGTTGTCAAGGGATATCGGCGAGCCGCCGCCGAAGAAGGTTACTACGTCGCCCTCGCGGACGTTTGAGCCCGTGACGTCGAGCATAAGCTGGTCCATACATATTCGCCCGACAATCGGCGCGATTTTGCCGCCGACAAAGCCGAGCCCCTTGTTGGAAAGCCCGCGCGGATAGCCGTCGGCATAGCCCATAGGCACCGTTGCGACTAACATATCGTGGGGCGCAACGTAGGTGCAGCCATAGCTTATCGCCTCGCCCTGCTTTACCTCTTTAACCAGCGAAACAACCGATTTTAACGTCATAACAGGTCTGAACGGCATATTTGCAAGGGGATTTCCCGTCGGGGAATTTCCATAAAGAATAAGACCGGGCCGCACCATATCGTGATGAAATTCGGGATAAAACAGCGTTCCCGCACTGTTGCAGCAATGCTTGTGGAAAAAAGTGAAGCCGCGATTTTCAAGCTCATCGGAGATAGCCGCAAATCGGTTGTGCTGCTCCACGGTATACATACGGGATTTTGTGTCTCCCTCGTCAGCGACGGCAAAGTGGGTAAACATTCCCGTCACCTTAAATACAGAATAGGTGCAAACCTCGGATATTTCGTTTACTGCCCGAGCGATATCGCGCGAAGAAAAGCCGATGCGCGACATACCCGTGTCAAGCTTTATATGGACATTGACGCGGACATTCATCTGTGCGGCGGCGTTCGCGAGATTTCTCGCGTATTCAAGCCCGAACACCGTTTGAGTAAGGTCGAGGTCAAAAAGCTCCCGCACGTTTTCCTCCGGGGTATATCCAAGAATAAGAATAGGCTTAACTATACCCATTTTACGAAGGAATTTCGCCTCGTTTATGTTCGATACGCCAAACCAATCGGCTCCGCATTTATCAAGCACATACGCGACCTGCTTCGCACCGTGTCCGTAGGCGTCCGCTTTAACTATTGCCATAATATCGACGCCGTTGCCCACGATATTTCTTATAGTGAAAAAATTCTGCGCGAGCGCGTCAAGGTCGATTTCAGCCCACGTTCTTTTCAGTTGACGCATACCTAAGATACCTTCCGTTTCGTTGAAAACTTATTTTATGTAGCTGATGTGCTTCGGAAGACCGTCCTCGATAATCGGCTCGACCTCGCCAAAAATAAGGGGACGAACATAGTCGCGGAACTCCTTCGTAACATAGTCGCCGTCCTCGTTAATCCATTCGCGCGGTACATCCTTTTTGAGGTTGGCAACAAGTCGAACGTCGCAAAGCTTCATATCAATATCGTACGGCGTGTCGCTTACGCGGTCGAAGATAACGAGCTTGCCTGTTTCGCCCTCAAGCGCGCTGTTGAGCGCGAAGGAACCGGCCTTGAACGCTTCTTCCATATCGGTCTTGGACTGAAGGTGAGCCGCGCAGCGCTGAAGCGAGCTGAACTCGATAGCACGAACCTTGCAGCCAAGGCGGATAGAAATAACGTCGGCAAGTGTTCTCGCCGTGCCCGTAAGCTGTTTGTGTCCGAAAGCGTCGGTCGAGCGCGAAGCGTTGCTCGTGTATTCGCAGACGTAAGAGCCGTCAGCGGTCATAATTCCCTCGGATACACAGACGATAACCGAGCGACGTTTTTTCTGGATTTCCGAAACCTTTTCGATAAACTTATCGACGTCAAAAGTGATTTCCGGAAGATAGATAAGGTCGGGTCCGTCGCAATCGACGCCCTCGGAAAGCGCGGCAGAGCCTGTAAGCCAGCCCGCGTCGCGTCCCATAATTTCGATAACAGTGACGATATCCATATCGTTAACCGTATTGTCGCGGATAAGCTCCTTAACCGAGCAGGCAATATATTTCGCCGCCGAGCCGAAGCCGGGGGTATGGTCGGTAATAACAAGGTCGTTGTCGATTGTCTTCGGAATGCCGATAAACTTTATGTCGCTTCCGATTTTGTCGGCATACATACTAAGGTTCGCGATGGTGTCCATCGAATCGTTTCCGCCGATATAGTGGAAATATCCGATATCAAGCTCCTCAAGCTTTTCAAAAATCTTCTTATATGCCGCCTCATCCGCCGCAGCGCTTGGAAGCTTGTAGCGGCAGGAGCCGAGAAACGCCGAGGGAGTTCTCATTAAAAGATTCAAATCCTCGGGAGTTTTAACATATTGCTTAAGGTCTATGTACTTGCCCGCCATAAAGCCCTCTATGCCGTTTCTCATACCATAGAGCTTCATATCCTCGTGCTGTCTTGCGACGCTTATAACGCCCGCGAGACTTGCGTTGATAACCGCAGTCGGTCCGCCCGACTGACCTACGATAACGTTTTTACCCATTTTCATGCCCTCCGATTAGCTGTTGTTTTTTAAATATTATTTATTTTGCGCGGATTGCATTAAATTATAACACATATTATCCTTTTTGGCAAAGTCGCCCCCGACAAAAATTTGCGTAAAGCTGTGCATTTTACTGTACAAAATGAAAATACTAAACCTATACGAAAAGGAGAGGACATAAATGAACGATAACGAACAGCTTTTAATGGGACTTCACAAGGGCGCCGAAATGGGGCGCAACACAATAGACAAGCTTATAAGCTATGTTGAAGACAAGCCCTTCAAGGCGCTGCTCGAACGGCACCGCGAGGAATACAGCCGCATATATATGTCGGCAGACGTTCTTTTGAAATCGCTTGACGGCGACGACGGCGACCTTCCCGCCATGGCGAAGGCAATGGGCGACCTTATGATTGATATGACAACCCTTACCGACCGCTCGACGCTAAAGCTTGCCGAGCTTGTTATGAAAGGAACCAAAAAGGGCATCGAGCAATTCAATGAGGATATGGAGAAGTACTCGCGCGGCGCAAGCACGGAAACCAACAACCTTGCGCGGGTTTACGGCGAGTTCCTCGAGCACAATCAACAGGAGCTTAAAAGATACGTCTGACGCGCTTAAGGCGAGATTTATAATTTTAATATAAGCTTGAAAAAAACAGCTTTTCGCGCTGTGCTTGCCGTTCTTTTCGCAAAATAAAAAGTCCCCGGTCTTGGGAGACTTTTATTTTGCGTATTGTTTTCTCAGCTTACCCGCCTATCATAACGCCGATATTTCCGTGAAGAAGCACCCTTAAAATCCCGACGGCGACGAGGTGAAGCGGATAGTAAAGATAAAAGAACCACTTCATTCCCCTCCATTCCCCACGCTGTCCGTTATACGCCTTTAAAAACGGTATCGAAAGGGCGACGGCGAGCTGCATAACCCCATAAACGGGATTGATGAAGATAATATAGACTATCGCGTACATAAGCACGCAGACCATCATTCCTATCATCTGACGCTTGAAGTTTCCGCGATGGGTACCGATTTCAACTATTGCAAGCACCGCGATACAGCTCCAGTCCGACGGGAAGGTAATCGCGCAAATCGCGATAAGAATAACCGTCTTTATCCACGGCTTCAGCTTCTCGTTTTCGCTCGTCATAATACAAAGCGCGACGAGCCCCCACGCGAGCGACCAGATTACGCTCGTCTGATTGAAAATCGAGGTTTTAAGCGGAACAAAGGGTATTCCGAAGGCAAAGTTATAGGCGAAGTGAGAAATTATCGCGAAAACAAACAGCCGAATCGCGTATTTCGTCCTGTCGCGGGTATAATGAAACCCCTCTGCAATAAAAAACCACATAATCGGCGCGGTAAGCCGACCGATAACGTGAAGCGCGAGAATCCACCAGTCGGTCGGATAATCGGGGTAAATAACGCTTACGACGTGGTCGATAGTCATCGCGATTATCGCAATAAATTTTAAGGCGTTCGAATTAAGCCCCTTTGACTTTTGAAGGGTTGTTTCCATTATATTTTCTCCTCATCTTCATAAAAGCAGGCTGTCGCTCTAAACGACCGCCTGCTTGTTCATTATGTATCCTTTAATCGTTGTTGTCGTCCTTATCGCCAGCGTCGCCGCATTCCGAGCATTCGTCGCAGTCGCCGCAGCCGCAATTCTTTTCCTTGAGCCAGTTGCTTTTCCAATCCTCGTCGCAATGCTTATGCCTGTCGGGAAAAATCATATAGTAAAGCGGAACTGTAAGGAACATAATCCAGTTCGGGTGCCACGCGCCCGCTGTAAAGCCAAACCATAAGTAGAGCCCCGCAATAAGCACGGGATAGGCAAAGCGGCTGAACTGACGATGCTCAATCGCGCTGACAAGCGAATAATAAATCGGGACGATAAAAAAGATTAACCAATAGGGATGCCACATATTGCCGAGCACTCCAAGAAGAATATACGCGAGCGTCACTATAAAAGGCACCGGGAAAACGTACCATCTTCTTTTCATATCAAATTCGTATTCCTTGTCGTCCACCTTAACCGTGCCGTCCTTGACGTCGACGTTGTTGCCCTTTTTATCGTGGACGTGTATCCCGTCCCAGCCGACGTGGACATAATCCTCGCCATCCTCGACGTGAACACCCTTTAAGCTTATATTAATTCTTTTCTTTGACTCGCTCCCCTGCGAGCGGGAATACTTGCGTTCCTCTTCGCTCTGCTCGATTTCATTTCCCAACAGGTCGTCTAATGATATACCATATAGCTTCGCGAGTGTGACGAGATTGTCCGTGTCTGGCGACGCTTCGGCACGCTCCCATTTGCTTACCGCCTGACGGCTGATTCCAAGCTTTTCGGCAAGCTCTTCTTGGGATAATCCCTTTTCTTTTCTAAGTTGAACAAGTTTGTCTGCTGTTTGTACGTTCATAGTTTAATCCTCCGTTTGATGAGTGAATTATATCGAAAATTCGCTCGGTTGCGCTATACATTCGCGTTTGCATTTTCGCAACTATCGGTTGCAAATAGCCAAAAAAGGCGCTTATTTAAAATTTTATTTCTAATTTTTGTTTTTATAAAGAGAATAGCTGACCGAATCGGTTATCGCTTTAAAGCTCGCGTCAATGATGTCCGCAGAAACCCCGACGGTCGTAAAAACAGCGTCTCCGTCGGTTGTGTCAATCAGAACCCTAACCTTTGACGCGGTCGCGTCCTCGGGAGAAATGACGCGAACCTTGTAGTCGATAAGGTGTGTTTTCGAAAGGCTTGGATAAAACTTTGAAAGGGCGGTTCTCAGCGAAATGTCCAGCGCGTGAACGGGGCCGTCACCCTCCGCCGCGCAAAGCTCAACCGCGCCGTCGACCGAAATTTTGACGACGGCGAGCGACGAACGCCGTCCCGCTTCAAGGGAACGCTCGCCGATAATCTTATAGCTTAAAAGGGTGAAGAAATCCTTCATAAGCGAAAGCTCCCTAAGGGACATAAGCTCAAAGCTTGCCGAAGCCGACTCGTACTGATACCCCTCGTACTCAAGCTGTTTTAGCCGCGCGAGAATTTTGTCGACGTTGCTTTCGTCCTTCACAAATTCGGGATTTATCTTGCCAAGCTTCGCCGCGACGGCACTTTTGCCCGCGACCTCGCTTAATAAAATCTTTCGGGTGTTTCCGACCTCCTCTGGCGCAATATGCTCAAACGCCTTTGGGGTTTTAACCACGCCGTCGATATGCATACCCCCCTTGTGGGAAAAGGCGCTTGAACCGACGTAGGGTGCGTTAGCGGGCACGACGGTGTTGCATATCTCCGACAAATGATAGGCCGTTCTCGTAAAGAGCGAAAGGCTCTGCTTCGAAACGACGTCAAGACCGAATTTAGTCTGAAGCGTCGGAACAAGGGACGACAGGTTAGTGTTCCCGCACCGTTCGCCGATGCCGAGAAATGTGCCTTGAACGTCGTACGCTCCCGCCTCGACCGCCGCAAGGGAATTCGCAACGGCAAGCCCCGCGTCGTTATGAAAATGAGTTCCGATACGAACCGTACCAAATCGCTTTACCACCGCGCCGACAATCGTTTTAACCTCATCCGGCGTTTTGCCGCCGTTGGTGTCGCAGAGCACAAGCGTCTCGCTTCCCGCCTCGACCGCCGCAGAAAGGCAGTCAAGCGCATAAGCCGAATCCTCCTCGTAGCCGTCAAAAAAGTGCTCGGCGTCAAAAAAGACTTGTTTCCCCTTTTTGACAAGATATTCGACCGTATCCCTTATCATTTCTATGTTTTGTTCCCTCGTCGCCATAAGCACGTTCTTAACCTGGAAGGCGCTGCATTTACCAACGACAGCGACTATCTCTGTTCCCGCCGCGACGAGAGCGCCCAGCGCAACGTCCTTTTCGCAGGTTTCGTCCTTTTTTCTCGTTAGACCAAAGGCGACAATCTTGGAATTAGTCAGCTGCATTGTTTTTGACTTTTCGAAAAACTCGACGTCCTTCGGATTCGACGCGGGTATACCCGCCTCGATATAGCTGAAGCCGAGATTGTCCAAAAGCATAACCGTGCCGAGCTTGTCGGAAAGCGAAAAGTTAATTCCCTCGCTTTGTGCTCCGTCGCGAAGGGTGGTATCCAAAACAAAAACTCTCTGTCCCATAACCGTTCCTCACAAGTTAAATTAATGTCGCGAAAGATAAAGCTCTCTCAGCCTTATAAGCTCGTCCTTCGTCAGGTCAAGCTCGTTAATAAAATAATCCTCCGTATTGGGATATCGCTCGTCAATCGCCGCAAGGGTGTTTTCAATCGATTCCCTTATCACGACCGAAAAGAAGGTAAACCACTTTTTTGATTCCTCGTCGTCCGCCATATCGCTATATTTCTCGAGCAGCTTGTCCTTGAAATTCTTGCGTTTTTCGGCAGTCAGCATATAGTCGTAAATTATTGTTTCCCGCGGCACGCCAAGCGCCAAAAGAATAAGCGCCGCGCCGATACCCGTTCGGTCCTTGCCCGCGTAGCAATGGAACAAAATCGGCGTTCGCTCGTCCAAAAGATATCTGAAAAACTTTCGATAAGCGTCGGAATCGAACATAACCGTCTTATAGGAGTTTGCGATAATATTGTATGCGGCGCGCGCGGCTTCCCGTCCCTCGCTTATCTTGTCGGTAACATCAAACTCATAGCTTTCGTCGTTGTAAACCGAAAGCAACTCATAGCTCGCTCCGTAAACAGGCGGGTCGTAGTCCTTCCATCGGGCTATATTGCCCTCGCTTCGAAAATCAACGACCGACTTAAGCTTCAGTGCCTCAAGCTTATGCATATTTTCCTCGCCGCAAAGCTTTAACATATCGCCTCTAAAAAGAAGCCCGTACTTAACGAAGCTTTCGCCGTCGGCGGTGTTGTAGCCGCCCAAATCGCGAAGATTGACCATTCCGCCCGCCTCGACCGAGCGAAGGGCGGCGACATAGTATTTATTCCCGCAAATAATATGGAAGTAAAGCCGTACGCCTTGCGCGGGGTCTTTAAATTTGATTTCGCCCTCAAATTCTCCTAAGTCGTTGTCGTCGGTAAAACCGCTTGGCGACTGCGACCAATAGATATGCGAAGCTCCCTCGTTTTTTGTCGTAACGCTATATAATCCGTTCTCTTTTTGTACTATATAATTCTCTCTCAACAATTCCATTTTTACCTCAAAAATTAAAAATACATAAACAACTGGCAGGTAAGCATACCGTTATAAAGCTTTCTTCTTCTCGTCGCTTTTTTGCCGATATGGTGCTCGAACTCGGGGTGACTGCTTATAATATACAGTCCCTTAAAATTTTTTTGAAATATGTTTTCTCCAAAATCCTTATAGAGCCGCTCAACCTCGGGCTCGTCCATAAGACGTTCGCCGTAGGGCGGGTTTGCGAGAATAATTTCGTTTTCAAGCGGCACAAAGCTTCGCGCGTCGCCCGTTTCAAAGCAGGTGCAGTCATTAACGCCCGCACGTTTAGCGTTGGCTTTCGCCGTTTCAACCGCTTCCGGGTCAATATCAAGCCCGCGGCCCTCATATTCGGCGTCGGTTCTCATCGCCGCACGCGCTTCCTCCTTCGTTTTTTCAAAAACCCTGTCTCCAAGGAAGGTATAGCTTTCGGCGGCAAAGGAACGATTAAGCCCCGGCGCGATATTTTTGGCTCTCAGCGCCGCCTCGATAACAAGGGTGCCGGAGCCGCAGAAGGGGTCGCAAACACGGCTTTCAGGGAAAACCCTCGCAAGGTCGCATATTCCCGCCGCAATCGTCTCCTTTATCGGTGCTTCATTTAAAAGCGGGCGATAACCGCGCTTGTGAAGTCCGTCGCCCGACGTGTCGAGCATAACGGTGCAAACGTCCTTTACTATCGAAAAGCGAACCTTTTTCGTTATGCGGTCGTTTTCAGGAAGAAATTCGGTGTTATAATCCTTTTTAAGCCGCTCGACAAGCGCCTTTTTTATTATTGACTGACAGGCGGGCACGCTCGTAAGAACGCTTGACATAGAATATCCCTTGACGGGAAAGGCGTCGTTCTTTGAAATAACGTCGCCCCATTTATACGAATAGGCGCCGTCGAAAAGCTCGTCGAAGGTTGTCGCTTTAAACTCGCACAAAACTATCAAAACCCTCTCCGCCGTTCGAAGCCAAACGTTCGCCTTGGCTATCTGTTCGCCCGTCGCGTCAAAGCTTATTCGTCCGTCGGACACGCTCACGTTCTCGACGCCAAGCCTTTTAATCTCGAACGAAAGCACCGATTCAAGCCCAAACCCGCAGGTCGCAACCGCCTTATATACCAAAATCGTTTTCCTCTTTTCTTTAAAAAAGAGCCGCGGAGCGCTATCGCACCGCGGCTCTTCCGTTTATTATAGTTTATTGAACGGGAATAAGCAAACCGTAATCGTCGTCGTGACGTTTATATACTACGTTGAGCTCGTTCGATTCGGCGTTAGTGAAGATAAAGAAGCTGTGGTTAAGCATATTCATCTGGAGCACCGCCTCCTCAACCGTCATCGGCTCGACGTCGAAACGTTTTTCTCTTACGATGTTGAACTGCTCATTGGACGGAATAGGCTCGACAAAGTTTGCCTCGTTTTCATACATATCAATTTCGCCGCGCTGTACCCTCGTTCCAAGACGGTCCTTGTTCTTGACTATCTGCTTAACTATCAGGTCCGCGGCGTCGTTGAACGCCGTTTCCATATCGCTCGCACTGCGCTCGGCTCTAAATAGAAATCCTTTGTTCTTCACCGTTACCTCGGCGGTCTGCCAGTCCTTCTCGACGGTCACCGTAACCTTTGCCTCAGCGTCGTCGTCAAAGAAGCGGTCAAGCTTCGACATCCGCTTTTCTACCATATCAATGAAATTCTGTTTAATTGTAACCTTGCGTCCGAAAGTTTTAACCTTCATTGTGATGCCTCCATTTACGGATTTATTTGGTGGATTTCCTCATGTATAGTATACCATTTTCACCGCTCAAAAGAAAGCCGAATGAACATTTTTTACATCTTCACCATATTTCGACAAAATTTTTGTAACAAAAGCGTTACACTAATCGTGCATTCCCTCTGTAACCTTATTTTATTTGTACGCCGCTTCTTTTTGAAGCGGTCTTTTTTTATATAAAAAATCGCAAGGGAGTTTTATTCCCCTGCGACTTGTTCGTTATTTTCGGTTTTCGACCCCGGCTCGTCGACAAAAATTCGCTCGTCCGACGCGGCGTAGCCAAGCTTCTCACGCGCTATGCGCTCGATATAATCCTCTGTCGTTTCGCCCGACGCCAAACGAAGAAGCTCATCGTTTTCAAGCTGTTGATTCTTTATCTGCTCGTCGAGGTCTTGAAGGGTTTTGCGCTGCTTATAATTCTCAATTTGTGTGCTTGCAATAGAGACGACAAAGTAAAGACATAACGCGAACGCCGCCGCAAAGAGTAGCTTACGTCTGCGTGTATACTTTGATTGGCTCTTTTGTTTGGTTTTTCTTGTCGTTGTCGCCATTCTTTTCTCTCCGCTTTTTTATACGGGAAGTATATTTATCTATGCCACGATTATACAACATTTGATATCGCTTTTGCAAGTATCCCGCTGCTTTTCGCGCCGTACGCGAAAGAAAACGGTACAGAAGTGTTATGGGCGCAGTAAGCGTCCTTATAATAGGCGCGAAAATAATCAGGTACAGCACGACGGCTATTACCGCCCCAGCTACCATTGTCCACCGTATTTTCATCGAAACGGTCTTTCCGAGAATAAAGCAGAAGCTGACAAGACCGAAAAACGAAAAAAGAAGAATATGAAGAAGTGCGGATACCAGCTTGTTCTTAACGGGAAGAAGTACCAAAAAAAGCTGATAAATAACACAAAGCCCCATTACGAGCGCCATCATCTTCAACCCGTCGTGTAAAATATCCCACGCGCTTGCGCCGACCGCCGTCATTTCATAAGCCTTTTAAAAAACGGCTCCTGCTTTTTGGGCGGGTCGAGGTATTGAAGCGAGGAAAAATTCCCCTCAATAGAAAGCTTTTTAGCCGCTCTGTCAAAGCTTTTTATTCTAAGTCCTTCTCCGCGAACGACCACATCGCCGTACTCGCTGACGGCTACGACAGTCGTCTCGTCGTAGCTGGTGACCTCGCTTATTCCGTCAACTATGATTTCGTTTCGATTTTCTATATACGCTGTGTGCTTCGCCGTCGCTCTTTGGGGCGCTGTCGTTTCGGGCATAATGAAATTCTCCTTTTTAGGTAGTATTAATATATACCCAAGAAGGAGAAAAAATATGTCTTATTCTATTATCTCGTACATTTCGCGGGCAAAATCCTTGCCCGTCTTTTCGTCGGTCGAAAGCACCCTCGCGCGGACGGTTCGCCCGCCCATCGAAAGCTCGATAACGTCGCCGACCGAAACGGCGTATGATGCCTTCACAGCTCGTCCGTTTACCGAAACGCGCGACGCGTCGCAGACCTCGTTGGCGACGGTACGCCGTTTAATTATTCGGCTGACCTTAAGATATTTGTCTAATCTCATTTTTTTCTCCGTAATAAAAAGCTATCCCCGAAGCGTTACGCCTCGGGGAAGTTGTTTGCGTTAATTATTTCGCAACGCTGTCTTTGAGCCCTTTTCCGGCCTTGAAAGCAGGAACGCGTGTCGCTTTAACTTGGATTTTTTCTTTTGTTGCGGGGTTTATGCAGGTGCGGGCGGGACGGTCTTTTGCAAGGAACGTACCAAAACCGGCAATCGCTACCTTATCACCGCTCTTAAGAGCTTCGGTTATAGCGTCAAACATTGTGTCGACCATCGCATCCGCGTCTTTCTTTGTTGTGCCGACCTTTTCAGCAATAACTGTTACTAAATCTGCTTTTGTCATTTTTTATCCTCCATTAATTGCAGTTTCCTGCATGATAAACCTTTTTAGCCTCGTCCCAAAGCTTGTTTAATTCTTCGAGCTCGGCGTCCTTGAGGGATATCCCTCTTTCGTTGGCAAGGTTCTCTACTATTGTAAACCGTCCGATGAACTTATTGCAAGCTTTTTCGGTAGCTTGTTCGGAATCAACCTTCAAAAATCTTGCCACATTGACGGCGGAAAAAATCAGGTCACCTATTTCCTCGTCTATGTTGGTGTTTTCGCTTATCGCGGTTTTAAGCTCCGCAAGCTCGCTTTCAAGCTCCGAAATCGCTCCGTCTACCCCGTCGTAGTCAAACCCGACGTAGCCCGCCCGCTTTTGAACCTTCTGGCTTCGCATAAGCGCGGGGAGCGAACGCGGCACATCGTTGACGGCGTCGGTTCCGCTCTTTTGGCTCTTTTCCTGCCGCTTTATGTCCTCCCAGTTCTTAAGGACGGTATCGCAGTCGTTCGCGGTTATGTCGCCGAAGATATGGGGATGACGAAGAACAAGCTTTTTGCATATGCCGCTTATAACGTCGTCGATTTCAAAGGTTTTTTGCTCTCTTTCCATTTCGGTATGGAGCAAAACCTGAAGAAGAACGTCACCCAGCTCTTCTTGAAGAAGCGCCTTGTCCTTTTTATCAATAGCGTCAAGAACCTCATAGGTTTCCTCCAAAAAGTTCTGACGTATGCTCTCGTGCGTTTGCACCTTATCCCACGGGCAGCCCTCATCGGGGTCTCTTAGCACCGTGACGAGGCGTACGAAATCCTCAAAGGTGTATTTGTCTTTTATCTTGAAATTAACCATTTGATTTATTTTACCTTATTATGTGCAACTTTTCAAGCAAATCTACCAATTTCTTACCACCGGGCAGTTCAATTATATCCTCCGGCTCAATCGCCTTCATTAAACCGACCGCAATTAAATAGACAACGCCGCCGACCACAATAGCGCCAAGGGTCGCCGTGCGCCCACCGATAAACTTGTCGAGCAGATAATACGCCACAAGCGCATATGAGCCCGTAAGCAATCCGCCAAAGAGCGGCTTCCACAAAACGCTGCGCATATTCATCTTTATTTTTGTCACCCGCTTTAGCACCATAAGGCTGCAGGCGGTTATGAAGAAGTAGCAAAGGAGGTTTCCGAGCGGCGCGGCTTTAATGTTGAGCGCGGGTATCGCCACGACGAAATAGTTTGTCGCAAGCTTTATAAGTCCGCCCGCAATCATTAGCTTCACCGGCACGTCAACACGACCGACCGCCTGAAGCATAGCGCTTATCGGGTTTACGACCGCGACAAAAATCGCCGCAAGCCCAAGTATCGTCAGCATCGGCTCCATAAGCGCCGCACCGACCGGGTTTCTTGAATAAATAAGCTTGGCTATAGGGCCGGACAGAAAGGCTATGCCAAAGCCGGCAGGCGCCGCTATGAGCATAGTTATACGAAGCGCCGACTCCATATATCTTTTCGTAAGCGCATCGTCCTTCATAAGCCACGACGAGGTTATGTGGGGAAGAGCGCTCATTCCGAACGAGCCCGTAAGCGCGGGCACGAGATTGAATATCGGCATACCCATATTGTATACGCCGTAAAGGAAGTTCGGTATATCCTCAAGCTGCTTTTCCGCCAACTCCAAAACGCCCATATGCGACGAATAGACGGTCGCTATGTCGGTGTTGACGACGAGGTTGAGCCTATCCATTATCGAGAAGTTGTCAATAAGACCCGTAAGGGTAACCGCCGCAGAGGAAAGCGCAATCGGAATACCGATTCTC
This sequence comes from uncultured Oscillospiraceae bacterium, assembly GCA_964460755.1. Taxonomy (GTDB): domain Bacteria; phylum Bacillota; class Clostridia; order Oscillospirales; family Ruminococcaceae; genus JAYFNU01. The sequence goes on along the minus strand of CAYWQL010000004.1, from coordinate 73,137 downwards.
ATTATCTGACCTAATATTTTGCCCTTGCTGTCAGGCGCGGGGCTATTCTCGAGAAGCTCGCGGGAAATCCCGTCGCCCTTGAAGATGTGATGAAGCAGTAGATATAAGTAGCCGACGAAGGTTGAAATGCTCACGCCAAACATCGCGCCCGCCGCCGCGAGGGAGAGAATTGTGACCTGCGCCTCGGCGCTATTCGCCATAACCGTGCCGAAAACCGTTCCGCTCGCCGCGTATTCGTTGACAAAATAATTTTTCAGCACGTATGCGCCCGCAAGACCGCCGGCCGCCTTAAACAGCACCTCGATAACCTGAGAAACCGCGGTCGGGGTCATATTCTTCATACCCTGATTATAGCCGCGATAGGTCGACATAAGACAACTGAATATAACCGACGGCGCGACGGCAAGCACGCAGTAATACGCCCTCGGATTTTTTGCCCACGCGACATACGGCTTCGCCGTAAAGATAAGTATAGCGGTGAAAACCACGCCAAGCACTATAAGGAAGGCTCTTGAAACCCTGATTACACGCTTAACGTCTTTATATCGCTTCTCGGTCGAATACCCCGCGACTATCTTCGAAATCGCGACGGGAAAGCCCGTGACCGCAATAGCGTATATCGTCAGATAGAAGTTGTACGCCGTGGAGTAGAACCCCATGCCGTCTTCGCCTATCGCCGCGGTAAGCGGTATCCTATACAGCGCCCCGACTATTTTACTGATAATTACCGCGAGGGTTAGTATTAAAGCCCCCTCGATAAACGACTGTTTACTCTTTGACAACTGTCTACCTCGTCCAAAAGAATTTTAGTTGTTTTGCTCTTTCTTCGCGGCAAGCGCCGCCTGAAGCTCCAAAAGCTTAGCATTAAGCTCGTCAAGCTTATTTATCGACTCTGCTTTCGTGTCGTCCAAGTCGCTTCCGCTCTTTGCACAGTTATATGTTATTTCGCCAAGCTTGCGGAATTCCTCTTTTATTTCGCCCTTTGTCTGTATCTCCGCCGCCTTTATTTTTCCCTTGTCCCAAAGCTCCTCGGCTGTTTCAGCGACAACTGTCGCGGCTTTTTTTGTGCCGTCCGCAACCTTATCAAAAAACTCGTTCGCCATATGAAATAACCTCCTGCGTATTTAATTTTATGTCATGTGGAATTATTATATATAGTATTTCCATATATATCAAGCGAAAAAGGGCTAATTATAAAATAAGCCCGCCGTAAAACTCTCGTATAACCGAATTATTAGGCACTTTCACCACATCCAGCTCGGAAAATTCGGCAAATAACTCGTCGTTGAGCCACATTAAAATATTGCGATAATCCCCGCCTTGGTTTTGGTCCTCGCATATTTTTCTTAGCATAGGACGGGTTACGCAGGGCTCGTATTCAAGTGAGGTGTTGAGAAGAAGGTCCGCGTTAACCTTAAACGGCTTTATCCAAACCTCCTCGCCGCGCTGTATCTGCTTCCAATAATCGAGGGTATCTCGAACGGAATTTCCTCTGAAATAGTAGTCTCTTATCAGCCGCCTTGTTATCCTTATTTCGCGGGTGGACACAAGCCTTTCGCCCTCGACGGCATACTCTGTGCGAAGTCCCGCGTAAATCTTGAAAATTCTGTCGCTTTTGACCGTTTCGGTAAGAAGCGGATTAAGGGCGTGAATGCCCTCGACAATAAGCACATCGCCGCTTTTTATCTTAAGCTCCCTCGTTTCCTCCGATGGGCGCTGATGAACGAAATCAAAGATAGGAAGCTCGCTTCTCCCCGTTTCAATTATCTCGTTAAGACAGGTATGTATGCGCTCAATATCAAGCGCCTTGACGTGCTCCATATCGTAAGCACCATCGGGGGTTTTCGGGTATTCGTTTATGCTCTTGAAAAAATCATCAAGCGACACGACCGTCGCGTCGACCCCTCTTGTCTTAAACTCCGCCGCAAGCTTTTTCGACGAGGTCGTCTTTCCGCTTGCCGACGGTCCCGACAACATTACTATCGACGCCCCCTTGGCGGTTATCGCGTCGGCGGCGGCGGCAAGCCGCGAGGCATAATCAGCCTCGCATTCCTCAATGTATTTCGGATTTTTCGCGCTCTGGTTAACCTCGCTTATTTCTAAAAGAGCTTTTCTCTTAAACTTATCTGCCATAAAACTTCAAAACGCCTTTCTTTCGTCGAATTATCTCGTCGAAGCCATCTATATATTCGGTGGGATATTTGTAATTGTATATACGCTCAACCCTATCTCTTCGCCTGTCGACAAGCTTGGTCACCGCGCCCGCTCCGCACGCCAAAATTGTATGAAGCTCCTCCATAATAAAGACGTTGTAAAGACACCGCTTGCCTTCCTTCGAATAGCCCGTATTTTCAAGGCTGTCGACCGTTCCCTTTTGCTTATACATATAATAGGGCTCATAACCGTCCTCGCGAAGCTTCCGACCTGCGTAATCGACCATTTTCGCGGCGTCAAAGCAGGGCAAAAGCCCGCCCTTTGTCATTCGCGAAGCCCGCTTAAGTGTAAGCGCGTGTACCGTTATGTTTTCGGGCTTTAGTCCTTCTATCCATTCGAGCGACCTCTTAAAGCTTTCAAAATCGTCGCCCGTAAGCCCCGCGATAAGGTCGGCGTTAATGTTGTCGAAGCCCGCCTGCCTCGCCTGAAAAAAGGCACGCTCGATATCCTTCGCCGTATGCCGTCGTCCGATAAGTCGAAGCACCTCGTCATTCGCCGTCTGCGGATTAATCGAAAGCCTCGTTACCCCCGCATTTTTTAATATTAAAAGCTTTTCCGCCGTTATCGTGTCGGGTCGCCCCGCTTCAACGGAAAATTCTTTTACGCTTTTTATATCTATGTTTTTTTCAATAGCGTCGGTCAGTCTTTTGAGCTCGGTCTCGTTTAATACGGTCGGCGTTCCCCCGCCGATATATACCGTTTCGAGCGACAAATCAAGTTCCTTTATAACCTTTGCCGTCTGTTCGATTTCCTCGCAGAGCTTTTCTATATAAGGTTCTATGAGCTTTTCGTTGTTCTTCACCGCGCTCGAAATAAAAGAGCAGTAGCTGCACCGCGACGGACAAAAGGGTATTGAAACATACAAAGAACAGGAGCTATCTTTATTTTGACGCTCGACGTCACGGCTCACCCTCGCCGTGTCAATACAAAGGCGCGCCTTGTCCTCGCTTACGCGGTGACGACTCATCAGCCGCCACATAACCTCGCCCTCGCTGCTTCCCTCGTCCAAAAGGGACGAAACGTATTTCGCGGGGCGTATTCCCGTTATGACCCCCCAGCTCGGTATTCTGCCCGTAAGAACGCAGAGAATATCATAAAGCATACAGGCAAGAGAATTTTCACATTCCGCGTCGGCTTCGCTCGGCGAAAGCCGCTTTATTGACGCCGTCTGCTGCGTTTCGCATTTCACCGTGCACATAAGGGTTATTGCTTTGTCGGTTTTGACCCGCCTAAGATAGGCGAAATCGTTCCCCTTGTCGTCCTTGCTCGGTGCCTTTTCCTCTACCTTAACGTCATGGAAAAACATTCGCGCGACGTTAAACAGCTCGTAGCCGAAGGAATGTCCGCTGATATATATAGTCATAGCTTATCGAATAAAGAAGGGGTTGTGCTTCTTCTCGTGCGAAAGGGTCGTGCTTTGCCCGTGACCGGGATATATGTCATATTCCCCCGCCAAAAGGGAAAGCCTCTTGAGCGACACGCAAAGCTCGCCAAAATCGCCGTTCGGCAGGTCTGTGCGCCCAACACTCTCGTAAAAAAGTGTGTCGCCGGAAAAAATCGCGTTTTCGCATAGGTAGCAAACCCCGCCCTTGGTGTGTCCGGGCGTTTGTATAACCCGAAACGTAAGCCCCGCCGCCTTTATCTCATCGGAGTCCTTACAAAGTATATCGGGAGAAAACTTAATATATTCCGCGTCGCGCTCGTTTATGACGACCTTCGCGCCCGTCTTTTCCTTTATCGCGGCAAGCGCGCCGATATGGTCGAAATGACCGTGCGTAATAAAAATATATTCAACCGTTATTCCGTTATCGTCAATATATTTCGCTATCTTTTCCGCCTCGTCGCCCGGGTCGATTACGACCGCGCGCGCGTCCTGTGCGCTTACTATATAGCAGTTGGTCTGCAAATACCCAACCCTTACAACGTCAATTTTCATCTTTCCCACTCCGTCGTGTCTAAAATAACCGTCATCGGCCCGTTGCATTCCATCTTGATTTTCCTATCGTCCAAGCTCGCCCGTTTTAATCCTTTTTTAACGTGCGGCTCTGTCAATTCGCTCCACATTTTTAACCTTTAAGAGCTTGGAAATGACCATATTAAGGTGCTCGATGTTGTTTATTCCGAGCGTCACCATAATGACCGCGTTGCCGTCGTTGTCGGTTCTCGTTGTGAAGGCAAAAATCGGAATACGCATCTGTGAAAGAAGTGTGCTTATGTCGGCGATAAGCCCGGTTCTGTCGATACAGGACAGCTCTAAGGTGGACTTAAAGCTTTCGCGGACATTGTCCGCCCACGAAACGTTGACCCACCGCATAGAGTTTTCGTCAAGGTAGTGCGCCGCCGTGACGTTCATACAGTCCTTTTTATGAACCGAAACGCCGTGTCCTCGGGTTATGAAGCCGACGATATCGTCGCCCGGAAGGGGATTACAGCACCGCGCAAATTTAACAAGGCAGTTGTCCAGCCCCTCGACAATTACACCCTCGGCGTCCTTGGTGTTGTGCTGCGCCGTAGGCACATCGAAGACCTCGACAGGGTCCTGCTGTTGGACAAGCTTTTCGTATTCCTCCTTGATTTTCGGAAGAATGCGCGACATCTGTATACCGCCGTAGCCGATTGAGGCGAACATTTCCTCAACGCTGTTAAGCTTCTGTCGTCTTGCGATTTCCTCGACAAAGCCGTCGTACTCGCTCGGCGGAAGGCTTATAAGGTGGCGGCGAAGCTCGCGGTCAAACATACGCTTGCCCTCTTCGACGTTCTCCTCCTTGCGCTCCTTTTTAAACCAAGCGCGAATTTTTGACTTAGCCTCGCTTGTGCTTACCATACTCAGCCAGTCGCGTCCGGGTCCTTTATCCTTAGGACCTGTCAAAACCTCGACTATCTCGCCCGTTTTCACCTTATAGCTAAGCGGTACTATTCGCCCGTTGACCTTGGCGCCTATCATACGGTTTCCGACCGCCGAATGTATGGCGTAGGCGAAGTCAATTGTGCACGACCCTGTCGGAAGATTTATGACGTCCCCCTTCGGGGTAAAAACGAAAACCTCCTCGGGCAAAAGGTCGCTTTTAATGTTTCTTAGTATATCGACAGAGTCCTCCGACTCCTTTTGGCTCTCTAAAAGCTGGCGCACCCACGCAAGGCGCTCCTCAAGCTTATCCTTTCCGCTTATGCCGACCTTATATTTCCAGTGCGCCGCAATTCCGTATTCGGCGGTATAGTGCATATCGACCGTTCTTATCTGGATTTCAAACGGTATCGCGTCCTTGCCGACTACAGTCGTATGAAGCGACTGGTACATATTCGGCTTGGGCGTAGAAATATAGTCCTTGAATCTGTTGGGAAGCGGTCGGTACATATCGTGGAGCACGCCAAGGGTGTTGTAGCATTCGTTTACGCTGTTCACGATTACACGAACGGCATATATGTCATAAATCTCCTCAAAAGAGCGATTTTGTATATACAGCTTTCTATATATGCCGTATACCGACTTGACTCGGCTGGTTATCTCGGCGTCGCGGATATCGTTCTCCTCAAGTCGTGCCCTTATCGCCTTGGTTATGCCCTCAATAAAATCCTCGCCGTTATTGTTCTTTTCAAGAGTTTTAATTATCTCATTGTAGCCATAGGGGTCAAGGTATTTCAGCGAAAGGTCTTCAAGCTCCTCTTTAAAGTTGCTCATTCCGAGCCTGTGCGCTATGGGGGCATACACCTCCATTGTTTCAAGCGCCTTATCCCGCCGCTTTTGCTCGGGAACCGCGTCGAGGGTGCGAAGATTATGAAGTCGGTCGCAAAGCTTGACGAGCATAACGCGAATATCCTTGCTCATTGCAAGAAGCATTTTTCTAAGGTTTTCCGCCTGCTGCTCCTCGACCGAGGAAAATGGGATTTTTCCAAGCTTTGTTACGCCGTCGACCAAAAGGGCGATATCCTCGCCAAAATCATGCTCAATTTTCTCTAAGGTCGTGTCTGTGTCCTCGACGACATCGTGAAGAAGCGCCGCGCAAATGCTCTCGGTGTCCAGTCCAAGGTCGACGAGAAGCGACGCGACATAAACAGGGTGGATAATATACGGTTCGCCCGTTTCGCGCTTTTGCTCTCCGTGACTTTTATATGCGAGCTCGTAGGCGCGGCTAATAAGCGGGAGGTCGTACTGCCTGCCGCTGTTTTCAATTTGAGTTTTAAGTTCTGCGTAGGTCATACTGTGTTTAATGCTCTCCGTTCAAAATTCTAAAGGTATCCGACTCGTTAAGGTCTCTTTTTCTTTCGCTTTCACAAACCGTGAGCACACGAGCCGCGCCCTGTCGTTTTGTTTTAATTAAAGAAAGCTCCTCGAGCACGTCGAGTGAGGCGAGCGCCTTGCCCGTAAGTATATCGCAAAATTCCACATTCACGGCGTTGTAGTCGTATCTGTCGACGTCCTTTGTTTTAAGCTTCCTGTATACATACGCGACGTTCTCGCGCGAGGGGGCTATAAGACCTTTATCTCCGCCGAATTTTTCCCTCTGACAGCAAAAAGCGCGATATAAATCAATCGACTCGAAATCGTCGGGTGAAGCTCCGCTTCGCATTATCTCCTTTATTTTTATCGAAACAACGCCCTTTTGATTAGTGCTTTCATATATCGAAAGATTAAGCGCTATATCGACCCTGTCGCCGACGGCGAAGACAAGCTCGCTTGGTGTCGTCGAAAAAAGTGCGCCCGAGAAGGTTACTCCTTTTTGCTTGAAGGTAATCTTGCAATGTCTTTCGCCCATAAGCGCTATCGCAGTTATTTCTGCATCCTTTACGGCAAAAATCGGTTCCTCATTAGCGCATCCGAAGGGGGCGAGCGCCGAAAGCTCGTTTATCGCCTGTTGGGACACATCGGCAAAATCTATGTAAGCGTCAACCCTAAGCTCGGGCAGCTTCATTCCCTCGCAGTTGTTCGCGCAATATTCAAAAACCGCTTTTTTGAAATCGTCTATTCTGTCTGCGTTCAGCATAAATCCGGCCGCCATATCGTGACCGCCGAACTTGCCGAGCATATCTTTGCAGGAGCAAATCGCCTTATAAAGCGAAAATCCCTTTACACTTCGCCCGCTTCCCTTCGCCTCGCCGTTTTCAACAGAAATGACTATGGCGGGCTTGGAATATTTTTCGACCAGGCGCGAGCACACTATGCCTATTACGCCCGAATGAAAGTTTTCGCCAGAAACGATAATTATCGGTTCGTTTAACACCGACGGATTTTCGTCAATCTTGTTTTCTATCAGCTTGGTTATCTCCTGCTCGGTCTGCTGGCGTGTTTTGTTAAGCTCGCAAAGCTCCTTCGCGACGGTTCTCGCCTCGTCGACGTTGTCGGTGATAAGAAGCCTAAGCGCAAGCGCGGCGTTGCCCATTCTTCCCGCGGCGTTAATTCTCGGTGCGAGCGCGAAGGCGATATTCGTCGCGGCAAGGGCGTTTACGTCAAGCCCCGCCTCCTCGCAAAGCGAAAGCAGTCCCGCGTTGTCGCATTCGGGAACGGCTGCCAATCCTCTTTTCACTATTTCGCGGTTTTCACCAATGAGCGGCATAATATCCGACACCGTTCCGATAGCGGCGAAAACGCTGTAATAGTCGAGCATCTCCTCCACGCCGCAGCCCTCGCACGCCGCCGCAAGCTTGAGCGCGACGCCAACGCCCGCAAGCTCCTTAAAGGCGCCTTCGTCGTCCTTGCGAAGAGGGTCGACTACCGCGACCGCGTTGGGCAAAACGTCGGGAACCTGGTGGTGGTCGCAAACAACGGTATCTATTCCGAGCGACCTTGCATATTCTATTTCGCCGTTCGCCGAAATTCCGTTATCCACCGTTATGATAAGCGAAACGTCGTAGCGCTTCATATTGTCTATTGCTTCGTTCGAAAGCCCATAGCCCGTCGATTCCCTCGTCGGCAGGGAGCACACGACCTTCGCGCCGCTTCCCAATAAGTACTGGTACATAAGCGCCGTAGAGGTTACTCCGTCGACGTCGTAATCGCCGAAAACAGCGATAACCTCCTCGTTTTCAATAGCCTTGTTAATCCTATTCGCCGCCTTGTCCATATCCTTAAGCTCGAACGGGGAGGAAAACTCGGTCTGGTCGCTCAAGAAAGCCGTCGCCGCCTGACTTGTGTCGTAACCCCTTGCCGCAAGCACGCTTGCCGCAAGCTTTTGCAACTTCATTTCCTCGCAAAGTTTATTCACCTTGTCCTGATTTATCTTCGCCGCATTCCATCGTCTGAAAGCCATTATATATCTCCTATCAAGCCCTAAAGCGTTCAATTATCGCCTTCGCCGTTTTAAGTCCGTCGACCGCCGCCGACATTATTCCGCCCGCATAGCCCGCGCCCTCGCCGCAGGGATAAACCCCGTCGGCGTTTTCCGCTTCGCGGGTATCGGTTCTCAATATTCGAACGGGCGAGGAGGTTCTCGTTTCCACCCCCGTAAGTATCGCGTCGCGGCTTCGGAAAAAATCCGCTCTTTTTGAAAATTCGTTTAATCCGTATCGCATCGTATCGGCGATTTCGTTTCCCAAAAGCCCGTCAAAATCGCAGGGCGCAACGCCCAGAGAATAACTCGGCTCGACCGATTTTATATTTAATCCAACCCTTTTGTCAAGAAAGCTTCCGACGTCTGCGGCGGGCGCTTTATATCCGCCTTTGCCCGCGGCAAACGCCGCTTTCTCAAGCCGACGCTGAAACTCAATGGCGGCAAACGGGTTCTTTCCGAACTCGCCTTCGCCGACCGAAACGACGAGAGCACTGTTGGCGTTTTTTCCGTCGCGAAGAAAATTGCTCATTCCGTTGACGACCACGCCGCCGCTTTCCGACGCCGCGGGAACCACCAAGCCCCCGGGGCACATACAGAAGGTGTAAACTCCCCTTCCGTTAAGCTGTGCCGAAAAATTATATTCCGCATTCGGAAGAAGCGGATTTTTATAAGCGTCGCCGTAAAGCGAACGGTTGACCTCAACCCCTAAATGCTCAATTCTCGCGCCGACCGAAAAAGGCTTTGCCAAAAGCGTAAGCCCTGCGTTCGCCGTCACTGAAAAGGTATCCCGCGCGCTGTGTCCGCAGGCAAGCACCGCGACCGCCGCGTCCATCTTCTCGCCGTTAACCGACACGCCGCAAAGCCTTTTGTCTTTAACTAACAGCCCGTCGAGAATACTGTTAAAGCGCACCTCGCCGCCATTTTTGACGATTTCCCGACGCATAGCCTTGACGATATCGCGAAGCTTGTCTGTACCGATATGCGGCTTCGCTTTGGTTGCGATGTCCTTAGGCGCGCCCAGCCTTAAAAAGGTTTCTATTACAAAATCGCAAAGCGGGTCGTTTATTCTTGAAGTCAGCTTGCCGTCGGAAAAGGTTCCCGCGCCGCCCTCGCCGAACTGCACGTTCGATTTGCCGTCAAGCTCCCCCAACTCAAAAAAGCGTTCAACCGCTCGCACTCGCTCGTCCATTTCGCCGCCGCGTTCAACGACAATCGGACGGTATCCGTATAGGCTTAAAAGATATGCCGCGAACATTCCCGCTGGGCCAAAGCCCGCGATAACCGGTCGCGTATGAAGCGGCTCGTCGCCCATTATAGGCTTTAATTCCGTCTTCTCCATCAAAGAAACAAAGGGTATCGAATTGCTGAGTTCCCGTTCGATGCCCCCGTCCTTTAAGGTAAGTATAACCGAGCAAACAGTTGAAACCCTGCCGTGGCGGGCGTCATAGGACACCCTGCGAAGCTTATGGTCGCTTATGCTTCCGCTCGGGATTTTTATCATTGAGCACGCTCTTTCGACGGCGTCGCCCTCGCTTGCCCCCAGCGGGATTCTTATTCCCGAAACGACAATCATCAGCTTGGCTCCACGTCGATTAGAACGGTATAGTTGCCGACCACCCAAGTCGAGTCGTTGGAGGTCACGTTGAAAAACACGGGAACGTTATAGCTTCCCTTTTCGATATTTATCTGGCTGACGTCAACCACCGCGATAACCGAGCCAGCAAGAAGCGCCTCAACCTCCTCGGTCGGGCCGATAACTGTGACGTCGTTTATCCGATTGGTGACAACGGTTATATTATAATTGCTCGGGACATTCTGAAGACGTATGTCCGAAACGTTTACCTTTTTGCTCGTAATGTTTTCCCTCGGGAAGGTGACGGTTATCGTTTCGACGTTGTCGAGGTTCACATATCCGCTCGGAAGCTTAACGTCGAAGGTATACACCTCGCCCATCTTGAACGCCGCCAAATCGACATATCCAACCGTCTTGGGTTTAAGGTTGTCTATGGTTGTCTCGCTCGCCGCGACGTCAATCGACGTCTTGGACATAACGTAGGAAAGCGAGCTTACATCAAAGCCCGAGGGTATATTCGTGAACTCAATTTGAATGGGAAGGCTTCCCTTTTTATATACGGGTATAGTCACGCTCACCACGTCTGTGTCAAGCTTAAAGGAATCACTCGGCAATTCGTTTCCGTTTTCGTCATAAATCTTTATCGGACACTCAACCGTTAGCGTTTTGTCAAGCACCCCGCCGACCTCATAGACCGCCGAAATCTTGCTTATGCTGTTGATTTCGTTTTCCGTTCCGATTATCGTGATTTCACTGGGCGTCGCGGTAACGTTGCCCGACATATAGCCCTCGTTAAGCGACATTCCGATAATTTCGGTTCCCACGGTAAATTTCTTGGAGGTCGCCTGGTCGAAGCGCACCTTAATGGTGCCGGGGCTGATGGTGGTTATCGAAAAGTTGTCCATTGTGTTCGCCTTCGCCGCGACAAGCTTTAAATCGTATGTGCCCGCCGTCGTCACCGAGGTGAACACCGGCGTCACGACAACGCTCTTGGCGTCGAGCGTTCCGACGACGCTTCGCGGACCCTCGACCGTAACGTTGACGGTATAGTCCTTTTGGTCGATTATATCTAAGCCAAGGCTTTGAAGCAGAGAATTGGACGACGACAGGTTGACAGGCACGTTCCTAATCGTAACCGTGCTGTCAGGGCTTATCGTAAACACAACGACCACCCAACAGATAAACGCGGCGACAATAGAAAAAACAAGCTGAAACCACTTTTTATTTAGCAGAGAAGATAAACTGAACTTTTTCATTTTTTAAATATCCTCCCCAAACCCTTTTTCGCCTTCGCGTCCTCGTCCTTGTCGGCGGGAATTATCTCGCCTTGAAGCAGTCTGAACAGGCTCACCCTGTCAAGACGGCGAACAATTATGCCGTTTTGAGCAAGCGAGATTATGCCCGTTTCCTCCGAAACAACGACGATAAGCGCGTCGGAATTTTCACTCATTCCAAGTGCGGCTCTGTGCCTCGTTCCCATATCCTTGCTTATGCCCGCGTTGTTTTGCGAAACGGGGAGAAGACACCCCGCCGCCGCTATTCTTCCGTTGATTATGACGACCGCGCCGTCGTGAAGCGGCGAGCCCTCGTAAAAGATTGTTTCCAAAAGCTCACAGGTCGTCTCGCCGTCAAGATGGGTTCCCGTTCTCACGATTTCGCCAAGACCCGTCTTGCGCTCAATAACCATAAGCGCGCCCGTCTTTTCCTTCGACATATGCTCCGCGCTGTCGCAAATCGCGACGATAGCGTCGTTCCAGACGGCAATTTCCTCCGAGCTTGATTTTCCCGAAAAGAAGGAAAACGAGCTGAGCTTGCTGCGCCCGACCTGCTCGAGCACACGGCGTATTTCGGGCTGAAAAATGACGACAATCGCCAAAAGCCCGAACTGAAGTATATTTTCAAGTAGGAAGGTCGTCGTCTTCATTCCTATTTGAGAAGCTAAGAGGTATCCCACAAGAAGAATGATTATTCCTCTCGTAAGCTGGGCGGCGCGAGTTTTTTTCACAAGACTGATAAGCTGATATATGACATACGCGACAAGCGCGATATCAAGTATATCAGCCCACGGAAAGTAATTCCCGAAGCTTGCGATAAAGGTTTTTATCGAATAAATTATTCCGTCCAACTGCGTCACCGTCCCTCGTAATTATCTATTTTATCGTCGCCACCGCGTGGGCGGCTATTCCCTGCTTTTCTCCCGTAAACCCGAGTCCCTCCTCGGTCGTCGCCTTTACGCTTACGTCCTTAACATCAATACCAAGCGTGTCTGCGATATTACCTCGCATCTCGTCTATAAACGCTCGAAGCTTGGGCCGCTCGCACAGCACCGTCGCGTCGATGTTTCCAACCGAATAGCCCTCGCCTTTTATTATCTGTCCAACCTGCTTGAGAAGCTCCAAGCTGTCTGCGCCCGAATATTTTTCGTCGCTGTCGGGAAAAAGCTTTCCTATGTCGCCGAGTGCCGCCGCGCCGATAAGCGCGTCCATAACAGCGTGCACCAAAACGTCGGCGTCGGAATGACCCAAAAGCCCCGTTTCGTGGGGTATGTCGACCCCGCCGAGAATAAGCTTTCGCCCTTCAACAAGTCTATGCACGTCGTACCCGTGACCTATCCTCATTCTACCTGCTCCAACAATTATTTTTGCCCGTTCTATGTCGTCCTCGGTGGTGATTTTGATATTGTTTCGCTCGCCCTCAACCATCGCGACCCGCTCGCCAAGCCGTTCAATAAGCTGACAATCGTCGAAGGCGTCGGTCTGTCCGTCTGCGGCTCTTTTGTAAAGCGCCGCCTCGAAAACCTGCGGCGTCGCGACACAAACAAGTCGGTTGCGGTCGGGAGTCGCGATAATCGCTTCTCCGTCGACCTGCTTTATCGTGTCAACAACGGGAAGCGCTGGGGCGGCGGCTTTAGACCTTTTAGCCGCTTCAATTACCCTCGTGACAAGCAAATCGGAGGCAAAGGGTCTTGCCGCGTCGTGAATAGCGTAATATTCTGCGTCGGGCGAGGCGGCGGCTATCGCGTTTTGAACCGACATAAACCTGTTATGCCCGCCCCTCACGACAGCCGTCACCTTGCCGTACGCCAATGAAATTTCTGTGACTTTTTTTATACTTTCTTCTCTTGTGGCGATAATTATTTCATCGATTAGCGCGTTATTTTCGAAAAGCGAAATTGACCGCTCGATAACGGTCGCCCCGCCTATATTTAAGAACAGCTTATCCGTGTTTCCCATTCGGGAGGACGAGCCGCCCGCCACAATAATCGCGCTGACCTTCGCCATGGTAAAGCTCCTTACTGAATTTTTCCGAGTTTAATCGCGTCTCTGTTCGAGTCGAGAAGATTCGCCTTTTTGGGCGGTATACTCTTCTGAAGGCCCTTGTCTATGCCCTCGTCCGAAAGGAAGGCGCATTCCTTCATAGCCTTTCCGAGCAAAATCATATTTGAAAGACCCGAAAGTCCCTTTTCCTCGGCAAGCTTGGTCGCCTCGACCTTGTAAACGGTGATGTCGGTACGGTCGCAATCAGCCTCAATAAGAGAGGAGTCCATAACGACAATTCCGCCGGGCGCCACCGCGCCGATAAATTTCTCATAAGAAGGAAGGTTCATCGCGATAAGCAAATCGGGATTAAGTACAAGCGGCGAGCCGATAGGCTTATCGGAAACGACGACCGAGCAGTTCGCCGTGCCGCCGCGCATTTCAGGACCGTAGGACGGAAGCCAAGAAACCTCTTTTTCGTCGCAAAGTCCTGCATAGGCAAGCACCTTGCCCGTAAAGAGAACGCCCTGACCGCCGAAGCCGGCAAGAATAATATTTTTCAGCATTATTATTTTGCCTCCTTCGCGTCGACGTCCTTATAAACGCCGAGAGGATAATAGGGAATCATATTGTCGTCAATCCATTTAAGCGCGTCCTTCGGAGCCATGCCCCAGTTTGTCGGGCAGGAGGACAGCACCTCGACAATCGAAAAGCCCTTGCCGTCAAGCTGGTTCTGAAACGCTTTTTTTATCGCCCGTTTTGCTGCGTTAACGTGCTGGGGATTGTTGACCGTTACGCGCTCGGCATAAGCCGTTCCCGAAAGGGTGGAAAGCATTTCGCAAACCCTAATCGGATAGCCCGCAATTTTAACGTCGCGGCCATACGGGGTTGTCTGGGTGACCTGCCCGGGAAGGGTTGTCGGCGCCATCTGTCCGCCGGTCATACCGTAAATCGCGTTGTTAATAAAAATAATCGTGATGTTCTCGCCACGCGTCGCGGCGTGAACCGTTTCCGCCGTTCCGATAGCGGCAAGGTCGCCGTCGCCCTGATAGGTGAACACAACCGCATCCTTCAACGAACGACGAAGTCCGGTCGCAACGGCAGGCGCGCGTCCGTGAGCCGCCTCGACCATATCGCAGCCAAAATAATCATATGCAAGCACCGCGCAGCCAACTGGCGCGATGCCGATGGTTCTTCCCTCAATACCAAGCTCGTCGATAACCTCGGCGACAAGGCGGTGAACGATACCGTGGGTGCAGCCCGGGCAATAGTGCGTGGGAATGTCGACAAGCGCGTGAGGTCTTTTAAACACAGTTTCCATTATTGCTTACCTCCCGCAATTTTTTTAATTTCTTCATATACCTCTTTCGGCGTCGGAATAATACCGCCTACACGTCCGAAGAACTCGACGGGACATTGCTCCTTAACCGCAAGCTTAACGTCGTCGACCATCTGTCCCATACTCATTTCGACAGTAAGTATGGATTTAAGTCCCGCCGCATATTTATTGATTTCGTTCGCGGGGAAGGGCCAAAGCATAACCGGACGCATAAGCCCGACCTTTATTCCCTCTTCGCGTGCCATATCGACCGCCGTACCGACAACGCGAGCCATCGAGCCGTAGGCGACCACACCGAGCTCGGCGTCGTCCATCATATAGCTGACAAGCTTCTGCTCGTTGGCGATTATCTCTTTATATCTTTCGTATCTCGCGACGACCGATTTTTCAAGAAGCGCGGGGTTAAGATAAAGGCTGTTTATTACGTTGTGCTCTCTTTTGCCCTTGTGTCCGTTTGTCGCCCAAGGCTTATCAATAAGCTTCGGCTGACGCTCGGGGAAGCAAACCGGCTCCATCATCTGTCCTAAAAGTCCGTCGGATAAAATCATCGCGGGCATTCTGTACTTTTCGGCAAGCTCGAAGGCGTCAAACACCATATCGACCATTTCCTGAATGGAGGACGGAGCGAAAACGAGTATCTGAAAATCGCCGTGGCCGAGTGCCTTGGTCGCCTGCCAATAATCTCCCTGCGACGGCTGGATACCGCCAAGACCGGGACCCGCTCTTTGTACGTTGATAATTAAGCAGGGAAGGTCGCTTCCCGCCATATAAGACACGCCCTCAGACTTTAGGCTCACGCCTGGCGAGCTTGAGCTCGTCATAGCGCGCACGCCGGACGACGCCGCGCCAAGAAGCATATTGATTGCCGCGACCTCGCTTTCCGCCTGCATATATGTGCCGCCCTCAATCTTCGGAAGCTTTTTTGCCATATACGCGGCAAGCTCGGTCTGGGGGGTTATAGGATAACCGAAAAACTCTATACAGCCCGCTCTGATTGCCGCCTCCGCTAAAGCCTCGTTACCCTTCATAAGTAGCTTGTCAGACATTATTTTGCCGCCTCCTTTTCCACCGTGATAGCAACGTCCGGGCACATCGTCGCGCATATCGCGCAGCCAATGCAGTTTTCCGCATTTTCCGGATATGCGGGGTGATATCCCTTTTCGTTGTGCTTTGTCTTGTCCAAAATCAAAACCTGCTTAGGACAAAACTCGACGCAAAGCCCACAGCCCTTGCAGCGGGCTTCGTTGATTGTCACAATCCCTTTAGCCATAATATTTTCTCCTTTTTTAATTAAACCGCTTCCCAAGGCGGAAGTACAAACAACCGTACGGGGAACGAATTATTAACCGATTCATTTATTGTATCCCGAACGAGGGTCGCAAGCACGGGTAGCCCCGTTTTCTCGCTTATCTCGTCGGCATAGCCAAACGACGCTTCTATATCCTTCGCCGTCGTCTCCAGCCCGAGGTTCGAGCTGTTAATAAGTCCCGTGACCTTTATGCGTGAAGCAACCTCAATATCGCCGATATGCGAAATCACATCGTCCGCCGTTTCGGTGAAGGGACGGTATTTGCTGAAAAGATAAATCATACTCGCGCCGCCGTTTTGCTCAATCTGCTTAGCGTAGCGCCCAAGCACAACCGCGCCCGCGTCGTCGCCGCCGACGTCGAGTATAAGCCGCTCGTCGCCCTCGATTGCGCCGTCCACCTCTCGCGGAAGCGACGGAATATCAAGTAGGGTATTCGCGAAATTCGGGGCAATAAGCTTTATACGTTTTCCTTCAAACTCCCGCTCAAAATCCGCCGAGCGAAAATAGGGATTGACTATGTCCATATCAACCACCGTCACCCTTTCGCCAAGCGTCTCAAAATAAAGCGCAAGGTTAACGGCAAGGTTGGTTTTGCCGCAGCCATAATGGCCCGTGACAATGATAATCCGCTTCAAACCCTTGAACATTTTATCCCCTTAATAGTAATTTTCGTATAATTATAAAATATTGTACCACTTTTGAATAATAAATACAAACCTATGGCAAAAAATAAAGGCGCATTCCCGCAACCTCTTACGGAAATACGCCCTAAATCTTTTTTGTCAAATGGCGGCGGCTGTTTTCTTGAGTGTGAGCCTGACCCTGTCGCTTATCATTGCGACAAATTCGCTGTTGGTCGGCTTGCCGCGAAGGCTGTGGATTGTATAGCCAAAATAGGAATTAAGCGTATCCACATCGCCCCTGTCCCACGCAACCTCGATGGCGTGTCTTATAGCGCGCTCCACCCTCGAAGAGGTTGTTTTAAAACGCTTGGCGATTGACGGATAAAGCCGCTTCGTTACGGCATTTATCATCTCCGGGTCCTCAACCGACATCATTATTGCGTTTCTTAAGTAGTGATAGCCCTTGATGTGGGCAGGTACGCCGATTTGATGAATAATTTCGGTTATCATCACCTCTAAATCCGGCGCTTCGCCCACAGGTTTTGCCTCGGAAGGCGTTCTTGTAAGCATGGAAATTCTGTCCGCCAGCAACGAAAGGTCAAAGGGCTTGAGGATATAAAATGCCGCGCCCGCCTTAATAACCTCCCGCTCCATTACCGCATTGTCAAATCCCGACATAACGACAAAGGCGGGGAGCTTGACGCTTTCGTCCTGCTTAAGCTCGCTGATAATCCCGATTGCGTCCTTGGATGGGAGGAACATATCGACGACAACCGCGTCGGGTTCCTCGCTTCTTACCGCATTTTCAACCTTGCGCCCGTCCTTTTCGCAACTGATTACGCGAAATCCTTTCTTCGTCAGCTCGTCCGCGCATGCCTTACCGAAATCGGCGCTTGAGTCCGCCACCAAGACGGTAACCTTGTGTTCCAAATTTCTCGACTCTCCTTAACACTTATTTAACAACTCTTCCGAAATGTATCGTACCATATATTACCACGATACGCAACACTTTTTTTCAAAAAATTTACGCCGCCAACAAATTATTCTCTTCAGACGAAGTTTTACCCTCACAGCATAGCATATTTTCGATAAAAATGCCGTATCCTTTTGTCGGCTCGCTGACAAAAACGTGAGTTATCGCGCCGACAAGGCGACCCTGCTGAATTATAGGGCTTCCGCTCATTCCTTGGACTATTCCGCCCGTTTTTTCGAGCAGCTCCTCGTCGGTTATCTTGACGACGAGATTTTGGGTAAGGGTGTTTTCACTAAGATTAACACGCTCGATTTCAACGTCGTAATATTTCGGTTCTTTTCCGTCGACGGTGGACAAAATCTGCGCCGCCCCCGTGGTTACCTCCTGTTTAAGCGCTATGGGTATCGCATCGCCGCAAAGCACCTCGTCCGCGCCGAGGCTTCCCTGCTGTATGTCGCCGAAAACCCCGGTTTCTCCGTTGATTTTGAGCGAGGCGAAGGGAGATTCATTGTGAAAAACTCCCTTTAATTCTCCGGGCTGTCCAACCTGTCCTTTGGTAACTGCCGTTATTGTAACACAAACGAGTTCTCCGCGTAAAACGGGAAGAACAATCTCAACGTCGCTGTCGGTTATTCCATGCCCCAGCCCCGCGGCGACACCTGTGTTTTGGTTAATATAGGTCAGCGTGCCTATTCCCGCCGACGAATCGCGCACCCACATTCCGATTTTAAAGCCGGTTCTGTCCTTGGCGTTCGCCGGGGTAATATAAACCGTCTTTTCCTCGCCGTTGCGCGTAAGCACAACCTCAAGCTTTTTGCCGTCGCTCGCGGTCACTATCGACGAAAGCTCGGCGTTGCCCGATATTTTTCGCCCGTCTATTGTCTTTATTACGTCGCCGAGCATTATGCCCGAATCCTTTGCCGGACAGCAGGTTTTTTTCGCCGTCGTCACGTCGCCGAAGCCGACGACGACAACCCCGTCTGTAAACAGCTTCACCCCGAACGCCCTTCCGCTGGGCACAAGGCTCTGTCTTTCGATGGTCGATACCCTGACGGTTTTAAGCGGAATAACATCAAAAAGACAAAGCTTACCGCTATACGAGCCGCCCGCCGTCGCAGACGCCTCGGATACTGTTTTTTCGTTCGACCTTATGGTAAGAAGCCCCTTCGCACAGCTAAAATCCTCTCCCTCGAAAACATAAACGCTATCGGGAAGATATTCTGCGTTGATATATGAGAATCCGCCGAAAAACGCGACCGACGCAAGCGCGAGGGTCAAAAGCGTTGAAATAATTCGTTTCATATAAAAAATAATCCCCTTCGCTTCGATTTAACGTTAGTGTTGACAAAGCGAGGGGATTTTATATACCTATTTTTTCTTTATTATATTGGAAATCGCGCCAAAAATAGGGCTTAACAGCACACAGCCAAGCACGATAAGGCAAGCCTCACCCCGAACGGCGCAGGTATGAAAAATGTTTTGCATAAAAGGAATATAAATCACGGCGAAAGACGCCGCCATAGACGAAAAACACGCGAAAACTAAAACCCTGTTTGAAAAAATCGACGACCAATCGAATTTTCGCCCTTCAAACTTACATTCAAAAACGTGTATCATCTGCGCCGAAATAAGGGTAAGATAGGTTGCCGAGCGCGCCGCCGTCAGGTCGCCGGAAAGCCTATATACAAGCGAAAAGCAAAGCAAATTGCATAGTCCGAGCACCGTGCCTCGAAAGAGAATAGTTGAAACAAGCCCACCCGAAAAAAGGCTTTCGTCGGCGCTTCGCGGCGGGCGGTTCATTATTCCCGAGTCGGCCCGTTCCATTCCAAGCGCAACCGACGGAAGCCCGTCGGTAACAAGGTTTATTAAAAGAATTTGTATGGGAATAAAGACAATCGGCATATGAAAAAGCATAGCCAAAAGCACCGTCAGCACCTCGCCGAGATTACTCGTTAGAAGAAATCGAATAAACCTCTTTATGTTCTGATAGATTATTCTTCCCTCTTCGACGGCGGCGACAATCGTAGCGAAATTGTCGTCCAGAATTACTACCGACGACGCCTCCTTCGCGACGTCGCTCCCCGAAATACCCATGGCGACGCCAATGTCCGCCTCCTTAATTGCGGGCGCGTCGTTGACCCCGTCGCCCGTCATAGCAACGACGTTTCCCCGACGCTTAAAAGCCTTGACTATGCGAAGCTTATCCTTGGGCGACACTCGGGCAAAAACTCCCGCGTTATCGACCGCCGCGTCGAGGTCTGCGTCGCTCATTCCCTCAAGCTCGCCGCCCGTTATCACCCGCTCGTCGCCCGTTAAAATGCCGACCTTTCGCGCCACAGCGCACGCTGTCAGCGCATGGTCGCCCGTTATCATAACAGGTCGAACACCTGCCATTCTGCACCGTTTTACCGCTTCCCTAACCTCTTTTCGCGGCGGGTCTGTTATGCCGCAAAGCGCCAAAAAAACAAGCTCGTTTTCCTCTAATCCGTCGGTTCTTTTCGCGATTGCGATAACCCTTTTCGCATCGCTTGAAAGGGTTTTCATTTCCTCTTTTATTGTAATTATATCTTTTTCTCTAAGAGGTCGCGTTCCCCCTTCGGTCGCGATTTTTGTGCATTTCTTAATAACATAATCTGGCGCACCCTTGACGAAAAGAGCCTTTTCCCCCTTTGACGACGAAACGCCGACCGACATCATTTTTCTCGTCGAATCAAAGGGGTTTTCAAGCGTAATATGATATTTCTTTAAGAGATCTTTTTTTCTTATTCCAACCTTGTGCGCCGCAACAAGAAGTGCCGTTTCCGTCGGGCTTCCGTCCGACAAAAGCTCGTCGCCGCTCTGCGAAAGATTTGTCACTGAGCAAATAACCGCTGTTTCAAGAGCGTCGGCGACCGTTTTTTGTTGGCTTACATCAACCTCTCGCCCTTCAAAAAGAAGCTTGCCAGTCGCGGAATTTCCCCCGCCCGTCACCGTAAAGCGTTTTCCAAGGGTATATATGTCGGTCGCCGTCATCTTGTTTTCGGTTATCGTACCCGTTTTGTCCGCACAAATAACGGTCGCCGAGCCAAGGGTTTCAACGGCGTGAAGCTTCCTTATTATCGCTCCGCGGGATAAAATGCGATTGACCGAAAGAGCGAGCACAATCGTAACTATCGCGGGAAGTCCCTCGGGTATTGCAGCAACGGCAAGAGACACCCCCGTCAGCAGCATTTCAAGAAGCTTTTCCCCTCGAAGAACCCCAAGCAAAATCACGACGACTCCGCAGCTGACACAGGAAACCGCGATAAAAACCCCAAGTGACTTAAGCCGCTTTTGAAGGGGGGTCGGCTGTTCGACGACCTCGCCAAGCATGGCGGAAATCCTGCCCATTTCGGTATTCATCCCCGTGCTTACGACCCGTGCCTCACCGTGTCCGAGACAAACGCTTGCGCCCATAAAAAGCCTGTTGTCCCCACCTGGGCTCTTTGAAATCGCGTCCGATTCGCCGCTTAGAATCGCTTCGTCGCTCTTGAAGGATACGCCCGAAATAAGCTCACAATCGGCTGGTATTCTGTCGCCCGCACGAAGGGATATTACATCGCTCGGAACAAGGCTCGAAGCCGCTATTCGCTTTAGCTCGCCGTTTCGATAGACCCTCGCTGTCGGTGCGGTCATATTCTTAAGCGCTTCGAGTGTCTTCTCGGTTCGAAACTCCTGAATAAAACCCATAACGGCGTTGAGAAGCATTATCGTTATTATCGTCACCGCCTCGGTCATCTGACCGATTATCACAGAAAAAAGAGTTGAAACGGCAAGAATTAATATAAGTATATCTTTAAATTGTGATGCGAAAAGCGCGAACGCGCTTTTCTTTTTCTTTTCGGCAAGGGTGTTTTCCCCATAGCGAGCAAGCAGTCCCCTCGCCGTCTTTTCGGTTATTCCTTTTATCATATTCGCACCCTTCAGTTTTTCTTAATCAATAGTATGAGCGCGCGAATATAAAAATACCGCCGCGTTAATACGCGGCGGTATACTGTTGCCGATTCTTATTTTTCGTCGTCACCGTCAAGCTTATCCTTAACGGTTTCGACAGCGTCCTTTGCCTTGTCCGCAAGCTTTTCGCCCGCGTCCTTCGCGGTCTTAGCCAACTTCTTGCCTGTGTCCTTCGCGGTTTCGGCAAGCTTTTCGCCTGCGTCCTTCGCCGTTTCGGCAAGCTTTTCACTCGCGTCCTTCGCGGTCTTAGCCAGCTTCTTGCCTGTATCCTTCGCCGTTTCGGCTATATCGTCGCCAAGAGCCTCGACCTTCGGGGTAGCCTTCTCGACGGCCTCCTTGGTCTTTGCCACGAGATTGTCGCCAACCTGTGCCGCCGCGACCGCGACGTCCTTAACAAACTTGCCGGCCTCGCTTAGTGTCTCGTCAAAAGCCTTTTCCCTTTTGCTGCTGTCCGAAAGCTCCTCGCCGTCGGGACGCATTGAAAGAGAAACGCGCTTCTTCTCAAGGTCTACACCGATAAGACGAACCTTGACCTTGTCGCCAACCTTGACAACCTCAGCGGGGTCTGATACCTTTTCGCTCGACATTTCGGAAACGTGAACAAGTCCGTCGATTCCGGGAAGTATTCTTACGAAGGCTCCGAATTTCGTGAGCGACACAACGGGCGCTTCAAATTCTTCGCCAATTTTGTAGTTTTGGATTGCCTTCCACGGGTTATCCTCTTCCTTGCGATAGCCAAGGGAGATTTTCTTTTTCTCGAGGTCAACGTCCTTTACATAAACGTCGATTACGTCGCCGACCTTAAGAACGTCCGCCGGGCTTTTGAGCCTTCCCCAAGAAAGCTCGCTTATATGTACCATTCCGTCAACGCCGCCGAGGTCGACGAACGCGCCGTAGGAGGTTATCGACTTAACCGCGCCTTGGAACTTCTTACCGACTTCGATGTCCTTCCAGAACTCTTCGCGCTTCTTGTCGTTTTCGATGTCGAGCACCGCTCTTATCGAGCCGATAGCGCGGCGACGCTCCTGATTGACTTCGAGTATCTTTATTTTCTGATGGGTGCGAACAAGCTGCTCATACGGCTCGCCGCGTCTTACCGTCGCCTGTGAAGCGGGGATAAAAATACGAACTCCCTTCACTATCGCGACAAGTCCCTTGTTGACCGCCTCGGATATATATGCGTCGAAAACGGTTCCGTCCTCCACGCCCTTTTCGATTTCTTCAAGCCCTTTTTCGGAATCAATACGCTTTTTCGAAAGGGTGACAAAACCCTCAAGGTCCTGAACCTTCGTCACGAGCAGCATAAGCTTGTCGCCGACCTTAACGATATCGTTGGGATTAAGTGAAGCGTCGTCGCTCAGCTCGTCGATAGGAATAAAGCCCGTGTGCTTTGTGCCGATGTCGACGACAACCTCGTTGGGTTTAATCGACGTGACAATTCCCTCAACCCTCTGTCCGCGGTGGACCAGCTTAAGTGAATCCTCAAGTGCCTGTTCAAAATTGAAATCTTCGTCTTTGATAATCTCGCTCATCTTAGTGAGTACCTCCTCGATTAAGGGGGACGGTGTCGATGCACCCGCAGTAACTCCGATTGATTTCGCGCCGCTTAACATCTGTTCGGTCAGCCCGTCCTTGTTCTCGATTGAGAAAGTCGTAGCGTTTAGTGAGCAAACATCGCGGAGCTTCTTCGTGTTGGAGCTGTTCTGTCCTCCTATGACGACGCAAACGTCGCATTTTAAGGCTAATTTCTCAGCCTCCTGCTGTCGTTCACGCGTCGCATTACATATTGTATCAAATATCGCGACATTTGTATATATTTTTTTTATATATTCGCAACACTTGTTATATTCACTCAAATTAAAGGTCGTTTGAGCCACCATTATTGCATTTTTTGTCAAGATTTTGGCATTTAAAAGAGCTTTGAGCTCGTTTAGGTCGGCGTAAATTATCGTTTCACCCTCGCAGTGACCGACAATTCCCTCGACCTCGGGATGATTTTTGTCGCCCGCGATAAGCACCTCATATCCCTTCTCGCTATATTCCCGAACAATGTCGTGAATTTTCGAAACGAAGGGGCAGGTTGCGTCGGCAATGGTTATTCCCTCTCGCTTACAGTTGTCATAGACCGCCTTGGCTACTCCGTGGCTCCGTATAACAAGGGTGTATCCCTTCGGCGTATCCTCGGGGCGTTCAACTATAATTGCGCCCTTGTTTTTAAGCGACTCGACGACAAAGCTGTTGTGAATAATCGGTCCGAGCGTCGCCACGCTTTTGCCTTCGTCAATCAGCTTTTCGCAAAGGGCGACCGCGCGGTTAACCCCAAAGCAAAAGCCCGCCGTTTTCGCAAGAATAATTTCGCTCATCACCGCTTGCCCTCTGAAGAAAGCATTTCGGCAACCTTGTCGTGAACTATCTCGGAGGCGCGGCGAAGGTTTGTGCTCGACGTATCTTCAAGACCAAGCTCCTCGTATGTAATGGGCTTTCCGTAGACAATATGAACCATATCGAAAAGCTTAATGTTCTTTTCCTGTATCATTGCCGCGGGAACTATCGGCGCCTTCGTCATAGCGCAAAGAGCAACCGCCCCCGCCTTAAACAGACCCAGCTCGCCCGTTTTCGAACGGGTTCCCTCGGGAAAAATAAGGAGCGCGTCGCCCTCCTTTAACACGTTTGCCGCGGTCGAAAAGGCGTGCTTATCCGCCTTTCCCCTCGTAACGGGAAAAGCTCCGAGCGGGCGCAAAATCGCGGCTAAAAGCTTGTGACGAAAAAGCTCGACCTTCGCCATTGTACGAAAGGTTCGCTTGACGCATATCGCGTGAAGACCCGGGTCGACAAGGTTGATATGGTTGCTCGCTATAATGACCGCGCCCTTGTCGGGGATATTGTCGCGCCCTTCATAACTGATGTTGTACATAAGCCGACCGATTATTCTCGCGAGAAAACGTGCAAATCTAAAAAGTGGCATGGTTACAGATTATCCTTTACTACTTCAAATATCTTTTCCACCGACTCGTCGAGCTCAAAGCCCGTCGTATCGACAAAAATAGCGTTATCAGCCGCCTTGAGCGGCGCTATTTCACGGTGACTGTCATTATAGTCCCGCGTCTTGAGGTCGCTCAGTACCGCGTCGTAGTCGGCGCTTACCCCCTTGGCCGTCAGCTCTTCATAGCGACGGCGCGCGCGCTCCTCAGGAGAGGCTGTTAAGAAAATCTTTACATCGGCGTCGGGAAGCACAACGGTTCCGATGTCCCGCCCGTCCATAACAACGTTGTTCTTGCTCGCTATATCGCGCTGAAGTCCGAGAAGATAATCCCTTACCGCGGGAAGCGCGGACACCGCCGACGCCGCCATAGACACCGCCTCTGTTCTTATCTTCGACGTCACGTCAATGTCGTTCAAAAACACCCTTTGTTCGGTGTCAATAAAGCGCAATTCGATTGAAGCCCCAAGCAAAAGCCCCGCTATGGCGACCTCGTCGGAAACGCTGACCCCGCGCGAAACGACGAAATATCCTATTGCGCGGTAAAGCGCCCCCGTGTCGACGTAGATATACCCAAGCTCCGCCGCCACCTTTCTCGCTATAGTGCTTTTTCCCGCGCCCGCAGGCCCGTCAATGGCTATCGCCCTCATTCCTTGACACCTCCTAATATATGTTCGCCCGCCGCGCGCCCCGTTGCAAACGCCACGCCGAGGTTAAAGCCTCCCGTATACGCGTCCACATCGAGCAGCTCGCCCGCAACGTGCAGATTTTTTATTATTTTCGATTCCAGTGTTTTGGGATTGATTTGCTTAAGCTCAACCCCGCCCGCCGTAATAACTGCCTCGTCTATCGGGCGCGTTCCCGTTACCGTAAGGCTAAAGCGCTTTATCGCGCCGACAAGTGCCTCACGCTCCTTAGCCGTGACCGAATTAACCTTTTTGGTCGGTTCAATCCCGCTCTTTTCAATGACGAGCGGTATTATCTTCTGCGGAAGCAGCTCGTTAAGGCTGTTCTTAAATTCCCTGTTTAGGTTTTCGCCGAAATCCCTTAAAAGTCTTCTGTCCAACGTCGCTTCGTCGAGCGCCGGCTTTAAATCAATCTCAATCTCAAAGCGCTTTGCCCGCTCGTCCACAGCACGACCGCTAAGGGTCAGAACAAGCGGACCGGATATGCCGAAATAGGTAAAAATCATCTCACCCTGCTCGGAAAAGAAGCGCGTGCCGTCCTTTATGGCGGTAAGCTTAACATTCTTGAGCGAAAGCCCCTCAAGCCGCTTGCATTCCTCCCCCTCGCATATGAGCGGAACGAGCGAAGGCTCAAGCTCGGTTACGGTGTGTCCCACCGCCTTCAAAAGAGCGTAGCCGTCGCCGGTTGAACCCGTTTTCGGATAGGATAAGCCGCCCGTCGCGACTATCGCGCCGCGACACTCTAAAAGAGTTCCGCCGTCGAGAAGCACCGCACAAACTCCGCCGTCGTCGGTTTGTATTTTTACGGCTTGTCCTCTCATCAAGCGACAGCCCGATTTTTCCGCCGCCCTTACGAGCGCGTCGCGGATATCGAGCGATTTGTCGCTTTCGGGGAAAACCCTGTTCCCCCGCTCGGTTTTTAGGCGAACGCCGCCGTCCTCAAAAAAGCGCATAACCGCGCCGCTGTCGAAGGCGGTCAGCGAGCTGTACATAAAGCGCGAGCCGTTTCTGATATTTTTCATAAAGCCCTCGACGTCGCAGTCGTTGGTCACGTTGCAGCGTCCCTTGCCCGTTATGAGAAGCTTTTTCCCCGCTATATCGTTCTTGTCGACTATCGCCGTTGAAAGACCCCTTTCGGACGCGGCTGTGCCCGCCATAAGTCCCGCGGGACCCGCTCCGATTACGACGACGTCGAATTTATAAACATTTTTAGCTGTCTTTTCCAAATAAGCACCGTATTTCCCCATATTTGCATTTTTATTATATAAGTTTTTTCAGAAAGATACAATCTTTATAACGGTTACATTTAGTTGAAAAGTGTTAACATTCTGTCAATTTTTTAAAATCGGTTGAATTTGAAGCCCTTTTAGCGCAAGGCGTATCGCCTCGGGCGCATAATCGAGCTCGGCGACGAGAGAGGTCGGTTTTTTTAAACAGTCGTCCTGATAATAGGGAACGAAAAAATAGTTGCGCCGATTGATAAGCTCCCCCATATTTTTTGAAGCCGCCGCAAGCCCGTCGTTGGTAGAAACGGCGATAACGACCGGTCGTCCGTTTCGGCTGTGCGACTTTACCGCCATCGTGACGGGGGTATCGACCACGCCGCAGCTAAGCTTTGCGAGGGTGTTGCCCGTACAGGGCGCGACGAGCATAACGTCGCAAAGCCCCTTTGGTCCTATCGGCTCGGCGTCCTCTATGGTCGAGATTATTCTTCGTCCCGAAATTAACTCAATTCGTTTTGTAAAATCCTTTGCTTTGCCGAAGCGCGTGTCGATAGAAGCCGCGTTGAACGACATAATCGGCACTATCTCCGCCCCCTCTCCCACAAGCCGCTCCATAAGTGAAATTACCCGTTCAAACGAGCAAAACGAGCCGCAAAGCGCAAACCCCACCCTTATTCCCTTCATATTTATTCCCCCTTTTCGTCAAGTATGTTGAGAACTGTTTCAATAATAATTTTTCCAGCCGTTTTTGGCGCGACCCGTCCGGGAAGCGAGGGCGCAAGAAAGGCGTCTATTCCCCTTTTCGCCGCATAAGCGAAATCCACTCCGCCGGGTGCGGACGCGAGGTCGACGACGACCGCCGAGGTCGAAAGCCTGTCGAGCGCCGCCTTTGTTATAACCCTCGCGGGGACGGTGTTTACAAGTGCGTCGCACGAAAGCCGTTCGCTGTAAAGCGCGTCGGTTTGCTTGGCCTTAAGTCCAAGGCATTCGGCTCTCGCAAGCGTCTCTTTTCTTCTCGCATATACCGTGACCCGCGCGCCCATTCCTTTCAAAAGAAGGCTTACCGCCTCGCCGCACCGTCCGAAGCCGACAACCGCGACCGACGAAGAAAAAATCGTAATCGGAAGCTTTTTCATAAGCGTTTCAACCGTTCCCTCTGCGGTCGGCAGGGCGTTTTTTATAAGAAAATCGCCGCGAAGATAATAATCAGAAAGACACACTCCGCGTTCGTCCGCGAAGCTTTGAACCTCCGCAGGTATCATTCCGCCAAAAACCCACGCCCTTTGCTTCACCATAGAAAGAATTGAAAAGACGTCTATTTTTTCGCTCGAAAAGCCGTCCTTAAGCTGGCCGTTTTTATCAATAAGCGGAAGGGGCAAAATGACTATATCCGCCCGCCGCGCCGCGTCGTCAACGGTGTTGATGTGCGGTGGCGCGACAAGACCCGAAAGCTCGAGCCCCGCCGTCATAACCCGACGTCCCTGTTCAATCAAAAGCTGGGCGACATATCCGCTTCGCATATCGCCGCCGATGACCGAGTAAACCCTTTCATCCGACATAACCGCTCCCCCTCGCTTCGCTAATTCTTTAGCATTGTATGAAGCGTCCGCCGCTTTTGTGTGAAAAAGCGCAACAAAAAAGCGACCTTTAAAAAAGGCCGCTTAAAAATCTTGATTATGCTAAATACCGATTACATACGGTTCGATTTTCGCATATGCCGCACGCTCTATCGTCGCTTTGATAATTGCGCCGTCCTCAACGTATTCCTCCGAAATAACATTGCCCCGTTCGCGAATAAACGCCGTAAGAGAAAGCTTGTCAAACGGAAGCTTTACGACGCAGCGAATAACCCTTTCGGAAAGCTTTTTCGATATCTGCGACACAAGCAAATCCAAGCCCTTTCCCGTTTTGGCCGAAACGGCAAGTCCGGGGAGCGCGGCGCCCGTGTCGATTTTGTCGCACTTGTTAAAAACGGTTATCGTCGGAACATCAACGCACTCAAGCTGTTCGATAATATCCGCGGTAATTTTGTCCTGCTCCTGCCACGTTTCGCTCGAAGCGTCGAGCACCTTTATTATAAGGTCAGAATATTTAATCTCCTCAAGGGTCGATTTAAACGCCTCCACGAGATTGTGGGGGAGCCGGCTTACGAAGCCGACGGTATCGACAAGTATAACCTGCTGAAGGTCGCCGACCGAAAGCTTTCTCGCCGTCGGGTCAAGGGTAGCAAAAAGCTTATCCTCGGAAAGCACCGACGAGCCGGTAAGCGCGTTCAAGAGCGACGACTTTCCGACATTCGTATAGCCGACGAGAGACACCACGGGGGTTCCCGTTTTGTCGCGGTTTTTTCGCGTAACCTCGCGTTGCTTTTCGATTTCGCGAAGACGGTCTTTCAAAAGAGAAATTCTGTTTCTTATATATCTCTTGTCGTTTTCAAGCTTGGTTTCGCCCGGACCTCTCGTACCGATTTTTCCGCCCGAGCCTCCCGACGCGCTCCCGCCGATACGCGAAAGCGAAACCCCCGCGCCCGTCAGACGCGGCAGACGATAATTAAGCTGAGCGAGCTCGACTTGAAGCTTACCCTCCGCGGTCTTTGCCGAGTGCGCGAAAATATCAAGAATTAATGTCGTGCGGTCGATTACGTCTACGCCCACGGCGTTCTCCATATTGCGCTGCTTGACGCCCGTCAGCTCGGCGTCGGCAACAACCAAATCGGCGTCAAGCGCCTCGCAAAGCCGCTTGGTTTCCTCAAGCTTGCCCATACCGAGATAGCTTGCGTTGTCGGCGTGCTCACGGCGCTGGACTATCTCGCCGACTACGACCGCGCCCGCCGTTTCGCATAGCGCGCGCATTTCGCCAAGCGAGCTCTCAACGTCGTATTCCCCACTGTCGACGACGGCGACGACTACCCTTTCGGGCTCTTCTTCGGTTGTGTTAATTAATATTTCATCATTGTTCATATGAATAATATAACATAAAATATTGTGCATACAACAAAAAAAATGTTATACTCAAAAAAATACTTTTTGATGGGGGCAAATTATGCGGCTTAATTTTACGAAAATGCAGGGCATCGGCAACGACTATATCTATATCGACTGCATAAAGGACAACATTGAGCTTTCCCCTTCGGAAATCGCTTTTCTTTCGAACAGACGCTTCGGCGTCGGCGGCGACGGCGTTATCCTTATCCGCAAAAGCGACAAGGCCGACGGATATATGGATATGTACAACCTTGACGGCTCATCGGGGCTTATGTGCGGCAACGGCGTTCGCTGCGTCGGAAAATTTCTTTATGACAACGGCTATGCCAAAAGCGAAACCGTCACGGTAGAAACGAGAAGCGGGATAAAAACCCTCGTTATGGATATCGGAGCGGACGGAAAAGCCGTCGGTGCGACGGTCGATATGGGAAAAGCCATTCTTGACAACAAAAATATACCCGTCAAATTTAACGGAAGCAACGTCGACATTCCTATTTTAGTCGACGGCAAGGAATATAACGCGACCTGTGTTTCTATGGGCAACCCCCACGCCGTTATCTTCGTTGAAAATCCCGACAAAATCGACCTTCCGAAAATCGGACCTCTTTTCGAGAACAATTTAATTTTTCCAAACAAGGTCAACACCGAATTTGTTTCGGCGCTCTCGCGCAACCACCTGAAAATGCGGGTTTGGGAGCGCGGCTCGGGCGAAACCCTTGCCTGCGGCACGGGGGCGTGCGCAACCGTTGTCGCGGCCGTGCTGAAGGGCTTTTGCGACTATAGTTCGCCCGTTACCGTTACCCTTCGCGGGGGCGACCTTACGATAAGCTACAACTCCGACGGCGGCGTAATTATGCGAGGCGGCGCTTCGACGGTTTATGCGGGCACGATAGAGCTATAACCACCAACGAAAGGAATTGCTATGATAAACAGAAACTTCGACAGTATGGTAAAAAACTACCTTTTCGCCGAAATCGGAAGCCGCGTCGCGGCATATAAGTCGGCAAACCCCGAAAGCGACGTAATAAGTATGGGTATAGGCGACGTAACCCTTCCGATTGTGCCGAGCGTTATCGACGCTATGCAAAAGGCGACGGCAGAAATGGGCGACCGCGCGACCTTTCGCGGCTACGGCCCATATGAGGGATATGAGTTTTTGCGAAACGCGTTAAAGAATTATTATATGGGCTTCGGCGTAAAGCTTGAGGCTGACGAGATTTTCGTTAGCGACGGCGCAAAAAACGATGTCGGCTCGATTCTCGACCTCTTTACCGAAGGCTGCACGACGGTTATTCCCGACCCCGTGTATCCCGCGTATATTGACGCAAACGTCATTCGAGGAAACAAAATTAAATACGTCGACGGGAACGCCGAAAACGGCTTTCTTCCCGCGCCGCCCAACTATGACGCCGACATAATCTATATCTGCTCGCCGAACAATCCGACCGGGGCGGTTTATACGAAGGATTCCCTTAAAAAATGGGTTGACTACGCCAACGGCTGCGGCGCGGTTATTATTTTCGACGCCGCTTACGAGCGTTTTATATCCGACAAAACCCTTCCGCGAAGCATATATGAAATTGAGGGCGCGAAAAACTGCGCTATTGAGTTCTGCTCCTTCTCGAAAACAGCGGGCTTCACTGGGGTTCGCTGCGGCTACACCGTAATACCCTCGTCCCTTGTCCGCGACGGAGCCTGCCTTCGCGAGCTTTGGCTTCGCCGCGCCGCGGCAAAATACAACGGCGCGCCCTACATAGTTCAGCGCGCCGCCGAGGCGGTTTTCTCAAAACAGGGCGCTCTTGAAATTGACGCCAACATAAACTATTATAAGAACAACGCCGCACTGCTCGCAAGCGCCCTTAAAAGCGCGGGCATATCCTATTTCGGCGGGGAAAACTCCCCTTACGTCTGGTTCAGCTGTGACGGAGTAAAATCGTGGGATATGTTTGACCTGCTGCTTAATCAGGCAAAGGTCGTTTGCACTCCCGGCGCCGGCTTTGGCAAAAACGGCGAGGGCTTCTGCCGTCTTACGGCGTTCGGCACAACCGAAAAGACCGAGCAGGCGGCAAAGCGCATTATTGACGCGATAAAAAATAGTCTAACGAGGATTTAAAATGTACTGTAACCAATGCGGCGGGCAAAATCCCGACGACGCGATATACTGCTCCTTTTGCGGAACAAGATGCAAAAATGCGCCTTCGCAAAACCAGTATGGTGTTCCCGCTTTTAAAGATGCGAGAAAAAACTGGGCGGCCGTAACGTCGGTTATCTGCGGGTGCTGTTCATTTATCGTCTGTGGGATTTTTCTTTCCGTTTTAGCTGTTGTTTTCGGCTCTATGGGCTTATCGAGCGAAAAGCGAAGCCTTGCGACTGCGGGAATTATCATCGGAATTATCGGCTTTGTTGTGACGGTAGCCGTGATTATTGTCGTTTATACAACCCCGTTCGGAGCGGAATTATTGAACGCTCTCAAGGAAGCTTACCCCGCGATTTTTTAGACAGTTTATTTTTTTAACTTTTTTATTTAAGGAGAACTATAAAATGATTTGTAACAAATGCGGCACACCCAACCCTGACGACGCTCTTTTCTGCTCCTCGTGCGGAGCAAAGATTGAGGCGACCGCCGCCCCCAACACCGCCTACACCGCGCCAAGCTATCCTACATACGCCACCCCTGAGGCTTACAATCAATCCGGCGTGCAGCTTCTCGGCGACGAAACAAAGAATTGGGCGGGAATAACCTCCCTTGTCTGCGGTATAGTATCGGTCGCCTGCTGCGTTTTAGGTCCCGTCGGACTTATCGCGGCGATACTTGCGGTTATCTTCGGAATTATAGGCATAAAGAGTAATAAAAAAACTTTGGCTATCGTAGGTCTTTGCCTTGGCTGTCTGGGCGTTCTTTTGTGCGTATATATGACGATTTGCTATGTTATCGTTATCTACTATCCCGAGCTTGCGCAGCAAATTACGGGGAACAGCGAGCTTTATTCCTCTCTTAAAAAATATTAATTCAAACCGGCTTTTTCAAAAAGCCTTGGAGGTACGGTAATGCAGTGTCATCATTGCGGCAGTCAAAACCCTGACGACGCACCCTACTGTGCGGTCTGCAAACGACCCCTTCCCGTCGTCAACCCCTATAACCCCAATCAGGTTATTCTGCCCCCTGTTCGCGGCGACAAAAATAAAAACTGGGCGGCTGTGGTCGGATTTATTTTAAGCTTATTATGCTTCGCAACTTGCTCCATAAACCTTTGGATAGCGCTTCTCGGACCGGTTATTGTTATCGCGAGCCTTGTCATAAGCATAATCGGCACAAAAAGTCAGAACCGCGGACTTGCCATCGCAGGTATTGTCATAAGCTCAACCGCTATTCTGCTCTACGTCACCGTATTCTTTGTCGTCGTGGTTTTCGGCGAAAGAATAAACGCTTTTCCCAACTTTTTCGACTTTGACACGGCGGTCGTCTTGGGAAGTCTTATTAATCTCCTGTAATGCGCAAAGATAAGCTCAAAAATCTTATAAACAGCGACAAAAGAAGCCGCACGCTATTGGTTATCCACATAGCCGCCGCGTTCGGCTTTTTTCTTTTTGCTTTTCTTTTCTTTTTGCTTGGCATTAAGCTTCCGCCCTGCTTTTTTCACTATGTCACGGGGTTTTATTGCTTCACCTGCGGGGCGACGCGCGCCGCGAACGCCCTTGTGCATTTTGATTTTATCCGCTCGGTTATGCTCAATCCCGTTCCTCTTCTCGTCGCGCTTTTTCTTCTGGTCGTTATCCTGTTTGAGACGGTCGGCACCATAAAAAAGAGTCAAAAACGTTTTGGGCTTGGCATTCATTTTCTTGTCGCGATTTTGGCGGTCGCCTTTGTTTTCTGCCTGCTGAGAAACTTCGGAATTATTTCCCCTCCCGACGTGTTTTAGTTGACTTTTTGAGCATATTAGTTTATATTATTTATCAATATCCTTATCTGCTTTGACAGGGACAAGAGGTTTTGACAAGAACACGCGATAAGAGAGCCGCCGTTTGGTGAAAGGCGGCGCGGTTTGAAAACCTCGCATCACCCCGAGCTTTTTCGCCGAAAGATTGTTTCAAATAAGCGAAAACGGCGCTCACCGTTATATGAGAACGCATTAAGCGATGCGAACGAGAGGTCTGATTTTTTCGGACAACTTGGGTGGTAACGCGGAGAATCTGTCTTCGTCCCAAAGCGGGACGGAGACTTTTTATTTTTTAGAGGTAAAAGATATGCAGCCGATTTATAAGGAATTTGTAAATGAAACCTTTGACGAAAACGGAGTAATCAAATCTATTGATTTTCATTACCCCGAAAACTACAACTTCGCCTTCGACGTGGTTGACGAGCTTGCGCGCCGTTATCCCGAAAAGCTCGCGCTCGTTCATCTTTCCAACGAGAAAGAGCGGCACGAGTACACCTTTGCCGACATTTCGCGTGACAGCAGCAAAGCGGCGAATTTCTTTTGCTCCCTCGGCATAAAAAAGGGCGACGTCGTTATGCTCATCTTAAAGCGCCACTACCAGTTTTGGACGGCTATGATGGGGCTTTGCAAGCTTGGCGCTATAGCCGTTCCAGCTACCTTCCAGCTTACGAAAAAAGACCTTGTTTATCGCTTTAACCGTGCGGGCGTTAAGGCAATAATCTGCACAAGCGACGGCGACGTTTCCAAAGCCGTCGACGACTCTGTCGCAGACTCGCCTACAATAGAATACAGAATTATGGCGAAGGGCTACCGCGAGGGCTGGATAAATTACGACGAGGGCTGCGCGGCCGCTTCCGACGTATTTGAGCGCAGAACGGGCGAGGACGAAACCAAGGCGAATGAAATAATGCTTATGTACTTCACGTCAGGAACGACGAGCTATCCGAAAATCGCCGCCCACTCGCACACCTATTCCATCGGTCATATTATGACGGGCGCGAACTGGCACAACTGCAAGCGCGACGGGCTCCATTTCACCATCTCCGACACGGGCTGGGGCAAGGCGGCTTGGGGCAAGCTCTACGGTCAATGGTTTGCCGAAACGACTATATTCGTTTACGACTTCGACAGGTTTCACGCCGAAGACATCTTAGACGTTATTTCTAAAAATAAAATAACTACCTTTTGCGCTCCTCCGACAATGTATCGTTTTATGATTCACGAGGACATTACGAAATACGACCTTTCGTCGCTCACCTATTCTGCGACGGCGGGCGAGGCGCTTAACCCTGAGGTCTACAATCGCTGGCTTGAAGCGACGGGGCTTCGCATAATGGAGGGCTTCGGTCAGACCGAAACCACCCTCACAATCGGAAATTTCGTCAATTCCCAAAACAAGGTCGGCTCAATGGGCAAGCCCAGCCCGCAATATAAAATAGAGCTTCTCGACGAAAACGACGAGCCCGTCGAAACGGGCGCGGTCGGCGAAATCTGCCTGAACACAAAAGACGGCAATCCCGTCGGAATGTTCAACGAATACTATAACGACCCCGAGGCGACGAAAAAATCGTGGCACGACGGCTACTACCACACGGGCGACACGGCTTGGCGGGACGAGGACGGCTACCTCTGGTTTGTCGGGCGAAGCGACGACCTCATAAAATCGAGCGGATATCGCATAAGCCCGTTCGAAATTGAAAGCGTCGTTATGGAGCACCCCTCGGTTATCGAATGCGCCGTAACAGGCGTGCCCGACGACCTTCGCGGTCAGCTTGTCAAGGCGACGATAGTTCTTGCTAAGGGCTACGAGCCGAGCGAGGAATTAAAAAAGGATATACAAAACTATGTCAAAAATCTGACCGCACCGTACAAGTATCCCCGCGCGATTGAGTTCGTCAAGGAGCTTCCCAAAACAATTAGCGGAAAGATAAAGCACGTCGATATCCGTACCGCCGACGCCAACGCAGCTAAATAAAAACGCAAAACCCCCGACTTTGGTCGGGGGTTGTTTTTTGTTTGATAATTTTTTATTTCTCGCTGAGCTTGGTGAACTGAACGTCGTAATAATCGGTCTTTTTCTCGTCGTAATATTCCCTTAACGTCATCGTTCCCTTGTCCGTATTTATAAGATACCTTATGTATTCATACTTTCTGCCCTTTTCGGAATTGATAAAGTTGACGCTGCTGTCCTCGTCCTTAAAGGCGACTATGCCAGACATACTATTTTCGACCTGCCAGCTTCCGTCAAGATAGCCCGTCGGGTTGTCGTTTATAATGAAGAACTGAATAGTATAGGTTCCGTTTTCGTTTATTGTAAGAAGCTCGCGATATTGCGCCGTTTCATCGTCAGCGTAGGAGTACTTGTCGCTAAGCCATTCTCCGCAAAGGTATTCGAGCATAAGGTCGTCCCCGACCTCAACGGATTTTCCTGTCGAATGCGCCGCTATGGCATATATTCCAAGCCCCAAAAGCACTGCGATAAGCAGGGCGACAAGCGAAATTGTAAGCTTCGTATACCGTCCGCCGTTGTTTTCTTCCTCGGGCGAAAGCTTTTCAATAACCTCTTTTTCGAGCTCGCCTGTTCCGTCGTTTTCAGCCTTGGTGCGCTTTTTCGCCGTCACCTTGACCTCGCTGACAGACATATCAAGGTCAAAAAGGGTTTGGTTAAGCTTCTTGTTTTCCTTGCCTTTCGCTTTGGTTTCTCCTGTCTTATCTTCAACGGCGTCTTTATTTTCCGGTTCTTTTTCCTTGTGCCGAAACAAACCCTTGAAGGCGTCCTCAAGCGTTTCGGCTTTAGCCTGTTCGGGCTCCTCCGCCGTCGGCTCAAGTCCTTCAAAAAGCTCGTCAGTTTGTCTTATAACCGCGCCAAAATCAAATTTTCTTTTCTTTTCAGTCGACTCTTTTTCCGCTTTTTCTTCCCGCTTCGGCTCGTCTGTATCTTCTTCTTTATCGACCGCCTTTGCCGGTTTGTTTTCCTCGGCGGTCGCTATTTCCGTGGTTTTCTCGTCCCTCGGTTCACCGTCCGCCTTTTTGAACGCCTCGCTGAGAGGTTTGTTCATCTGCTCAATTTCAATCGCCTCGTCGACAAAGGAACGCCCCGCCTTTTTCGCGCAATGGGCGCATTCTGAAAGATTATCCGGTATTAATCTGTGACAAAGCTTACAATATCTCATAAATTCACCGTTCAAGCGTTATTTTGACATAATTCGTACGAAAACATAATATCGTATTATATAAACTTTGTAAAGAAAAGAACTGTAAACCTTGTGAATTATTATCATTGTACTTTAAGAATATATTATATATAATTAAACCACCAAAGATTTTATAGGAGGATATAACCATGGGAATTTTAACAAGATTTACAGATTTAATGAAGGCGAACATCAACACCGTGCTTGAGAAGGCAGAAGGCAAGAACGCCGATAAGCTTTTGGAGCAATATCTTCGTGACGCAAAAAACAACCTTGAGCAGATAAAGGCGGAGACCGCGGGTATAATTGCGGACGAGATGGCTGCAGGCCGCAAAATAACGGCGCTTGACGAAGAAATCGTAAAGCTCGCGAAATACGCCGAGCAGGCAGTTTTGGCCGGCAACGACGACGACGCCCGCAAGTTCCTTGAAGGAAAAGCGAAGGCCGCCGACAGAAAAGCAGACGCCGAAAAGGCATATGCGCAGGCTAAAATTAATTCCGACAATATGCGCGCGCTCACAAAGAAGCTTGTCGGTGATATCGATGTCGCCAACACAAAGCTTCAGGACTTAAAGGGCAAGCTTGAAGTCGCCAACCAGAACGAGAAGATGCAGGAGCTCTCCGAGAAGATTTCCTCTATGGCGGGCGGCGCAACCGAGTACGACAACCTTGCCGACGCGGTTCAGAAGAGAATCGACGCCGTTGACGCGAAGGCCGAGCTCAACAAAGAGCTTAACGTCAACAACGACATCAACA
Source organism: uncultured Oscillospiraceae bacterium (assembly GCA_964460755.1). Lineage (GTDB taxonomy): Bacteria > Bacillota > Clostridia > Oscillospirales > Ruminococcaceae > JAYFNU01. The sequence continues at coordinate 35,850 of CAYWQL010000004.1, read as the reverse complement.
GTTTGATGGACAAATACAACGTCAAGGCAGACGCCTCAAGCTCCTCTGTCGACGATGAGCTTGCCGCGCTCAAAAGCCAGCTTGGCAAATAAGCTAAGGTTCTTCATTGCTCCCGCCGCGCCTTACGGCGGGAGTTTCTAAAATCACAACCTTAAGGAGACAAAAATGTCACTTTTTAATCAGCGCAAGGATACAATCGAGTGGAACGAGTATCGCGACGACGTGCTCTTCTACAAGTGGGGCAACAACGAATTAAAGAGGGGTTCAACCCTAATAGTTCGTCCCGGTCAGAAGGCGATATTCTACTACAACGGAGCTATCGACGGCGTTTTCGAAAACCCCGGCAGCTTTGATATCGACACAGAGATTGTTCCTTTCCTTACGTCCATAAAGAGTTTCTTTGAATTAAAGAAGGACTCGGGTGTTCGCACCGACATTTATTTCGTCAACGCGAAGGAGCTTCTTCTCAACTGGGGAACCCGTCAAAGAATAATGATACCGACGACCGAGGTACCTTCGGGTATTCCTGTCGGAATGAACGGAAACCTCGTCGTTGAGTTCCGCGACTACCTAAAGTTCATCGAGAAAATCGCGGGCATAAAGTCGACCTTTACCCTTGCCGACGTTTCCGACAGAATACTCGGCGAGCTTGACGGAATAATATCCGAGGCGGTCCTTGGCGGACAGCAGGCAATAGGCTTAAACTCCCTTGTAGCCATACAGGCGAACAACCGCAAGCTGAGCAAGGCATTGTGCGAAGAGCTCGACAAGGAAATGTTCGAAATCGGACTCGGCGTTCGCGACGTGAACATCATAAGCGTCAACTACCCCGAAGAGGTTCAGAAAATGGCGGAAAAGGTCGCAGGTCAATCCTTCGTGCAGGACGCGACGAAGTACGCGACAATCGCTATGGCGGACGGAATGGAGAAGGGCGAAGGCGGAAATGTGGCGGCTATGGGCGCGCAGATGGCTATGGGCGCGCAGATGGCACAGCAGTTCAGCGCGAACAACAACCAAGCCGCTCCCCAGCAGGCGGCAGGAGATAAGTTCTGCCCCAAATGCCGCAAGATGGTTTCGGGCAAATTCTGCCCGGATTGCGGAGCCGAAACGGTCTAAATTCACACTATATACTCAAAAACACCGCCAACGGCGGTGTTTTTATTTGTCCTTATTTATAAGAGAAAGCTTTTCGGCTCGCGAAAGCTTCTTTATCTCTATTTCCCTTTTAAGCGCTCCGCTCTTGTCGGCACATCGCTCAAAGTAACGAAGTCTTACAGGTGTTCTCGCTCGGGTGTACCTCGCGCCAGTACCGGCATTGTGACTTTTAAGCCGATTGTCGAGGTCGTTCGTCCATCCCGTATAGAGCGTACCGTCGGCACATTCAAGGATATAAACGAAGGCGTCGCGCTCATTCATATTTGTTTTTGTCGCCATGATAAAGCTTCGCAAAACCCTTTTGCTCTATGCCGAGCCTGCACCTTGTCCCGTCGCTTTCGTCGTAATACTCACAGCCCTTGCATTTTCCCGAGCAGCCCTTTTTCTTATCTCTTGACATCTGAACGAGCGACGAAATAATCGCGGGCACGGTTATTGCCGCAAGAAATACGAGCATTGTTATCGTTTCGATAGCCATAAGACCAACCACCCTTTTATTTGATGAGTCTATTATAACAAATTATATCGAAAAAATATACAAATTCATTTGACATATTTCGTCCTATGTGCTAAAATACGAAACAATCGCAGATATATTAAAGACTGTGACGAGGAGTAGTACGCGGATAACCTCATTCCAAAGAGAGCAACCGTTAGCTGTAAGAGTTGCGTTTGAGCCCCGCTGAAGTAGCCTTCGAGTCGCGAACCGAACGATTAAAATCAAGTAGGCTTCGACGTGGATTGCACACGTTATCAAGCAAACGAAATGTAGGTTTCGGCTAAGAGTGCGCCTCATAAGCGCAAATTCGGGTGGTACCGCGTGATATGTTTATCGCGTCCTGTTGAAATATCAACGGGGCGTTTTTTATTTTGTATTTTAAGCTATAAAGGAAAGAATTTATGATAGCGAGTAAATTTTTAACCAAAACTGAATTTACCTCATATGAGGATTTCCTCCGCAACTATTATTTGCAGTACCCTGACAACTTCAACTTTGCAACCGACGTTGTCGACGCGTACGCAAGCAAGGAGCCCGACCGCCGCGCCTTGGTTTGGTGTGACGATAACGGGGGCGAACGGTTCTTTTCCTTTAAGGATATTTCGGATATTTCAAAAAGAACGGCGGCTTACCTTATAAAGCTCGGCATAAAAAAAGGCGACCGCGTTATGATGCTTTTAAAACGTCGCTGGGAATATTGGACGACGGTCGTCGCCCTTCACCGTATCGGCGCTATCGCTATTCCCGCATCCTTTCAGCTTAAAGCAAAGGATATTTCCTATCGCGTAAACGCTGCGAACGTAAAGCTTATCATCGCCGCGGACGACGATTTTATAATAAGTCAGGTTGAAATCGCCAAGCCCGATTGTCCGTCGCTTGAAAAAATCGCGCTTATTCGAAAGCGGCGCGACGGGTGGGTCGAGTTTTCTCGCGGAATAGAAAACACAAAAGAGGAATTTACCGTCGACGAAAGCCTTAAATTCGACGACCATATGCTTATATATTTTACGTCCGGCACCGACGGTTATCCGAAGATGGTCGTCCATTCCTACACCTATCCCCTTGGTCATATAACGACGGCGGGCTACTGGCAAAGCGTAATCGACGGCGGACTTCACTTCACGGGAGTCGATTCGGGCTGGGCGAAATTCGGCTGGGGACTTATCTACGGTCAATGGTTGTGCGGAAGCGCCGTGCTGGGCTACGACCAAGAGGGCAAGTTTAATCCCCGCAATCTTATTAACGTTATAAAAAAGTACAAGCCGACCACCGTATGCGTGCCTGGCACGATATATCGATTTATGATGCACGAGGGCTTGACTAACGAGGACTTCTCGTCGGTTACCCATTGCTGTACGGCGGGCGAGCCGCTTACCCCCGCAATTATTGAGGATTTTAAAAGCATAACTGGGCTTGATATATACGAGGGATACGGTCAGTCGGAAAGCTCGGTGCTTATCGCGAATTTCCCGTGGTTTAAGCCGAAGGCAGGCTCTATGGGGAAGCCGTCCCCGCTATACAATATTGTGCTTGAGGACGCGAACGGACGTCTTTGTCCTCCCGGACTTGAGGGCGAAATTGTCGTTCGAAGCTTACAGTACGGTCTTCCCGAAGGGCTTATTCAAGGCTACTTCCGCGACGGCGCCGTGCATAACGCCTACGGCGACTCCTTCGTCTATCATACGGGCGACCTTGCCTACCGCGACGAGGACGGTTACTTTTGGTTTGTCGGACGAAACGACGACATAATAAAATGCTCGGCATACCGAATAGGCCCGTTTGAAATCGAAAGCGTTCTCCTCACCCACCCCGCGATAATGGAGTGCGCCATCACGGGCGCGCCCGACGAAATACGCGGTCAGGTCGTCAAGGCTACGATTGTTCTCAAAAAGGGCTACGAGCCGTCGGCGGAATTAACCAAAGAGCTTCAGGACTATGTCAAAAAGCTCACCGCGCCATATAAATATCCTCGCATAATCGACTATGTCGAAAGTCTTCCTAAGACGACCTCGGGCAAAATAATACGCAAGGCGATACGACGTCTTGACGAACAGCAATAAAAAACAAGAACCCCGCTCACGATAAGTGAACGGGGCTTTCTTATGTAATTTTATTTCATTTCGTCGGGGGTCTGATAGTTTCTGTCAATGCTCAAAACCGAATAATACGATTTGCTCACAGCCTTTACCCGCTTGATTATCTCTTGTTCGAGCTTTTCCGTGTCGCAGACATATTCGCTCGGAACGGCGACGTCGTAAATAAGGTTTATGTGGTCGTGGGTTTTCGCCATACGAAAGTCGTGTATAGAAAGCCTTTCGTCAATGGACTTAACCACGTCGGAAATCTCTTTTTTAATTCTTTTGTGCTCCTCGTCCTTTTCGGCAACCGGGTCAAGGTGAATGACGAGGTCTACCCCCAGCTCTTTTTTGACGTTTCTTTCGATATTGTCAAGCACTCCGTGACAATAAAGCGGGTCGGAGGCAGCAGACATCTCGACGTGAACCGTTGCGAAAATTCTTGACGGACCATAGGAATGTACCATAAGGTCGTGTATACCCAACACCCCATTGTAGCCGACTATCGCGTTATATATGTTGTCGACAAGCTCCTTAGACGGGGCCTCTCCAAGAAGAGGGCTCAACGAATCCTTTAGAATCGAAATCCCCGAGATTATAATAAAAATCGCGACAGCCGCGCCTATGTAACCGTCGATTTTGAAACCGAAAAGATACTGCACCGCCGCGCCGACAAGAACTCCAAAGGTTGTGAAAACGTCGTTCCTGCTGTCGGTTGAAGAAGCGGCAAGCGAGGTGGAATTAATTTTTTTCGACACCCTCTTATAGAAATTCATCATAAACAGCTTTACGGCTATAGCCGCGGCGAGAACAATAAGCGCAGAAAGGGTCATTGTCGCTTCGGCAGGATTAATGATTTTTTCTATCGAGCTTTTTATAAGCTCCCCGCCAAGAATAAGTATAATTATCGCTATAACCGCGCTTGACATATACTCTATTCGTGCGTGTCCGAAGGGGTGCTCCTTGTCGGCGGGCTTTTTCGACAGCTTAAATCCGAAAAGCGTGACCGCCGAAGCTCCCGCGTCGGAAAGGTTGTTGACCGCGTCGGCAACAATAGATATGCTCGACGAAATTATGCCGACCGCTATTTTAAAGGCAAAAAGCACGACGTTACAAATAAGCCCAACCGCGCCGGCGAAAATGCCGTATTCCTCGCGCGATTGGTCTTTATGTTTTCTTTCAAACAGCTTCAATAGAAATTCGCTCATAAGCTATTCCTCACACTCGTTATCACTATGCCCGACAAGGGCGAACCTTTTAACCTTTTCGCCTTCGAAATCGACCTCGTCGTTCCACATCTCAGCGGGGCGTGCCCAGACAACGCCGCTTTTTTCAACGGAACGATAGATTACAAGCACCTGCTTCGTTTCGCTGTGAAGGGCGATATTCAACACCTCGTAAAGATTGCCCTTGAAGTGACGGTAAATCCCGGGAACTATCGTTTCCCTATAAGTTTTAATCAATTCTTCCATAGCCCTGCTTACCAAAAGCGACGCAAGGCCGCCTACTTCTGCTCCGCGTTAAAAACAAGCTGGTCAAGCTTCATTCTTTTGTATCCGAAGCCGTATTTAATCGGCGTGTTCGCCGTGCGCTCGCTTATTGCGTTGTTTATTTTGTCGGTAACGACGTAGCTCACAACGTCGTCGCTGTCTTCAATTTCGCTCCTTAACACTATGCTGTATCCGTCGTTATATTCTATGACGTCGCTAACCTCGCCAATTTTCAGCGCACAGATATTCTCGGCGTCCTGCGAGCTCATATAGCTTCCGTAGTTGACCGACTGCCCGTCGATAATAAGGTCGGTCGTGAGCGTTGTTTCGTTGTAAAGCGCGGACAATTCCTCAAATCTTGTTGGGTCTGCGGCAAGCTCGTTGGCTATGCTCATTGCAAGCTCCTTCTTGAGCGCGTCGGCCTGCTCGTCGCCGGTAAGCGCAAGGAAAATCTCGTTATAATGAACTATTCCGTGCTCGTCGACAAACGCCGCTATCTCCGCGTCGGTCGGCTTTGAATAATCGCTTTCGCTATAAAGGTACTGCTGAAACTTCGACATAATCGTCTGAACCTGATAATATCTTGTCAAAAGGTCCTCGGTAAAGTAGTTCGCCGCGATAGCCTCTTTAAAAGCGTCCTCGCTTTCATAGTTCGCCTTAATATCGTCGATTGTCGTTTGAATGCTCGCCGCTTCTTCGTCGGTCAGCGCAAAGCCTTCCTCTATCGCCCAGTTATAAAAGGCATATTCCTCAACAAAGCCCTGCTCATAATAATCAAAAAGCGTCTTTTCACTTCCCTCGCGGCTGAAATAATCGGGATTGTTTGTCTCAAGATATTCCTTCATCGGAAGGGTGGAAAAGATATACTCGTCCGCCATAACCTTATATTCGCCTATCTTCATAACCATTCCGCCCCTTGTTAGCGGCGTACTCAGCACACCAAAGGGAAGAAGAAGCGCAAGCGCCGCGATAATAACCACCGCCACAGCGGCAATAATTATCGCAACCACTCCCTTTTTAGCTTTCTTTTTCGGTTTATCTGCTGCCGCTTCCTCGAAAGCGACTTCGTTATCCCTTATTTCGGGCTCTAACATCTCGTTAACAAAATCATTTTCTTTTTTCATATTCCCAAAACCTTTACATTTGTTATAAATTTAGTCATAATTATTGTATATGATTATTTTACGGTTAATTATATCAGATTATTATATTTAACTCAATACAATAATGTTTCAGCATTTTTTCAGCTTGGTTAAGGAGAACACTATGGAAAAACAACTGTTGTTCGTCATAAACCCAAAGGCAGGACGAGCCGAAATAAAAAACTACACCCTCGAGTCGATTGAAACCTTTGTCAAAAACGGCTTTGTAGTTACGGTGTTTACGACCCAAAAAAGCGGCGACGCCTTCGACTTCGTAAAGAACAACGGCGAACGTTTTTCACGCATAGTATGCTGCGGCGGCGACGGCACGGCGGACGAGGTGTTAAACGGAATAATGTCTCTTGACAAAAGGCCCGAGTTCAGCGTTATTCCCGCGGGGACGACGAACGACTACGCCTACAACCTCAACATTCCTTCGGTTATTCCGGAAGCGGCGACAATCGCCGCAACGGGCGAACCGTTTAAAATTGACGTCGGCAGGTTTGACGAGCGCTATTTTACATATGTCGCGGCGTTCGGCGTCTTTACCGAGGTTACCTACGAAACTCCGCAGGACTCGAAAAATCTCTTCGGTTATATCGCATATGTTCTCGAGGGAGCGAAGCGCCTGTCCTCCATAAAGACCTACCACGCTAAGGTCGAATACGACGGCGGTGTCATCGAGGACGATTTTTTTGTCGGTCTTTGCACTAACTCGGTTTCCCTCGCGGGGCTTCGAACGGCGGTCAGCGGCTCGGAGCTCGACGACGGCATTCTTGAAACGGTCCTGATAAAAGCCCCGAAAACTCTCGTGGATTTGCAAAGCATAATCAACATTCTTATTTCTATTGAGCATCTCACCGACATAAAAGGAGACTTTATCGAGGTTGTTCGCACAAACAAGGTAACGATTTCAAGCGAAACCCCAATCGCTTGGACGGTTGACGGCGAAAACGGCGGAAAGCACCGTAAGGTAACGATAGAAAACGTACATAAAGCCATTACCGTAATACGAGGCACAAAAAAGCTTAACTAAAAAGAACCGCCGTACGGCGGTTCTTTTTTTGCACTTATTAGCACTGTTTAATCAGTCGGACATAGAACCTGACGGTAGTCCCGATTTTTTCAAGAGGAATGCGCTCGTTGTTGGCGTGTATAAAGCCGCGCTCCTGCTTAGTGAGCTCCATCGCCGAAAAGCGCATAACCTTGTCTGAAATGCGGCAGAAGTGACGGGAATCGCTGCACGCGACCATAAGGTAAGGCGAAACGACCGCCTCGGTCCACGTCTGCTCAATGGCGTTTTTTAGCTTTTTGTAGCCAACCGAGCTCATATCGCTTGAAATCGACGGCTTCATTCCGTACACCATTTTAAGCTCGATTTCGTCGTTGTTTATCGTCTTCTTTATCTTCTCGATTACGCTTTCGGGGGTGTCGCCTTCGATAAGGCGGAGGTTTGCGACTACCTTTGCGTCAGGGGGAAGCACATTGCTCGCTTTGCTCGCGTCCATCATCGTAAACGCGCAGGTCGTTCTCATCATCGCGTTGAGCTCACCGCCCGTCTTTTTGCAGAGCATATCAAGCACGGGAAGGAAAAGCCAAAGATTTGAAAAAATAAGCCTGTAAACAAAGTTCGAGCGCCGTCCAAGGGTGTCGAACATCGCGGCGACAGGCTTGGAAAGGGTGCACTTAAAGGGATGCGCCTCAACGTCAACGACAGCCTGAGCGAGCTTTCCGACAGGACCGTGAGGGGGTGGCGCGGAGGCGTGACCGCCCGTGCTCTTGTAATAAAACTCAAGGTCCATCATACCCTTTTCGCCGATACCGATAAGAGCGCATTTATCGTTGACTCCGGGGAAAACCCCCTCGACGACCGCGCCGCCCTCGTCGACGACAAGCGCGGGCGCAACGCCGCGTTTTTCAAGCTCGGTTACTATGTCGGGCGCGCTCTCGCCCATAATCTCCTCGTTGCCCGAGAAGGATAGATATATGTCGTTTTCGGGTACGAAGCCCTCGCCTATAAGCTTTTCGGTCGCCTCAACGACGCCCACAAGTGTTCCCTTTGTGTCGAGCGTGCCGCGTCCCCAAAGGAATCCGTCCTCGATGATACCCTCGAAGGCGGGCTTTTCCCAAGCCGCCTCATCTGCGGGAACAACGTCGTAATGCGCCATAAGCACCGTCGGCTCTTCGCTTTTTTTGCCCTTCCAGCAGTATAAAAGCCCCGTTTCGCCTATGTTTTCAAGCTTGCAGACTTTGTGTATATTGGGATAGCGGCTTTTTAAAAGCTCACGGAATTTAACAAATTCCTTTTCGTCAACCGTCGATTTGTCGCGGGAGCTTACCGTTTTACAGCGAATCATCTGCCGCAAGGACTCAACCGCTCTTTTCTCGTCGATGTCAACCGCCTCGGGCGTCGCCTTCTGTGCGTCCTTTGGCTTAAACATAGCCGTGCGAATAAGCAGCGTGGCAATTAGCACGACAAACGCGCCAAGAATAATCCAACCTATCATATATATGAATACCTCCTAATTTTTACTGTTTTAAGTTTATTTTAAGATTGCCGTTTTATAATCTCAATCATAAACAAGCTTACCACTTGTTATATACCTTTTCGGCGAAGCCCATAAAGTCCTTTATCTCGACTACCTTCTTGTTGTCGAGCACGAGCTTGCCCGAATATTTGCCGAATACCTGATGCTGGTCGCTTTTTATGACGAGCGCGTCGGTGCAGCAGGCGCGGTCTAAAACCGGCTGAAAGACGCATTCAAACCTTCCGTCGCTCGAGGTGAACGTCCACGGCGACATATAGTCCTCTTTTCCGTCCTTCATGGGTATATTAAAGCTGACCCGCTCAAACTTGTGCGCCTTTCCGTCGTAGATAATCATATTTTCCGACGCACGCGACGTATCCCCGAAGCCGTAGCCCAGATTGAAGCCGAGCGGCTTTCCACCGACCATACCCGAAGCCGAGCCCCAATACCAGACGTTTTTATATGTCCAAACGCCCCGTCCCCAATCGAGAAGCCCGAAGGACGTTTCAGGTTTAAATTCATAGGTTTTTCCGTCAAACTTCGCCGAGCCCGACGCGGGCATACAGTTTATTTTTTGATTGTAATAAAAAGCCTTGTCGTCCTCGTCGTAGGGCGTTGCGATAACCATTGACTGCTCCGGCTCGGACAAAAGGGTTATGTCGCATTCAAAATCCTTTTTGTCCTTGAAGCTTTTAAGCGAGCAGGTAAGACGGCGCTTTTTATCCTCAAACTTAAACGAAAATTCACACCGTTCATTTTTAAAATAAACATCTCCCGTCTTGGAGCTTGGCGGCATATTGGTTTTTCCCTTTGGCATAAAGGTCATCACGCTTGTCGTCTGCTCCCACGGAACGCGAAAATCCAAAAGCGACGCGCTCATAAGCCCCATATAGGAATTGTCCGCAACCGTCAGCGCGACGGCAAAATCGTCGTTCATAATAAGGTAATAGTCCCATTCCTTTATACGCAGCGGGCTCGCCTTAATTGCTTTTCGGTCGTATTCAAGGAGCATTGTTTTTGAATATCCCTTTTGCAAAAGCCGACCGTTCTTATCAAGCAGCGGCGACTTCTTGGTAATTTCGTTTTGCATACAAACCACCTTTTCAGCGAAAAATATGTTATAACTTATTATATCATTTAAAAATGTGTTATTATATATACCGTTACCACAAATAAAGAGCGGGATTTTCGGTGATTTTTAAAAAACATCCGCACATATTTTAATTATTCTGCGGTTGTTCATATATTCGCAAAAAACAAAGAATAAAATTATTTCATTGCCTAAGGGAGGTAATAAAATGGAAAACAACAACAAATTCGAGGAGACTTCCCGCGCGTCGGAAAGCCCCTCCCAAAACTACACGCGGGGCTATTACGCGAATTCGCCCGCCCCTGTGTATACCGTCGACGCAACCGCTAAACAAGAAAAGAAAAGATACGGCATAGGCGTAATCTTTATTTGTATCGTGCTTTCGCTTATGTGCGGCTTCGGCGGCGCGTTCGCCGCGCTTAGCTTGAACAATATGAACCGCGACGTCGTGATTAACTCGGTTGACAAGGGCGACGAGCTCGCAGGTGAGCTCAACAGCTCGCTGTCGTCGGTCGTCGACGCAACCAAGGACAGCGTCGTCGAAATAACTACCGAAATCGTGTCGATGAGCAGCTTCGTCGGTCAATATGTCACCGAAGGCGCAGGAAGCGGCGTTATCCTTTCGAGCACGGGCAACACGACTTATATTCTTACAAACAATCACATCGTCGAGGGCACAAACTCGCTTACCGTTACAACGACCTCGGGCGCAAAATATCAAGCTACCGTCGTCGGCACCGATTCGCGCACCGACATCGCCGTAATCAGTATCGAAGCAAGCGGTCTTACCGCCGCAAAGGTCGGCAACTCCGACGAGCTTAAGGTTGGCGACGCGATTATCGCTATCGGCAACCCGCTCGGCTCTCTGGGCGGAACGGTAACGGAGGGAATAATAAGCGCACTCGACCGCGAAATCACTATAAACAGTCAGCCAATGAACCTGCTTCAAATCAGCGCCGCGGTTAACCCCGGCAACTCGGGCGGCGGACTGTTTAACGCCTTTGGCGAGCTCGTCGGTATAGTTAACTCAAAATCCACAAGCTCCTCCTCCTCAACCCCGATTGAAGGGCTCGGCTTTGCCGTTCCGATTAATACGGCAGTCGAGGTAGCGACAAGCATTATTGACAGCGGCTATGTCACCGGGCGTCCCGTTTTCGGCATTACCGTTATCGACATCTCAAGCGAACAGGCGGCGTATCAATACGGCGTTACCCGTCTTGGCGTTTACGTCAACAGCGTAACCAAGGGTATGGGAGCGGACAAGGCGGGGGTTGCCGAGGGTGACTATCTCGTCAGCATAGACAGTGTGGCCGTTTCCTCCTCCGCAGAGGTTATCAAGATTTTGAACGGGCATACTGTGGGCGACACGGTCGAGCTTCAGATTATTCGCGACAACAAAATTCTAACCCTCAGCGTCGAGCTTATGGAAAACATCCCAACTAAATAGCAAAGTGAAAAAGCGTCCGACGGACGCTTTTTTGTTTGTATTCCGATATGATTTATGGTAGTATGTTTAAAAGAATTTTTGCAATAAAGGGGGAATTTTATGTCTATACTTGTGACGGGCGGAATGGGCTACATCGGCTCGCATACCGTGCTCGAGCTTATCGCGGCGGGCTACGACGTGATTATCGCCGACAACCTTTCAAACAGCAAAATTGAGGTTCTTAACCGTTTAAAAGAGCTTTCTCATAAACAAGACATTAAATTCATAAAAGCCGACGTCTGCGACGATAACGACGTTGAAAAGATATTTTCGGAAAGCTCCATCGACTCGGTCATTCATTTCGCAGGCTTAAAAGCGGTCGGCGAATCGGTTGAAAAACCGCTCGACTACTATTCGGTTAACCTCATCTCCGCGCTGAACGTTCTTCACGCTATGAAGCGGCATAATGTTAAAAACTTCGTTTTCAGCTCAAGCGCGACGGTTTACGGCGGTCCCCATATGAAGCCGATAACCGAGGACTTCCCCTATCACGTCACAAACCCCTATGGGCGTACAAAGCTTTTCATTGAAGAAATATTAAAGGATTTTTACGCCAGCGACAACTCGTTTAACCTTGCGCTTTTGCGTTACTTTAACCCCATCGGCGCACACGAAAGCGGAAGAATCGGCGAAGACCCGAACGGTATTCCGAACAACCTTGTTCCTTACGTCGCGCAGGTCGCCGTCGGTCGCCGCGAATACGTCGGCGTTTTCGGTGACGACTATAACACGCCCGACGGCACGGGAGTTCGCGACTATATCCATGTCGTCGACCTTGCGAAGGGGCACGTCGCCGCGCTGAAAAAGCTTGCGAACAACTGCGGACTCGTCACATACAACCTCGGAACGGGTGTCGGCTATTCGGTTCTCGACGTAATTAACTCCTTTTCCAAGGCATGCGGGCGCGATATTCCGTATAAGATTTTACCCCGTCGCGCGGGCGACATAGATATGTGTTATTCCGACCCGTCGCTTGCAAAAAAAGAGCTCGGCTGGAGCGCGGCGTATACCCTCGACGATATGTGCCGCGATTCTTGGCGGTGGCAAAGCCAAAACCCAAACGGCTATCCCGACGACTAAATACATATGCAAAAGAGCCTTGCTTTCGCAAGGCTCTTTTTTACAGATTTAGAATTCCGAGATGCTCAAGAAGGATTTTAACCCCCAAAAGAATAAGCACGACGCCGCCGAAAACTTCGGCTCCTTTTTTATATTTCTCTCCGAACCTGTTTCCAATCAAAACGCCGACGAAAGAAATAATAAAGGTTACCGCGCCGATAAGCAGCACTGCGGGCGCAACCTCAACGCGAAGAAAGGCGAAGGTTATGCCCACGGCGAGCGCGTCAATGCTCGTCGCAACGGCGAGTATAAGAAGCTCCTTGTGATTTATCCTGCCCTCGCAGGCTTCCTCCTCGTTTTCCTCCTTTGACAGAACCGCCTCGTATACCATTTTGCCGCCTATAAAGACAAGCAGCGCGAATGCTATCCAGTGGTCGACACTCGTTATATATTTTTCAAACTTGACTCCAAGAAAATATCCAATAACGGGCATAACCGCCTGAAACACGCCGAAATACAGCGCTATAACCGCCGCGTACCTGTAATTGATTTTTTTCATCGAAAGTCCCTTGCACATCGACACCGCAAAGGCGTCCATTGCAAGTGCAACCGCCAAAAGAATCAGCTCAATAAAACCCATAATATTTTTTCCTTTCAAAATAAAAAACTCATATATGGCAAAAATGCCATATATGAGTCTCATCGTTTAAGGTAAGCCAGACCATAAGGTCAGTTTGTTGACTTATCCACGCTTGTCGCGCCGATTACTCCCTCACTGTGGAACAAAAGCTTCTTTTTTGGTATATTAACATATCCTTTGAGAAAAAGCAAAGCTTTTTTTAAAGCTCCTCCGCTCTTACTATGCCCTCAATCTCCTCAATTATGGCGTGAGTCTGGTCGTGGCTGTAGGTGTCGCTCGAAATAAGCGAAATTATCGCCGAGAAATGCTCGCTTTGACGTTCCTCCGCCTTGATTATCTCAACGTTATCAACCTTGTATCCCATTATACGAAGCTGTTCAATAAGGTTTCCAAGCTTGCTTGCGCTTTCAAACTCGACAAAGAAATCCATTCGTGTGGACCGCGCCTGAATTTTTTTGCCAATGCCGTAAAGCTGGGTGTTTGTCACGACGATAAGCACAAACGCAATTATCGCCGCCTCATAAAAGCCGCAGCCTATCGCGAGCCCCATACACGCCGAGGCCCAAAGCGACGCCGCCGTTGTAAGACCCTTAACCTGCTGGCGGGTGACGATGATTGTGCCTGCGCCCAAGAAGCCGATACCGCTTATAACCTGCGCACCGAGCCTCGTCGGGTCTGAACCGTAGATGTCGCTCATATATTGATTAGTGCACATAACAAGCGCCGCGCCAAGGCAAACGAGTATATGGGTTCTAAAGCCCGCAGGCCGCCTTTTTGACTCCCGCTCGACTCCGATTAAGCCGCCCATTATGACGGCGAGAACAAATCTCAGCGATATAGAAAAAATGTTTATTTCCCTTAAAGTCGCTATTATTTCCTTCAAAACCGCGTCCCCCGTTCAAAATCGTTTGAAATATTCGTATTTGTTTAGTATAATATATCAAATTCTTGTTTTTTACAAGCACAAGGAGGATATGGCATGAACCAAAGAAAAAACACTCTTATCAAGCTTGTCCTTGTCACCGTTCCTCTCCTACTTATTGTTTTTCTCATTTATCTTGCAATAAATCGCTTCCTGCCCGACTTTATTCCTATCGTAAAAACGGGAGACGAGGCGGAAATTGAAGCTTATATTCGCCAAAGCGGCTCATTTGGTGGGGCGGCTATCACCGTCGCACTCCAGTTCTTTCAGGTCGTGTCGATAGTTTTCCCCGGACTTCCCATTCAAGTCGCCGCGGGAATAATTTTCGGCTGGTTCCGCGGCTATCTTATCTGTCACCTTTCGTATGTAGCGGCAAATATGGTTGTCTTCGCCGTTTCTCGGTTTATTTCCTCCCGCATAAAAAGCTATGTCTACTTCGAAAACAGCGAAAAAAGGCTGAAATTTATTTCCGAATCGGAATGCCCCGAATATATGGTCTTTCTCGCGTGTATGATGCCCCTTATTCCGAACGGCATAGTTCCTTACGTCGCCGCCCGCACAAGCGTTTCGTTTAAGCGTTTTTCTATCGCCGTTTTTCTGGGAAGCGCGCCGACGATATTTCTTCTCTGTCTTCTTGGAAACAACTTTCTTTCGGGCAGCTACTGGCTGTCGATTGTTATATTCGTCCTTCTTGGCGCAGCGATAATTCTTATGTACATTTTCCGAAACAAAACGATAGATTATATAAAAAGAGTCAGAGCCTACTTTTTAAGGCTCAAAAAGAGACGCTAAAAAATATTCCCCCGACAAAATAATGTCGGGGGATTTTTTATTTGATTTAGAACTCAACCTTTACCGTTTCTCTTTGACCTACGTCGGGAAGCTCATAATACGCGACCGTCTTGTGTCCCGTAATCGACGCGACAATATTTGAGGGAATGGATTCAATCTTTGTGTTATATTCGCGCGCGACAGCGTTATAATACTTTCTCGCCTGAGCGATATCGTCCTCTACCGCCGTAAGCTGTAGCTGAAGCTGTGTGAACTGAGTATCCGCCTTAAGCTCGGGATACTGCTCGGCGAGGGCGAAAAGCTTGGTGACTGCGCCCGTCAGCTTGGCGTCGGCTTTAATCTTCGCATTGTTGTCATCGCCCGCACTCTCAACCGCGCCGCGAGCGGAAACAATTTCCTCAAGGGTCTCCTTTTCGTGCTTCATATATCCCTTAACCGCCTCAACAAGGTTGGGTATAAGGTCAAATCTCTTTTTCATATAAACGTCCATCGTCGAAAACGCTTCTTTAACCATATTGCGAAGCTTAACGAGTCCGTTGTTGCAGGCGATAAACCAAATCGCAAGAATAAGAACTACGCCTAAAATAATGTACAATAGCATTTTAATCTTTCTCCTTCATTGTCTTTGATTATTTAATATTATAGGATTGCTCCTTATAAATCAAGCTTTAAATCTCCGTCCTTAATAAGTCCGAGCTTTCTTAACGGAAGGGCAAAAAGCGGAGTAAGTATTGCGGGAAGCGCGACGCAGACAACAATAAGCCCTATCCAGCCCAAAGCGCCGCCAAAGCTTTCCGACGAGATAACCCCTATCGGGCCTACAAGCCCACAGGTGCCCATTCCCGACGCGATAGCGATACCGTTCTCCATTTTGAAAACGCAGGTCGCTATAGGCCCTGTAACCGCCGCGGCAAGGGTCGGCGGCAGCCAAATCCACGGATTTTTAATTATATTACCCATTTGGAGCATCGAGGTGCCGAGGCCCTGCGCCAAAAGACCGCCGACCTTGTTCTCGCGATAGCTCATAACCGCAAAGCCGACCATCTGCGCACAGCAGCCCGCTGTCGCCGCGCCTCCCGCCAAGCCGACAAGCCCAAGCGCCGCGCAAATTGCCGCCGAGCTAATCGGAAGAGTCAGCGCGATACCAACAAGAACCGAAACGAGAATGCCCATAGCCAGCGGACGCATCTCGGTCGCGCTCATAATAAGCGCCCCGAAGCCGTTCATTATCGCAGACACAGCAGGACCGATAAGTGTCGCAATGCCAAGTCCAGACAAAATCGTGACCGTCGGCGTAACTAAAATGTCAACCTTCGTTTCCTTGGAAACCGCCTTGCCGAGCTCTGCCGCGATAATCGCCGCGAAAAGGGTTCCGAGCGGACCGCCCAAGGCGTTTGCGCCGATACCGACCGCGCAAAGCGAAAACATAACGAGCCCCGGGGCGTTGAGCGCATAGCCTATCGCCACCGCCATAGCCGCGCCCGTCGCGCCCTTACAGTAGTTCGCCACCTCGGCGAGCCACTCCAAGGCGAGCTTGTCGGCAATCGTGCCTAAAATCGTTCCGATAAGAAGCGACGCGAAAAGTCCGAGCGCCATACCGCCCATAGCGTCGACAAAATACCGTTTCAAGGAAATCTCGATGTTTTTTCTTTTTAGAAATTCTTTGAATTTGCCTGTTTTGCTTGTGTTTTCGTCCATTTATATCCTTCCCCTTTCGGTTATTACCAAATCCATATCCACGTCGCTTTCAAGAAGCGGCAGCTTTTCAACGACGAGCGACTGGGGACAAATCGCAACCTTAAATATCGCGGTTTTATCAAGATACCTGTCGTAATAGCCGCCGCCCTGACCGATACGTCCGCGACGCTTATCGCAGGCGCTCGCAGGCACAATCGCAAAATCAATTTTCTCGGGTGAAATCTCTGTGCTTGTTTTCGGCGGCTCGAGAATATTATAATATCCCGCCGAAAGCTCGTCGCGAGAGCCTATCTCGCGCGCCGACATATCTCCGCCTTTTTTGCAAAGCGGAACGCATACCGTTTTCTTGTCGGCAAGCGCCGCGTCGATAATCGCGGCGGTGTCGATTTCCTTTTCAGTTCCGACAAAGCAAAAGACCGTTTTCGCGTCCTTATATTCCTTTAGTGAAACTATCCGCTCGCTTATTTCCTTGCTTATTCTCTGTCGCCTTTCGGGACGGGAAACGAAATAGGATTTCGCCCTTTTTCGAAGCATACTCTTTTCTTCCTCAAAAAGCTTAGACGTATATCGCCGAAGAAGCTTTTCAAGCGCGACTATACCAAGCGCAATAACGGGAACCATAACGAAGCCCTTAATTATTCTTGAGGGAAGATACAAAAAGACGTTGTATTCCGAAATCGCAAATTTAAGCATCAAATAAAGCCAAAAGGTATCAAGGCACATATTAAGCCCAAGAGATACTATCGCCGCGGGAAAAATCGCGTTAATGAGCTTAAACCTTTTGTTATACAAAAACAATCCGTAGACCATACCCGAAATAAACGCCGTTACAGTAAAGCCCGGGAAATATACCCCAATGGGAAAAAGCAGCGCGCCGAGAAGGTCGCCAAGCGCCGCCACTGAGCCCGCCCAAACCGGGCCGTATAAAATCGCCGCCGCGACTACCGGAATAAACGCAAGGCTTATTTTAAGTATAGGCGTGGCTATCGAAAGAAACCGCGAGAGCACGACCTCCATAGCGATAAGCAGTCCCAAGGTCGCTATACGCTTAATGTTATACTTCAAAGCTCTTCTCCTCTACTCGAAATAATCAATTATCTCTCCCGCCATATAAAGCGAACCGAGCGCGAGCGCCGCGCCGCCGTTTTCCTTTGCTAATTCTATCGTCTTCACAACCGCGTCAGTCACGCTTTTTTCTGCCGTCACCTTCTTGCCGGTTTTGCCGAGTATTTCGGCAAGCTCCCCGCTCGGAAGCGCTCGCGGACTATTCGGCTCGCTCGCGACATAACGACTCGCTATTGTGTCTATCTCGCTGAGCATAACGCCGTAATCCTTGTCGCCAAGCACCCCGACCATAACGGTCAAATCGCGTCCTTTAAGGTATTCCTTCGCCGCGGCTACCGCCGCAAGAGCCCCTTCGGGGTTATGCGCTCCGTCGACGACGAAAATCGGGTCGGTTGACAAAAGCTGAAACCTCGCTTGCCATACCGTTTCTCTTAAGCCGTTGTTTACCGCCGTTTCGTTAAGCTTAAAGCCGTTTTTATTGAGCACATCGACCGCCTCTAAAACAAGCGAGGCGTTTCTCAGCTGATGCTCCCCCAAAAGGGTGATAAACAAATTTTCATACTGCTTATAACTGAACCGCTGTCCCGCAAGCGAGCTCTCAAGCGGAATTATGCTGTCAAAATCAGAAAAGACAAGAGCGCTGTCTTTTTCTTCGCAGGTTGCTTCAACAACACTTTTTGCTTCCTGCTGCTGAACATAGCTAACCGTGGGAACACCATTTTTAATTATTCCGCACTTTTCGGCGGCAATGAGCGAAAGGGTATTTCCAAGCTCCTTCATATGGTCGAAATCAATCGAGGTTATTACCTGAAGCACAGGCGTTTTTATCACGTTCGTAGCGTCAAGCCGACCGCCGAGCCCCACCTCAAGCACCACGACATCACAGCCGTTTCGCTTAAAATATTCCATAGCGACGGCAAGAACTATCTCGAACTCGGTCGGGAGCTCCTCCATTGCTTCCGCGAAATCGCGGACATAGGAAACGATTTCGCAAAGCTCAGAGTCGCTTATGCTCTCGCCGTTAATCTGCATACGCTCGTTAAAGCGACGAATAAACGGCGAAATATAAAGCCCCGTTTTATAGCCTGCGCTTTTTAAAATCGACGCAAGCATAGCCGCCGTCGAGCCCTTTCCGTTCGTTCCCGCTATGTGGACAAATTTAAGGCTGTCCTCAGGGTTTCCCATAAGACGCAGAAGCTCGCTTACTCGCTCCAAGCCAAGCTTGCTTCCGCGCCAGTTAATTGTATGTATGTATTCTAACGTTTCTTCATAGTTCATTACCGCAAAACCGTCCTCTTCGCCGCGTTAACAACGCTCTTGGCAAGCACCGACGAAGTAACCGTTCCGACCCCGCCGGGCACAGGACTTATAGCAAGGGCGCTTTCCTCGCAGGATTCAAGGTCAACGTCGCCGCAAAGCTTGCCCCTGCTGTCGACGTTAATGCCGACGTCGATTAAAATTTGGTGTGACGACAGATAAGTGCTGTCTATCATCTTCGGCACCCCCGCCGCCGCGATAATTATGTCGGCGCTTTTGCAAATTTCCTTCGTATCTATCGTTTTCGTGTGGCATATGGTTACGGTTGCGTTTCGCTTTATGAGCATCATCGCAACAGGCTTTCCGACGACAAGACTTCGGCCAATGACCGCGACGCTCTTTCCTGTCAGCTCAACGCCGTAATGGTCAAGCATTTCAATACACGCCTTCGCCGTGCAGGGGGAAAAGCCGTCCTCCACTCCCGAAAAAACCTCAGCAAGGGAATGGTCGGTTATTCCGTCGACATCCTTGTCGGGAGAAAGAGCTTTTATCACCTCGACGTCGTCTATATATTTCGGAAGAGGACGCATAATCAGCACGCCGTGTACACTTTGGTCGGCGTTTGCCGTCCTTACCGCCTCGACTACATCGGACGTTTCGCAATTCTTCGGAAGCTCGACCGTTTCAAGCTCAATGCCAATCGCAGAAAAGCGCTTGCTTATTCCATTTTCATAAGCAATATCGTCCTCTCGCGCGCCCACGCGGATTATTCTAAGCTTTGGCGCCGTGTTCATTTCTCTGAGTCCGGCTACGTCCTTAATAATCTGCTCGTTAATCGCGTCTGCGACCGCTTTCCCCTTAAATAGCTCCAATTCCTTCACCCTCACCCTTCAA
Organism: uncultured Oscillospiraceae bacterium; assembly: GCA_964460755.1. Taxonomy (GTDB): domain Bacteria; phylum Bacillota; class Clostridia; order Oscillospirales; family Ruminococcaceae; genus JAYFNU01. The sequence goes on along the minus strand of CAYWQL010000004.1, from coordinate 16,058 downwards.
GCTGTGTCTTTATCCTGCTGAATATTCTGTCGGTGCGCCCGCAGGTTTCGCATAAAATTCTGTTGGCTGTGCTGTTGAGCTCTCCCGCGACCGACCTGTTCTTCATTGATTTCGTATTAATGAATATGTTGAGCGACGCCGCTTTTATCGCGCCCTCTATGAGCGCCGCGCCCGCCGCCGCGTCGCTTATTGCCATAACGCTTCCCTTTTCGGCAAAGACCTCAATAAGCTTCGACGCCCTTTCGCATTCCTTCATAATTTCAAGCGGAACGAAGCTTGCGTCGCAAAGCGCCGTTTCCATAATTCTTTGCTTTTCTTCCTTTTCCTCCTCGGTTTCGCTTGCGAGCGAATACGCCGCGGCAAGGGGCGCAAAAACCTCGGCGTCCTTGTCGGCAAGCTCAAGAAGCCTTGACGCTGTATTGTCAGCCTTTTCCTTTAAAGCGGTTATCTCCTCTTCAACGTCGGCATATTTTTTCTTGCCTATCGTGAGCGACGCCACCATAGACCCAAGCGATATCGCGACCGCGCCGCAAAGAGCCGACGCCCCGCCGCCGCCCGGGGTTGGCGCCCTGCTCGAAAGCTCGTCTATGAAATCCCCAACCTTCGTTTTCTTTACCGCCATACTGCCCTCCTTAAAATAGACCGCTTATCTTTCCGTTGCTGTCAACCGAAATGTTTTCCGCGCTCGGCCGTTTGGGAAGCCCCGGCATAGTCATTATATCGCCGTTGAACGCAACGACAAATTCCGCACCGGCGGAAATCTTGACGTCGCGAACGGTAAGCGTAAAGCCGTTCGGCGCGCACAAAAGCTTCGGATTATCCGAAAAGCTATACTGTGTTTTCGCCATACAAACCGGAAAGTCAGAATATCCAAGCTCCTCCAAGCGCGCAATTTTTTTGCTTGCGCTCGGCGTGAACTCGACAACGTCGGCACGATATATTCTCGTCGCTATCGCCGTAATTTTGTGCTTAAGGTCGTCCTTTTCGTTGTAACAGAAGGAAAAATCGTTTTCCCTTTCGCAAAGGCGAACAACCTCCTTCGCAAGCGCCTCGCCGCCCTCGCCGCCCTTTTCAAACACCTCGCTTAGCACGACGTTTATCCCCTTAGCCCCGCATTCCTTTTCGATTAAGGAAAGCTCTGCTTCGGTATCGTCCGGAAAACGGTTAAGTGCGACCACGACAGGAAGACGAAACACCTCGGTTATGTTTTCTATGTGGCGAATAAGGTTGGGCATACCCAGCCTTAACGCCTCAAGATTTTCCTGCTTAAGCTCGGTTTTTTGCGCGCCGCCGTGCATTTTGAGCGCCCTAACCGTCGCGACAAGCACGACCGCGGACGGGGTCAGCCCCGCCTTGCGGCACTTTATATCGAAAAACTTTTCCGCGCCGAGGTCTGCGCCGAAGCCCGCCTCGGTTATGGCGTAATCACCGTATTTCAGCGCAAGCTTGGTCGCAATAACCGAGTTGCAGCCGTGCGCTATGTTAGCGAAGGGTCCGCCGTGAATAAGGGCGGGGGTATGCTCAAGCGTCTGAACAAGATTTGGCTTAATCGCCTCTTTCAAAAGCGCCGCCATCGCTCCTTCGGCCTTGAGGTCCTTTGCCGTCACGGGCTTATCGTCATAGGTATAGCCCACAACGATATTCGAAAGCCGACGAAGAAGGTCGTCGGTGTCGCTTGCAAGGCAAAGCACCGCCATAACCTCGCTTGCTACGGTTATATCGAAGCCGTCCTCGCGCGTTATTCCGTTAGATTTTCCGCCAAGACCGATTACTATCGAGCGAAGCTCGCGGTCGTTCATATCAACGCACCGACGCCATGTTATCCTATTCGGGTCAAGCCCCAGCTCATTGCCCTGGTGTATGTGATTGTCCATCATTGCGGCAAGCAGATTGTTAGCCGCGCCGATAGCGTGAAAATCTCCCGTAAAATGAAGATTAATTTCCTCCATGGGGATAACCTGAGCATAGCCGCCGCCGGCAGCCCCGCCTTTTACCCCGAAAACAGGTCCAAGGGACGGCTCACGAAGCGCGACAACCGCCTTTTTGCCTATACGCGTCAGCGCGTCGGCAAGCCCAACGGTGGTCGTGGTTTTACCCTCGCCGGCGGGGGTCGGGGTTATCGCCGTAACAAGGACGAGCTTTCCGTCGTCACGCTTGCTCTCACTAAGGGCTTTGAGCGATATTTTCGCCTTGGTTTTTCCGTATGGCTCGACGTATTCCTCGTCTATTCCAAGCTTTTGTGCTATATCGTTTATATTGTCTGCAACCGTGTTTTGAGCGATTTCTATGTCGGATAAAATCATTTTTTTGCTCCAATACATTTTGTCAGCTACTATTCTAACACATTTATGGCAAATTATATAATATAATTAATTATAAATTTACCGATTGCACAAATGCCTCATTTAGGTATTTTGTCGGAAAGCCACGTGTCGCGCGGGAAACGTAAACTTGTTTTTTGATTAAATATCCTCATTTTTGCACTTTTTTGCTGTAAAACAGCGTTATTTTCTGTTTGTCAGAATGCTGTTTATATGATAGTATATTACCATTAAATTAACGCCGAATTTTCGGCGCACAAAAGGAGAACACAATAATGCCGGAAGGCAACCCTCTTGGGTACGTCATTTTATTAATCGCACTAATCGGCTGCAACGCCTTTTTTGCCATGAGCGAAATCGCCGTCATTACCTTCAACGACGCCAAGCTTAAGCTCTTAGCGGAGAACGGAGACAAGCGCGCGATAATCCTTAAACGGCTGACGAGCGACTCGTCAAAATTTCTTGCGACCATACAGGTCGGCGTAACCCTCGCGGGACTTTTATCCTCCGCCGTCGCTGCCGACACCTTCTCTGAATATGTCGTCGCCCTGTTCGCAAGAACGCAAATAGCCCCCTCTGTTGTTAAGATGATTTCCCTTATTCTTATCACCGTCCTGCTCGCCTTCGTAAACCTCGTTTTCGGCGAGCTTGTTCCGAAAAGAATAGCTATGAACAACCCCGAAAAGGTCTCCTTTTCGGTCGCCCGAATTCTTCTCGTGGTGAGCGTTATCGCGAAGCCCTTTGTCGCTTTGCTTTCCGCGACGACCAACGGGGTGCTTCGGCTTATCGGTATCGACCCGAATAAACAGAACAACGAGGTCACCGAGGAAGAAATCCGTATGATGATTGACGTTGGCGAGGAGCGCGGCACAATCGAAGAGGACGAAAAAGAAATGCTCCACAACATCTTCGAGTTCGACGACACAACGGCAGGCGACATCATGACCCACCGCACCGAAATTGAAGGGCTCGACATAAACGCGTCGCTCGACGAGGCAATCGCCCTTTCGGTTAAAACAGGTCACTCGCGTATACCCGTGTGCGACGGAAGTCTCGATGATATCGTAGGAATACTCAATATAAAAGACCTTCTCAATTTCGTCGGGACACGCCCAAACGAGTTTAAAATATCCGACTATCTTCGCAAGGTTATGTACGTTCCCGAAAGCTCCCGCTGCAAGGACATTTTCGAGGATTTGCGCCGCCGCCACCTTCAGCTCGCCGTCGTGGTTGACGAATACGGAGGAACCGCGGGCATAGTGACTATGGAGGATATACTTGAGTCTATCGTGGGCAATATTCAGGACGAATATGACCACGAGCTTGAGGACATAACCTCGCTTGAAAACGGCGAATACCTTATTGACGGAATGGCTTTTCTCGACGATATATCCGACGCGCTCGACATAGTCTTTGACGACGCGGGCGACTACGACACCATTGCCGGGTACATCACCGACAAGCTGGGGCGTCTGCCCGACGAAAACGAAAAGCCCTCGATAGAAAAGGACGGCTACATTCTCGCCGTCGACGAGGTAAAGGAGCATCGCGTTTCCCGCGTAAGGGCAACGAAGCTTCCTGACGATACAGAAAATAAATAAAGACATAAAAAAGACCGTATCTTCCGATACGGTCTTTTCTGTATGGTTTAGTTAACTTATTTAACTTCGACTGTTGCGCCGGCCTCTTGGAGCTTCTTAGCGATTTCGTCGGCGTCAGCCTTCGAGATAGCTTCCTTAACGGGCTTCGGTGCGCCGTCAACAAGGTCCTTCGCTTCTTTAAGACCAAGACCTGTGATTTCCTTAACAGCCTTGATAACGTTCATTTTGCTTTCGCCGGCAGAAGCAAGAATTACGTCATATTCGCTCTTCTCTTCTTCAGCCGCGCCGCCCGCTGCGGGACCCGCTACTGCAACCGCTGTTGCCGCCGCGGAAACGCCAAACTCTGTCTCAATCGCCTTAACGAGCTCGGAAAGCTCAAGAACTGTCATACCTTTGATTTCTTCAATCATTTTTGCTATATCAGCCATTTTAATAATCCTCCTAAGTTTGTTGTTAATTAATTTTAGTTACGCTGTTTTCTTCGCGACTTCGCTTACCGCGCGGGCAAGAGAAGCAATAATACCGTTGAGCGAACCGGCAACCTGTCCGATAAGACCTTCTCTTGAAGGCAGGGACGCGATAGCTGTAAGCTCAGGCACATCGACGAATTTTCCGCCGATATATCCCGCTTTCATATCGAAAACGGTCTTTGACTTAAGGACGTACTTGTTAAGAATTCTTGCGGGCGCAACCTCGTCCGAGGACGTGGCGACAGCCGTCGTTCCCTTAAGGCTCGGTATAAAATCTTCAAATCCCGCTTCCTTACAAGCAAATGTCAAAAGGGTATTTTTGATTACTGCGTAATCAACGCCCTCTTCGCGAAGCTCGGCACGGAGCTTTGTGTCGTCCGCAACGTTTATGCCCTTGTAGTCGACAAGAACAATCGACTTCGCATTTTTGAGTTTTTCCGTAAGCTCTTTAACAACCTGTTGTTTTTCAAGCAATACTGTATTACTCGGCATCTTCTAAGTTCACCTCCGTATAGATTTTCTTTGTGAAAACAAAAACCCTTCCTCAGAGTAACCGAGGAAGGGAAAACTTTTCAAAACTATCACGCGCCAAAAGCGCGGATATATTAAAAGTTTTATCCTCGGCAGGCGGACGTTTTACCGTCCTTACGTTTTCACACCTGCTGTCTTTGGTTAAAACAGCTTTGTTATTATACTTTAAAGCTTTTGCGCTGTCAAGTATTAGTTTTGCGCGGCAACGTTAAGCGCCGCCATATAACGCTGGGTGGAAACCTTTATTCCGGGACCCATTGTCGTGGAAACTACGCAGGACTTAATGTACTGTCCCTTCGACGCGGCAGGCTTAGCCTTGACGACCGCCTCGACAAGAGTATCAAAGTTCTGCTCAAGCTTTTCTTTTCCGAAGGACGCCTTGCCGATGGGGCAATGTATGATATTGCTCTTATCAAGACGATATTCGATTTTACCGGCTTTAGCTTCTGTGACAGCTCTCGCGACGTCGGGGGAAACCGTTCCCGCCTTGGGGTTAGGCATAAGACCGCGGGGTCCTAAAACCTTACCTAAACGTCCGACAACGCCCATCATATCGGGCGAAGCGATAACGACGTCAAAGTCCATAAAGCCTTCTTTTTGAATTTTCTCGGCAAGCTCTTCCGCACCGACGAACTCCGCTCCGGCCGCCTCGGCAGCCTTCGCCGCGTCGCCCTTTGCGAAAACGCATACGCGAACCTTTTTGCCCGTTCCGTTGGGAAGCACGACCGCGCCGCGAACCTGCTGGTCAGCGTGACGGCTGTCTACGCCAAGACGGATATGAATTTCGACCGTTTCGTCAAACTTTGCCTTTGCTGTCTTGCAGCAAAGGTCGCAGGCGTCGCCCGCTTCATAAAGCTTTGTATTCTCAATGAGCTTTGCGCTCTCAACGTAATTCTTACCGTGTTTCATTATTTGACCTCCTCTACCGTTACGCCCATGCTGCGCGCGGTTCCCGCTATCATTTTCATAGCGCTTTCAACCGTCGCGGCGTTGAGGTCGGGTTTCTTTAATTCGGCAATCTTGCGAAGCGATTCCTGAGAAATGGTCGCTACCTTTGTTTTGTTGGGTACGCCCGAGCCGCTTTCGATGTTGCACTCTTTTTTAATGAGCACAGCCGCGGGCGGGGTCTTTGTTACAAACGAGAAGGAATGGTCGGCATAAACCGTGATAACAACAGGGATAATCATTCCGTTTTCGTTCTTTGTGCGCTCGTTGAAATCCTTCGTGAACGCCATAATGTTAACTCCGTGCTGACCAAGAGCAGGTCCGACAGGAGGAGCCGGCGTCGCTTTGCCGGCGGGAATCTGAAGCTTAATATAGCCGATTACCTTTTGAGCCATTTTTACTACCTCCGAATAAGTGGTGTAATCGGAACGCATTAAAAAATTTGCGCCCCTCCCACAAGAACGTTCTATCGTTCGAACGCCCTTTCTAAAAGCCCCAAGCGGGTGCCTTTATACAATACTAAAGCGGCGTTGCTTCGCCGACTTCAAGCTCGGCCGTCGTTTCGCGACCGAACATCGACACCTTGACCTTAACCTTCTGCTTCTCCGTGTCGATTTCCTCAACCGTGCCGACAAAGCCCGCGAGCGGACCCTCGATAATTTTAACGTTATCGCCGACGACGTAGTCGATAATTATTTCCTTGGTTTCAACGCCCAACCTGTCAACCTCTTCCTGTGTAAGAGGAATAGGCTTGGTCGTCGTGCCGACAAAGCCCGTCACGCCACGCGTATTGCGCACGACATACCAAGACTCGTCGGTCAATGTCATTTTTACAAGAACGTATCCGGGGAAGATTTTGCGCTCGATTTCCTTACGCTTGTTATCCTTAACCTCAATTACCTTCTCGGTCGGGATTTTTATCTCCTCGATAAATTCCTGAAGACGGCGGTTTTCAACCATCTTTTCGAGGTTGGTCGCCACCTTGTTTTCGTATCCCGAATAGGTATGAACGACATACCATTTAGCGGTATCAGACATAAGTTATACCACCTTAAAACGCACTAATAAGCAAATCACGCAACCAAGCGAAAAGAGTATCAAGTCCCCAAATAACAACGGCGAAAATTACCACCATGGTAAGAACAACTATTGTGTTGTTGATTACCTGTTTTTTGGACGGCCATACAATCTTCTTGAACTCGCCCCAAGTATCGCGAAAATATTTGCCTAAACGCGGGCCTGCTTTTTTCTTGACAGTAACCTGTTTGTCAGCCATAATTCTTTTCGCCTTTCTTACTTAGTTTCGCGATGAAGAGTGTGCTTACGGCAGAAAGGACAATATTTATTGAGCTCTATTCTGTCGGGAGTATTCTTCTTGTTCTTCTTTTGGTCGTAGTTGCGCTGTTTGCACTCTGTGCAAGCAAGTGTAATCTTTACTCTCATTTTATCGGCACCTCCGTATTTTAACCGTTTTTCACGGTCTTCTGCCTCCCTCCTCAGGTCGTCTGCGCGCGAAAAATGCGCACAAAAAAATAAACCTGACAAAGAGGTAAGATAACTATATCACCTGCGCCCCCCGAAAGTCAATAGTAATTTCCGAATGGGTTATGGTATTTTGCTTTTTTCATGGAAATATACTATAATACGAAACGATATTAAATTGCACAGCTTTATCGTCGTAATTAATTGCCAAAAGAGGTATGAAAATAATGTCCAAGAAAAAAATCGCGATTATCTTCGGCGGAGCGTCGAGCGAATACGAGGTTTCGCTTCTCTCCTCCGCAAGCGTTTTAAAAAATATTTCACTTGGCCGCTTTGACGTCGTCAACGTCGGTATAACCAAGGACGGTCGCTGGTTCAAATACGACGGCTCGGTCGAAAAAATCGAAAGCGGTGAATGGACCGACGACGAAAGCAACCTGACTGCCTGCGTAGTTTCCCCCGACACGGGAGTTCACGGCTTGCTTTATCTGAAAAAAGACGGCTCGTTTGAAGCCGAAAGAATTGACGCGGTTTTCCCCGTGCTCCACGGACGCAACGGTGAGGACGGAACAATCCAAGGACTTTTTACCTTAGCGAAAATACCCTTTGTCGGCTGCGACCTGATTTCGAGCGCGATATGTATGGATAAAGCCGTTACAAACGCCCTTCTTGACCATTTTGGCATTATGCGCGCGCCGTGGGCGTCGGTTTTAAAACGCAATATCGGGCAGTTCGACGGCATTGAAAGAAGGCTTCGCACCCAGCTTCTTTACCCGATGTTTGTTAAACCAGCTAACGCCGGTTCCTCTGTGGGCATAACCAAGGCGCACAATAAAGACGAGCTTTTTGAAGCTTTAAATATTGCCTTCCAGCACGACGTAAAAGCCGTTGTGGAAAAAACAATAGTCGGCAAGGAGCTTGAATGCGCCGTATGCGGAAACGAAAGCCCTACCGCCTCGGATGTCGGTGAAATCGTGCCCTGCAACGAGTTTTACGATTACGACGCGAAATACCTCGCGGGCACGAGTGAAACCCTCATCCCCGCCCGCATAACCGACGAACAGACCGATACGGTTCGCCAAACCGCCGTTCGCGCCTATACCCTTCTCGGCTGTTCGGGGCTTTCCCGCGTTGACTTCCTTCTTGAGGAGGCGACGGGCGAGGTTTATCTCAACGAGCTTAACACAATTCCCGGCTTTACCTCGATAAGTATGTATCCGAAAATGATGGCTCATTCGGGTACACCTTACGACGAGCTTATATCAAAGCTCATTGAGCTTGCTATCGAGCGTACGGAGGAAAAATAATGAACTCTCAAGCCATCGGCATATTCGATTCGGGCTTTGGCGGTCTGACGGCATTGCGTGAGGTTATCGACCTCGCGCCAAACGAAGACGTCGTTTTTTTCGGCGACAACGCCCGTATCCCCTACGGCACGAAAACCGCGAGAATAATAACGAAATATTCCCTTGAGGATATATCGTTTTTGCTTTCCCACGACGTAAAGCTTATTATCGTCGCCTGCGGAACGGTTTCCTCCACCCTGCCTGAGGAATATGCGCGAAAGGTTCCCGTTCAGTATGTAACTGTCGTCGAGCCGACCTCGCTTGCCGCAGTTCGCGCTACAAAAAACAAAAAAATCGGTATTTTGGGAACGGGCGCCACAATCAAAAGCGGCGCGTTTGAAAAATCCCTTTTAAAGCACAGTCACGACATAAAAACCGTTTCGGTCGCCTGCCCCCTCTTTGTTCCGCTCGTTGAAAACGGCTATACCTCAAGGGACTGTGAAATAACCCGCCTTGCGGCGATGGAATACCTCGCCCCGCTTAAGGCCGCCGGAGTCGACACTGTTATACTCGGGTGCACCCACTATCCGCTTCTTTGCGACATCATAAGCGATATTATGGGCGGCGGGGTTTCCATAATTAATTCCGGTCTTGAAACGGCGAAATACGCCATAGAGCTTTTGAGGGACAACGGCTTGGAAAACGAAAAAGGCGGCGCGCGGCGATTCTACACCTCGGACAACGCCGAAAATTTCTCAAAGTTGGCGCGACCTTTTTTGGGAAGCGAGCTTTGCGGCGAGGTTAGCACCGTCGCCATAGAAGACGTACCGCTCAATCCTGTCTTTTGCGAATGAGGAGATTATGAAGGATAATTATTTAATTACTATCGACGGCATACAGCGAAACGACGTCGACGAGGACAAGCTTTCGCTTACGACGCTTGGAAGCTTTTATCGCCGAGACGACAGCTTTTATATTATTTATAAAGAAACCCAGGCGACGGGCTTCGACGGCGACGTGACTATGCTGAAGGTTGAAGCCAACCGAAAGGTCACCATGCAGCGAAAGGGCAAGACAAACTCGGAGCTCACCATTGAGCGCGGACAAAAGCACCTTTGTCACTACGACACGGGGCACGGAAATTTCGTTATCGGCGTGCTTGCCAAGAGCATCGACAACCGACTTTCCGATATCGGCGGACATCTTTCGCTTTCCTACTCGCTCGACATCAACTCAAACGCCGTTTCGGAAAACGAGCTTAACATAACCGTAAGGGAGACTGAAAACAATGCTTAACCCTGTGCTTGCGGCAAAAGACGCCGCCAAAAAAGCTATTCTTACCGCCTACGACAAAGCGGTCGAAAAAGGAGCGCTCCCAAAAGCCGAGCTTCCTGATTTTGTAGTCGAAATACCCGCCGAAACGACCCACGGAGATTTCGCGATTAATCTTGCGCTTGTGAGCGCAAAGCTCCTTTCTATGTCGCCGCGAAAAATTGCCGAGCTGCTCGAAGCCGAAATCGACCTTAAGGGAACGGTTTTCGACAAGGTAGAGGTTGCGGGTCCCGGCTTTATTAATATGTTTCTTAATGGGAAATACTACGAAAACGTCGTCAGCGGCGTTTTAAGCGAGGGCGACGGGTACGGAAGGGTTAACGTCGGCGGCGGGAAAAAATATATGGTCGAGTTCGTTTCCGCCAACCCTACGGGTCCTATGCATCTTGGCAACGCGCGGGGCGGAGCGCTGGGCGACTGCCTTGCAAGCGTGCTCGACGCGGCGGGCTACGACGTCACCCGCGAATTTTACGTCAACGACGCGGGCAATCAAATCGAGAAATTCGCCCTCTCGCTTGACGCTCGCTATATGTCGCTTTATAAAGAAAATATTGAATTCCCCGAGGACGGCTATCAGGGCGAGGATATTCTTGAGCGTGCCAAGGAGTTCGCCGCGATAAACGGCGACAGCTTAGTCGACAAGCCCGTTGAGGAGCGCAAAAAAGCCCTTGTCGATTACGCACTTCCCAAAAATGTAGAGGGACTCAAAAACGACCTTCACCGCTACCGCGTCGATTACGACGTATGGTTTTTCGAAAGCCTTCTTCATAACAACGGCACGGTCAAGCTCGTGCTCGACAAGCTGACCGAAAACGGATATACCTATGAAAAAGACGGAGCGCTTTGGTATAAGAATTCCGACCTGCTCGAAAAGAAGCTTATCGCGGAGGGTAAAACTCCCGAACAGATTGCGGCGCTTGAGTTGAAGGACGAGGTGCTCGTCCGCGCCAACGGGATACCGACCTATTTTGCCGCCGACATCGCCTATCACTATAACAAATTCAACGAGCGCGGCTTTGACACGGTCATAAACGTCTGGGGTGCCGACCACCACGGACACGTCGCCCGTTTAAAGGGAGCGATGGACGCCATCGGGCTCGACGGAAACAAGCTCGATATCGTGCTTATGCAGCTTGTGCGTCTTGTGCGCGGCGGCGAGCAGGTTCGAATGAGCAAACGAACGGGCAAGGCGATTACCCTTAACGTCCTTCTTGAAGAAATTCCGATTGACGCCGCCCGCTTCTTTTTCAATCTTCGCGAACCCAAGAGCCATTTTGATTTCGACCTTGACCTCGCCGTAAGCGAAAGCTCGGACAACCCCGTTTACTACGTCCAGTACGCTCACGCGAGAATATGCAGTATTCTTAAGAACCTCAAAGCCGAGGGCATAGACGTCGAAAATCCGTCGAGCGCCGACCTTTCGCTTTTGAAGGCTTCGGACGAAATCGCACTTATAAAGCATCTTTCCCTTCTTCCGAGCGAAATCACCGCCGCGGCGAAGGAGTACGACCCTGCGAGAATAACCCGCTATACGGTCGACCTCGCGACGGCGTTCCACCGTTTTTATACCAACTGCCGCGTAAAGGACAGCGATATGGCACTTTGCAAGGCGCGGACGGCGCTTTGTATCGCGACAAGACAGGTTATAAAGAACTGCCTTACACTTCTTAAAATTACCGCGCCCGAAACGATGTAGTCCGCTTTTTTGAAAGGAGCGATATGAACAACTTCCAAAACCAACCGTATAACAATAACCAGCAAAAGAAAAAAGGCTCGGGCATATCCTCGCTTATCGTTATCGTTATTTTTCTAATCTCCCTTGTTTCGAAATCGCTCGGCTCCGATTCGGGGATTGGCTTTATATTCTTTTTGCTTATTGCCGCAATCTTTATCCTTCCCATTATAATCATAATCGCGACGACCAAGAAAAATCGCAAAAACGCCGACGGCTCGGTCGCTATGACCGACTCGCAGGGGCATCTTTGCGACGACGGCGCACATACGGGCGCGATAAAGGAACGGGGTTATTTCGACGCGCTCGACGAAATGGAGCACGGCTACAAAAAGAGCGCCAACTACACCTACGTTCCGACCGTTATAAAAATGAAACGCCTAACCCCCGAGCAGCTGTCAAGAAAGCGCGAGGAGCTTTCCGACCTCCTCTCGGCGGGCATAATCTCTCATGAGGAATACTCCTACAAGCTGGAGCAATATAGACAATAAAACAGCCGCATAACATTAAAGCCACGCGAAAGCGTGGCTTTTTAAGTACCCTAATAACCGCTGTTTAACCCAAAGCTTACCGACAGCGCCTCGTCGACCTTTCCCATAGCGCCGCTTCCGACCTCGCCCGCCTTTTCGCGAAGCCGCCTTTTGTCAAGCGTCCTTATCTGCTCCAAAAGCACTACGCTGTCCTTGGCAAGCCCGCATTCTCCCGCCGAAAGCTTGATATGTGTCGGAAGCGCGTTCTTTTCGCCCTTGCTTGTTATGGCGGCGGCGATAACCGTCGGACTGTATTTGTTGCCGACGTCGTTTTGGACAATAAGCACGGGACGAACTCCCCCCTGCTCGGAACCGACGACGGGACTGAGGTCGGCGTAAAAAACCTCGCCTCTTTTTATGTTGCTCACTTTTTTCAACTCCGTAAATTAATTTCATCCTTATTGTTGACAAATTTACGGCTGTTAAAACAGAAATCAGCTGGGATATTTTATATTTTTTCAAACCCGCTTATCTTAAATGTAGCCTTCGCGGCCGGCACGTCGATTTCCTTTACCACCCCCGCGAAAAGGGTGATTTTCGTTCCGTCGGGAAATGTAAAGACCTCGTCGCCCGCGCCGGTTTCGTTCCTTGTCGCCTGTCCGTATTGCGAAAGATAAATCGCGTGAGTTATCGCCCTCAGGGGGTGTTCGTCCGGAAGCTCGCAAATGCCCCGCTCGCTTTTTATTCCCATGTAGTCGAGCGTTACCGTTTCGCCCTCGGCATAAACGCTGTACCCCGTAAGATTCTCGGGCGCGAAGAAAGCTATTTCGTATTTCTCCTCACCAAGCTTTTTAAAGCTTATTTCCCCGCTCAGGTTTTCGCCGGTATAATTCGCTGTAAACAAAAACGTCGAGGTGAACAGCTCGCTCGGCTCAACCATCGACGTTCCTTTTTTGCAACTACATAGCGTAATTGAAGAAATAAATATTACAAATAGTATAGCAAACCTTTTCAAACAACTCTTCCTTACTTCGTTATGGTAAGAGCTCGCTTATGGCCGTGGGAATAAACTCCGCGACCGCACAGGGCGACATAGAGTGCTTCGGCATAAGCTCGGCGCATAGGTCGGCGGCGCGGCTATGTATAAACACTCCGAGAAGCGCGGCTTCCTTTACGCCGTAGCCCATAGCGGCTATCGAGCCGATAATCCCGCTCAAAAGGTCGCCGCTTCCGCCCTTTGCAAGTCCCGAATTGCCAAGAGTGTTTTCGAACGCTTCCCCGTTCGCAAACGCGACGACGGTTCTGTCGCTTTTAAGCACGACGCAAAGCGAGTGCTCCCTCGCGTAGTCGCGCGCCGCGCCTGCTCGGTCTTTCATTATCTCGTCCGCCGTTTTTCCCGTAAGCCGCGAAAACTCGCCGATATGCGGGGTCAGGATTACCTGCCGCCCCTTTAGCTCTTTCAATAATTCTATGTTTGAGCAAAGCATATTTATTCCGTCGGCGTCGATAACGAGCGGGCAGTCGCTTTTCATTATGAAGCGGCTTACAAGGCTTTCGGTCTCGAGCGCATCGGTAAGTCCGCAGCCTATAACCATTGCGGTTGACTTTTTCGCGAACACCAAGGCCGCGGCAAGGTCGGATTTCGTGTCAAACAAAATCGCCTCCGGCATATTCGCCGCGACCGCCGCAAGCGCCTTTTCCGAAGAAGCGACGGCGATAAGTCCCGCGCCGCACATAAGCGCGCCCCTTGCCGCAAGGGTCGCCGCTCCGCGGTAGCGGTCGCTTCCGACAAGGCACAAAAGACTGCCGAAAACGCCTTTATGCGAAGCCTTTTCACGTTCTTTAAGCATACCGTTAACGGCGGTTTGGTCTAAAGGTTTAACGCTCATTTCATTTCCTCCAGCAGGACGTTTGCCACGACATACTCCTTTGAGTTTGTGAGCGCGACGTGGGCGACGAGCTTTTTTGCTTCGATAATCTTTGCTATATTGCCCGAAAAAATGAAATAGGGTTTTCCGAGGTCGTCGCGCAGCACCGAAATTTCGTCGAGCGAAAAGCCGCGTATTCCCGTCCCGAGAGCCTTCGAGAGCGCCTCCTTAGCGGCGAAGCAGCCCGCCAGCTTTGCGGGGTGCGAAGAAAAAAGCTCTCTTTCCGCCTCGGAAAAGGAGAAGGTCAAAAAGCGTTCGCTTTTTATACTTTGCTCCATTCGCTTTATTTCAAGGATATCGTTGCCTATTCCGTAAATCATAAGCTTTACTCCGATAAAAATATGTTATATACTAAGTATACCACTTTTTTGCAATATTAACAGCGCATTATAGAGTGTGGAGTACCCGTTTATTCGGTCGGAAGGGCAAGCGTCCCGCGCCGCGAGTATCTTGCAGTTGGCGAGGCGGAACGGTTGCGTGACGAGTGCATTTTAGAAAGCTTAGAAGAAATAAGAAAACAGTAGTTTACAGAGCGATTGCCTTTGTAAAGTTAACTTCAATAAACACAAACAGGAGGAATTTATAATGGAGTTTTCAAAGAAGTCTTTAATCATTATCGGTGTCGTGGTTCTTGTAATTATAGCCGCCGTTGTTGCGCTCGTTCTCTTTGGCGGGAATGGCGCGAGCATAGAGCCTGTGTCTGACGAGGGCGAGGGCGTAAGCGAGGTTGTTGAGCCGACAAAAATTGACAGCTCGGTTGAGTTCACTTTCTCGCCCGCTTCGATTGAAATGGCGGCAAAAACCGAATATACGGGGAAGCTTTATGTTCAGTTCATTGGCGAGGTTTCCTCTAACGAGATTAAGTTTGTCGAGGGTAACGAGGAAGCCTATTCGCAAGACAACCCCTTTGATACTCTTGTCGCGGGCGTTGTGATTGAGGAGTGTCCTGTTACCGCTCCGCTCGCTGTGGGCGCAGTTGCGAGTAAGGAGTACGATATTACGATTATTGCCGTAAATGTCGGTACGCAGACCGTTACTGTGTCTTGCGGTGACTTCTCGGCTGACCTTACGATAACTGTCAATGAGGGTGCGGGTGGCTCTACTTCGGGCGGCTCGGACGGTGGCTCTACTTCGGGTGGCTCTACGGGTGGCTCTACTTCGGGCGGTTATACGGGCGGCGACGAGGGCGGCGGCTCGACTTGGGTTTACGACGATAGCGGTATCACCTATATTGACATTCCGACGAGCGGAACGATAGACCCAACGGCTTCAATGTAACAAATATGGGTAGCTCTTTTTTCTGCTACCCTTTTTTGTTTTGTTAGTTTACTTTCAAGGGAGTGTGTGAAAAATGAAAAGGTTTATTGCGGTGATATTGGTCGCGTTTGTCGTTGCGTCGCTTGTGCCGTGTTCGGTGTTTGCGACGGAAGGTAACTTAGACGGCGTGGGCGGTACGCTTGGGAAGGCTCTAAACAATTGGTATGTCATTACGGCGGGTAGTGGGGCAAGAATTACCGTCGTGACCGAGGGCGAGGAGCAGATTGGAGAAAGTTTTGATTGGCTCAACAGCTCGCCGTTCGGCGCTAATGTTGTTCATTTCGGTAAACATTCAAAGCTTTTCTATCGCGGGGCGGTAAGTAATGTTAATGAGCTGTTGAGGTATAGACAGGTTGGCGGTTATGACGCAGAAATAAGGGGCGATATGCCGCAGATTGTCAAGGCGAGTGGCAGTAATATTGCATATATAAGAGATTACTTTACAAGTAACGGTGTTATTTCTTATGTTGCAAGTCGCGTAGGCGCGTCTTATACGCACGGCGCGACGGTAAGTGTCGGCGGGCGGGAGATAAACGGTATGTATGTCATTCGCAACGGCGTTCCTGTTAAGTGCTGTATCGTCGTTGAGCCGATTGTCTCTATTTCTTGCGGCGGTACGCCGATAGTCTGTACGGCGACGGAG
>CAYWQL010000003.1:0-107401 GCA_964460755.1 uncultured Oscillospiraceae bacterium | reverse complement strand
ACGGCAATCGCGCTTGCTGTGATTATGACGGCAATATCCTCGCTAATCGGTATCAAATAATTTATCGTAAAACTAAAACGCGAGAAAGTAAAACAGATAATAGCGCCGAAATAACCTATAATAATATTTATCCTTTTTCAAAATCCTTCTTCAAAATGGAGTACATATTCATATCGACAACTACGCCGTTTTTAACGGCATTTTGACGCAGAACGCCCTCAAAGACGAAGCCGTTCTTCTCCAAAATGCGGCAGGACGCCGAGTTAAAGGCAAAAGGCTCGGCGAAAATACGAATAATATCGCTGTGTTCAAAAACATAACGGCAGACGAGTTCGACAGCCGTTGTGGCTATGCCTTTGCCCCAAAACGGCTCGGCGACATAGTAGCCCATCTCGGCGGTTCGGTTGTGGATATTGCTCTGACGAAAAACACCGATGCTTCCGACGGCTTTGTCGTCGACCGTAATGGCGAAGGCGAAGGTGTCGCCATTTTTTGCGGCAAGCATAGCGTTTATGTACTCAAGGGCGTCGGACTCGGTGTACGGAAGGGGAAGACCGTCGCGCAGGTTGTTATGTATTTTCTTGTTGTTGAGGCTTTTTGCAAGGTCCGCGGCGTCGGTTGTGCGCCACGTTCTTATTTCACAGTTCATTTTGTTCTCCGTCATTTTATCGGCAGACCGATATGTTTGTTGTTTTCCGTTGCGGTGTTATCGTATGCGATATCCAAAAAAGGAAAGTGAAAATTCCTTTTATGAATTTTGCGAATTAATTTACAAAATGCATTATACAAAAACGCAGGCAAAAGCGCAACGGGCGTGACAACGGCAAAAACCTGTGATATATTCTATTTATTCGGTGAAAAGGAGGGCGAGGTCTTGAAAAAGAAAAATCACTTTGCTTTTGCGATAATTCTTTTGGCGGTCGCGCTCTTTGTTTTAAGCCCGCTTTTTCCCGCAGTGAGTTCCCTTGCGGTGATGTCGGTTTACAGCCGCGAATGCGAAAAGGCGAGCCTTTTAAATGATAAGGGGATTTTTCTTCAGATACCGGGTGGCGGCAGCACGGCGAAGGACGACTGGTATCCTTTTGTAATGACCTTTTGTGACGACGAGGGCTTTTCGCGATATATAGGCGAGCCCGATTCTCGCCTTACCATTCTGTATAATTTTCCGGCATTTTCGTATTCAAAGGGGTGCAGCAGACTTTTTGACGAGAGCTCGCCCTACTATAACGGCTTCTATGGCGCCTACCTTGTCGAAACGCCGGACGAGGTGCCCTACGGCTTCGATGGAGCGACGGGTGAGCTTAGGGAAACCGCGATAACCGACGTCGCCCGTTATGACTTTTTTAAGCTTGTGCTTGAGGATTTCGGCTTAAAAAGCACCGACAAGATTTTTGAATATTCCGTAACAGACAAACGAGCCAATCAAACCTTCGTCGGATACGACGGCTGGACGCGCGTTGACGCGACCATTACTGTCAACGGCGCGGCGCACAATTCCGACGGCTTTGTGCAGTCCTATATTCAATACGGAAAGCCGAATTTTCCGACAAACGAGCCCTTTAAGCCGACGACTGTTTATTGCGTCGCCTATGCGCGGTATTTTGAGGAATGGGATACTTCGGTTTTCTTCTATGCTATGTCGGCAGACAGAGCCGCGACGCAGGAATGTGTAGTCGAGCTTTTGGGAAAAAGCGTCCTAAAACAGTCGCTGACAGAGGACTGAACGAAAGTTTTGCTTACATTTTGGCACAAAAATGTGTTATTATCAATATACAACGTGTGGTTTTGACAAACGTAAGTCCAGTTGTCAAGACCATACGTTTTTAATTTTTCTTTGGCTGGAGGGTGAATTGACCTATGGCGGCGTTGACGCGATACTCAAACGCGGAGCTTTTAAAGCTGCCTGACTGCGGCGGACTTCTTGAAAACGGAAAATGCAAATGGCTCAACGTTCCGGCCTGCACAGGGGCCGGCTGTTCATACTACCGCAAAATGGGCAGCGAGCAAAGGGCATATACAAGGCTTCGCACCCTTGATGAAAAGGCGCAGGAGCGTATTTCAAAAAAATACTATAACGGAACGCGCCCGTGGAGGGAGCAGGCTCAGGGAGGTAAGAGAAGTTGTTTAAAGTCAAAGATTTAGTAGTTTACGGCAATTCCGGCGTTTGCAGAATAACCGACATAACTACCCCGGACATAAGCGGAATACCAAAGGAACAGCTTTATTATGTACTTAAGCCGATATATCAGGACAAAACGGTTTTTTACGCTCCCGTTGACAATCCGAAGGTTTTTATGCGTCCTGTTATTTCACAAAGACAGGCGAACGCGCTTATTGACGAAATCCCCTCTATCGACGCCGAGGCGTTTTGCTGCCGAAGCACGCAGGAGCTGGCAACCCATTACGAGGAACAGATGCAAAAGCACAACTGTGCCGACCTTCTTGCGCTGACGATGTCGCTTTATTCAAAAAAGAAAAGCGCCGAGAGTCAAAAGCGGAAGTTCGGACAGGTGGACGACCGATTTATGAAACGGGCGGAGGAGCTTATATTCGACGAGTTTTCCGTCGCGCTCGGTATTCCCAAGGACGAGGTTTCGGCGTATATCGACGCGAGGGTGGAGGCAGCGAAGAAAAAAAACGCACCTTCGGCAAAGCAATAGTACAAAACATGCGGCGTGTCGGTCGAGAATCTCGACTGCGCGTCGCTTTTTTACGGTTACAATGCCACGGTTTTGTGCAAGTATTTGGTAAACATTCGGCGCTTCGCGGTTAAAATACACAAACGCCGCTCTTCCTTTTATGTCAAAAGGGAAAAAATCCTTTTGCAATGGCGTTTTTCTTGCAAACGCGGGAGGTAAAATGATATAATTTAATTGTCGAAACCGCTTTCGATAACGGCTTTGAAAATAAAATCAGAGGGTATAATATTATGATTAATAATCCGGTATTAAGAGGCTTTCACGCCGACCCAAGCATGATATGCGTGGACGGAACCTTCTACGTCGCAAATTCGACCTTTGATTACTATCCCGGAGTTAAGATTTCGGCTTCTACGGATTTGGCGAATTGGCACACGGTTTCCTATCCGCTGAAGGATAAAAAGCACATAAACCTAAAGGGAAACCCCACGTCAGCGGGCGTTTGGGCGCCCTGCCTTTCCTATTGCGACGGACTTTTTTATCTTGTTTATTCCGACGTTAAATATTGGGCTAATTATCCGTTTAAAGACCCGTACAATTTCATTACCACGGCTAAGGACCCGGCGGGCGAATGGAGCGACCCGATTTATACCGATTCCCGCGGCTTCGACGCGTCGCTTTTCCATGACGACGACGGGAGAAAATACTATATGAGCATGGAATGGGATTACCGTAAAAACGACGGTGGCGACCAGTTCGCGGGAATACTCCTCACCGAGGTTGACCCGAAGAGCCTTGCACCCATAGCCGAAACTCAGTGTATATTTAAGGGTACCGACAGACAGCTTGTCGAAGGGCCGCATATCTATAAAAAGGACGGCTATTACTATCTGTTCACCGCCGAGGGCGGCACCACTCTTGACCACGCCGAGACGGTCGCCCGTTCAAAGAATATCTATGGACCGTATGAGCTTCATCCCTTTAAGCATATGGCGACGACCGCCTTTGCGAAGGATTCGTCCTATCTTCAGAAGGTTGGACACGGAAGCCTGTGTGAAGCGCCCGACGGACGCTGGTGGTTCGCGTTTCTTTGCGGTCGTCCCTACGGCAAGATGAAAACCTGTCCTCTTGGACGTGAAACGGGTATTTCGGAAATCGTCTGGAAAGAGGATTGGCCTTATCTCGCCAGCGGAACGCAGGTCCCCGCCGCTTCATTTGAGGGCTACGGCGAGCTGAACGAGCCGAAGGAGATTGTTTACGATTTCAATTCAAAGCTGTTTCTTGATGATTTTCAGTCGCTTCGCGTTCCCGCAAAGTACGAGATAGTGGGAAAAACCCTTCGCCTTTACGGAAATGAAACGCCCATATCCACTCACGAGCAGTCGCTTTTGGCAAGACGTCAGGACGCTATGAATTTTGAAGCGGAAACGGTTGTTGAGTTCAACCCGACCAACTACCGACAAATGGCGGGACTGACCTATCGCTACAACGAGACCAACCAGTACTATCTTCGAATTTCTTGGGATGAAAACAAAAACGAGAGGGTTGTCGGTGTTCTTGCTTGGGACAGGGGCTCCTTTACACGCACCCCAGACGACAAGGAAATCGGAGTCGGACCAAGCGGAAGGGTTTGGCTTCGCGTAGTTGTCAACACAGAGGAAGCGCGTTTCTTCTGTTCGACCGACGGGAAAGACTTTTTTGAGCTTCCAAACGTCTACAACGCGACCAAGCTTTCAGACGAATATGCGGAGCCTATGGGATTTATGGGAGCCTTTGTCGGAATGATGGCGACCGACATAGACAGAAAAACGAGTTGCGCCGACTTCCAATCCTTCAAGTATATAAGAAAATAATTTACGCAAGCTATATTGACATAGCCCTTGAATGCTGATAACATAGGGTTAGGACTTTTAGAAAGCATCTTTACAAAAGTAATTTTATTTTGAGAGGGTAAAAAATGAAAGAGTATTTTAGCGAAATCGGTCAAATCAAGTACGAAGGCGCGAAATCGAGAAATCCGTTTGCCTTCCGTTACTACAATCCCGAAGAGAAAATCGGCGGAAAGACAATGCGCGAGCAGTTGAAATTCGCCCTTTCTTACTGGCACACCATGGGCGGCGACGGAACCGATATGTTCGGCGTCGGCACAATGGACAAATCCTTTGGCGCTAACGAAGCAATGGAAATCGCGAAAAACAAGGCTTACGCCGCGTTCGAGCTTATGAACAAGCTTTCCATCGACTACTACTGCTTCCACGACCGCGACATCGCTCCCGAAGGCAAGAGCCTTGCTGAGAGCAACGAGCGCATCGACGTTATCGCCGACCTGTTAGCAGACCTTATGAAGCAAAACGGCAAGAAGCTCCTTTGGGGTACGGCAAACTGCTTCGGCAACCCGAGATATATGCAGGGCGCCGGAACATCTCCCTCTGCCGACGTTTTTGCTTTCGCCGCGGCGCAGATTAAAAAAGCGGTCGAGACCACCGTTAAGCTCGGCGGTAACGGCTACGTTTTCTGGGGCGGACGCGAGGGCTACGAAACCCTTCTTAACACAGATATGGGCTTAGAGCTTGACAATATGGCGCGCTTAATGCACCTTGTCGTGGACTATTCCCGTAAGATAGGCTTCAAGGGCGACTTCTATGTCGAGCCGAAGCCGAAGGAGCCGATGAAGCATCAGTATGACTTCGACGCTGCCACGGCTATCGGATTCCTCAGAAAGTACGGTCTTGACAAAGATTTCAGAATGAACATCGAAGCCAACCATGCGACTCTCGCGGGACACACCTTCCAGCATGAGCTTCGCGTTTCGAGAGTTAACGGAATGTTCGGTTCAATCGACGCCAATCAGGGCGACCTGCTTCTTGGCTGGGACACCGACCAGTTCCCGACAAACGTTTATGACACGGCGCTTTGTATGTATGAGGTTCTTAAGAACGGCGGCTTCACCAACGGCGGACTTAACTTCGACGCAAAGGCGCGCCGCGCTTCCTATAAGCCCGAGGACATCGCGTATTCGTATATCGCGGGCATGGACGCTTTCGCGCTCGGACTTCGTGTTGCCGACCGCATCGTAGCCGACGGCACAATCGACAAGTTCGTTGATGAGCGCTATGCAAGCTATAAGAGCGGCATAGGCGCGGACATCGTTTCGGGCAAAGCGACGATTGAAGACCTTGAAAAGTACGCGCTTGAAAAGGGCGACGTAGTAAGCTCGCTTGGAAGCGGTCGTCAGGAATACCTTGAGAACGTTGTCAACGCGATAATGTTTGAGTAAGCTTTCATTATCAATATTAGGCTCCTTGCGAGACTTTTATTGTTTTTTCTCCTTCCTTGTTTTATTTTCAAAAGACGCGGCTCGACAGCCGCGTCTTTCTTTTATCCTTTTATAAAAACAAAAAAGCGTTCTCGCTGTGTTGAGAACGCTTTAGAACCGTTTTATTTATTTCGATATTTTTTTGTAGAGCCGCGTACGACAAGAGAGGTCGGTATCCTTGTCTGATTTTCCGGAGCATAGTCGTCGTCGCTCATCATTTTCAGAAGTATTTGCGCCGCGCTTTCGCCGATTGCCCGACGGTTCTGGGCTATCGTTGTGATTTTCGGCGACGAGCATTGGCTTATCACGATATCGTCAAAACCGGCGACAGAAATGTCCGACGGAACGCGGAAGCCGCGCTCGGTAAGGGTTTCAACCGTCGTGTAGGCAAGCTCGTCGTAGGCACAGAAAATGGCAGTCGGCATATCGTTCGCGCATTTGGAAAGGAGTCGGTTTGTAGCGACGTATCCGTCCTTTATCGAAAATTCGTCGGCGACAGCGACGTGCTTTTCGTTGATTTCAAGCCCGCGCGAACGCATAAACTCGATATATGCGTCGTAACGCTCGCCGCCTGCGGTTGTGTCGAGCGGCCCCGCGATATAGCCGATTTTCCTGTGTCCGAGGGAATACAGATGCTCAAGCATTTGGATTGTTCCCGCGCGGTTATCGGAAATGACGCTGGGCGCGTTATCATAAATATCTTCGACCGAAACGCAGGGAAGGGAGCTGTTGATAAGCGCTTCGACGGTTGAATATGCGGCGCGCGGCACGGCGACGAGAACGCCCTCGACCTGACGGTAAATGCAATGCTCAAGATAGCTTGAGCTGTGGACGTTGTTTTTGTTGTTTATGTACATCACGTCGTAGCCGTGGTTTTCAATTACCTCCTTGAAGGAACTCAGTATGTCCTGAAGATGGGGGTGCATCGCACCGAAGGAAACCCCGTAAACGATGCCGACAAGGCGCGACTTTTTTGTCGCGAGGCTCTGGGCGATACTGTTCGGAGTATAATTTAGCGAACGCGAAACCTCAAGGACGTGTTCAACGGTCTTGGCGTTGACGCCCTTGTAGTTGTTTAAAACCTTGGAAACCGTCGCGACGGAAAATCCGGATTTTTCGGCTATGTCGTAAATTGTCGCCTTCGCCATAAAAAACCTCAAAAAACAAATTATTGAAATCAGTATAGCATAGAACGGTCTTCATATCAATTTTTTGTGTCGAGCGCCGCTCACTATAATACACAACGTATAATAATAACAAAAAACAACATAATGTTATTTTGCGCTCTGCCAATACAGTTAAAAAATGAAGAAAATTTCGGCAAAAAAGTCATATTGACAGGGACTTTTTTTGCTGATACTATTAAGCTATAAACTTTTAGCAAATATCTTTATAAAAGTAATTTTTAAAGAAGCTTGGGGTGTGTTTATGGAATATTTACTTGGTATTGACGTGGGAACGTCGGGAACAAAAACGGTGCTTTTTGACCGCGATGGAAAGGCGATTGCGAGCGCGACGATAGAGTATCCGCTTATTCAGCTTCAGAACGGTTGGGCGGAGCAGAAGCCGAATGATTGGTGGAACGCGGCGTCAAAAACGACTGCGGAGGTTATCAAAAAGAGCGGCGTAAACAGCGACGACATAAAGGGAGTTGGAATTTCGGGTCAGATGCACGGACTCGTTATGCTTGACAAGGACGGAAAGGTTATTCGCGACAGCATTATTTGGTGCGACGGACGCACGACCGAGGAATGCAAAGAGATAACCGACATTATCGGAAAAGAGCGTTTAATTGAAATAACGGCGAACCCCGCGCTTCCCGGCTTCACGGCGGGAAAAATTCTTTGGGTGCGCAAGCACGAGCCGGAAAACTATGCGAAATGCGCGCATATTATGCTTCCGAAGGACTATATACGCTATATGCTGACGGGCGAATACGCCACCGAGGTCAGCGACGCGTCGGGAATGAACCTTCTTGACGTTAAGACCCGCAACTGGTCTGACGAGGTTTTGGACAAGCTGAAAATAGATAAGTCGATGCTTGGAAAAATGTATGAGAGCTGTGAGGTGACGGGAAAGGTCACGGCGCAGGCGGCGAAGGAAACCGGGCTTTCGGTCGGCACAATAGTTGTCGGCGGCGCAGGCGATAACGCGGCGGCGGCTGTCGGCACGGGCGTCGTTGAAGCCGGAAAGGCTTTTACAACCATCGGAACATCGGGGGTTGTGTTCGCCCATTCTGATAACGTAACCATCGACAAGGGAGGCCGTGTTCACACCTTCTGCTCCGCCGTTCCCGGCTGCTACACCGTTATGAGCTGCACCCTCGCGGCAGGTCTTTCGCTAAAGTGGTTCCGAGATACCCTTTGCAATCAGGAGAAGCTCGAAGCCGAGAAGGAAGGTGTCGACGTCTATTATCTTATGGACAAAAAGGCGGCGAAGGTTCCCGTTGGCTCAAACAAGCTTATATATTTGCCGTACTTAATGGGCGAAAGAAGCCCGATACTTGATTCGGGCTCACGCGGAGTTTTCTTCGGACTTTCCGCTATACACACAAAGGACGATATGCTTCGCGCGGTTATGGAGGGGGTTATATTCTCTCTTCGCCACTGTCTTGACGTGCTTCGCGAAATGGGCGTTGTTTCCAAAGAGATGTTGGCGTGCGGCGGCGGCGGCACAAGCAAGCTTTGGCGTCAGATGATGGCGGACATTTACGGCTGTCCGGTTTCTACGGTTGCGAACAAGGAGGGCGGTGCGCTTGGCGTGGCTATCCTCGCTGGCGTGGGCGCAGGAATATATGAAAGCGTTCCCGCGGCGTGCAAGCAGATTATATCGGTCAACGCTCCCGAAAGCCCCAACGCAGACGACGGAAAGGTGTACGAGAAATATTACAGCGTATACAAGTCCCTTTATCCGGCGCTCAAGGACGAATACAAGGAGCTTCTTGACATAGAGTAGTTTTTAAAAGCCAAACCGAATGCTTCGGTTTGGCTTTTTTGTGTTGTTTTTTGCTTGACAAAAAAATATCAAGCGGTATAATATATTTAAATGAACGAGTTCATATAAATTACAAAAGAGGAACGTATGCCCAAAATAATTGAGGACGTAAAAAAGAGAATACTAAAAACGTCGAAGAAGCGGCTTCTTATTGACGGTTATTCGCGCCTTGCAATAAGGGATATCGCGGCGGACTGCGATATCGCGGTCGGGACGGTTTATAACTACTTTAAATCGAAGGATATGCTTGTCGGCGCGGTTATGGTCGAGGATTGGAGAAGGGCAGTTGAGCGAATGAGCGGCGATTGCCGCGATGTAAAGAGTCTAAACGACGGGCTTCGCGCAATTTACGACGGCATTGTCGATTTTTCGGCAATTTACAAAAGCGTGTGGCGTGAATATTCCTTCACGGGCAGCTCGTTATACAGCTTTTCTGAAAGACATCTTCTTCTTCGTTCTCAACTTGTTGAAATAATTTTGCCGCTTCTTTCGCGTTTTAGAAAGGATGAGGACGAGTTTGTGCCGGTATTTTTAGCGGAATGTCTTTTGACGGCATCGTCGGACAGAACGCTTGAATATAAAAAGCTCGATGAAATATTCAAACGATTATTCAAATAATAAGTAAATAAAGGAGAGACATTATGAGCAGCTTCAAAAATCTTCGCATTGTGGATAACTTTTATCAGACCTCCGCGTTTTTCCCTATGCCGACGGTTATCGTCGGAACTCTTGCTGAGGACGGAAAGACCTCGCTTGGACCCTATTCGCTTTGTCAGCCTTATTATATCGCGGGTCGTGACTATTACGCTATGCTCCTTTGCACAAGAAATTCTTCCAACACAGCCCAGCATCTGCTTCGCTACGGAAAATGCTCGCTTAACTTCATAACGGACGACAGCAAATACTTTAAAGAGGCCGTTCGCATAGGCTTCCCCGGCGATAAGCCCGAGGAAAAGATGAAGGACTGCATTTTTACCCTTGAGGACGGACTTATGGCGCAGGAGCACAAGGACGAGGAGTTCCCGCAGGTTGTCGCAGAGGCTTATCAGGTTATGGAATGCACATGGATGCGCGAGCTTGACGGCGCGCAAAACGACAAGCCGGGTATACTTGACGGCTATCCCGCTCCCTATCACGACTTTAACGGTATAACCTCGCCGTTTGGCGCGCACTTTATTCTGCGGGTCGACAAAATTCTTATGAAGGAGCGCTACTACAACGCTATCGTAAACGGAGTAACCGCGAAGGATTTTCCGCACGTTCCCGTCGATTACGGCTATCGCGACTCAAAGAATTTTTGGTACACGAAGTTCAGACGCCCACGTGCCGAGCTTTTGCCCGTTCGTGAGGGCAGTATCGAGTCGGTTAAATACGCCGCGAACAGGGCGGACGACGTCGTGAAGTTCACCGACGAAGCGTGCGCTATGATGATAAAGGTTCCGCGTATCTTTCTTCCGACCGCGTTGAAGGGCTGCGTCGCTTGGGCAAAGGAAAACGGAGTAACACTTATCGACGTTGCCGAAATGAAGATAATTAACGATAAGCGCGCAAAAGAAAAACAATAAGAAAAGGGTGAAAAAATATGAAAATAGTTTTAGCCGGAGCTTTCGGAAAGCTTGGAAGCGATATTCTTCGCGCCCTCGTTCGTGACGGACATAAGGTTGTCGCGGCGGATATGGTTATAAAGGATATGCCCGAAATAAAGGGCAAATTTACGCCGAAACAGATTGACGTAACCAATCCCGAAACCCTTTCGGGACTTTGCGACGGCGCAGATGCGGTTGTTACGACTGTTGGATTAACCTCATCTTCAACGAAGGTTACCTGTTACGATATCGACTATCAGGGAAATCTAAATTTGCTTAACGAGGCAAAAAAAGCAGGGGTTAAAAAGTTCGCGTACATTTCGGTAATTAAGGCGGACGGCGACAAGAAGGTGCCGATGCTTGACGCAAAGAATATGCTCGAAAAGGAGCTTATAAAAAGTGGTGTGCCCTATGTTATTTTCCGCCCGACAGGGTATTTTTACGACATAGCGAAGGTGTTTAAGCCGATGATTGAAAAGGGCGAGGTCACCTTGCTTGGCAAAAAGCCTGTTCACGCCAACGTAATCGATACCACTGATTTCGCCGACTTTATCGTCGAGCATCTTTGCGACGATAACAAGACGTACGACATAGGCGGAAACGAAACCTATTCCTACGAGGAAATTGCGAGAATGTTTTTTGCCGCGGCGGGTAAGGAACCTGTTATCAAGTTTGCGCCGACGTTTTTGTTCTCAATTCTCGCCATCCTCGCGAAAATGAAGAAAAACGGCAAGGAAGCGATTATTCGCTTTTCAAAATGGACGTTGTCTAACGAAATGGTAGGTGACACAAAGTACGGTAAGCTTTCGTTTAAAAAGTACATCGAAGAATGTTATAAAAAATAAGGAGGCGCGTTATGAGTTTTTCTGAGGCGTGGGCGCTCGGCTTTCCCGAGGGAATGTGGATACTTCTCGTCGTGGCGGCGGTTATGAGCGCAGTCGGTTTTTATAAATTTGTTTATTTTTTGTCGGTGGGTTACGGCTTTGCCGTCGCGGGAATAGGCGTGACGCTGTTCGTGATGTTCGGCAAGGGTATGGGTTTTGCGTGCGCCGCGCTTTGCGCGATTTTTATCATATATGGTATACGGCTCGGCGGATTTTTGCTTTTTCGCGAAATCAAAAATTCTACCTATCGCAAAACACTCGAGGCTGCGACTAAGACCGAAAAGAAGATGCCTGTTTTCGTTATGGCTACAATTTGGATAAGCGTAGCGGTGCTCTATGTTATGCAGACGTCGCCCGTTTTTTATCGTCTTGCCAATGGTACTCAAGGCGGTGTTATGCCTATTGTCGGTGCGGCGATTATGGCGGTTGCGCTCGTTATCGAGGCGGTTGCCGACAAGCAGAAATCGGCGTCGAAGGCGAAAAATCCCAAACGTTTTTGCGATGAGGGACTTTATAAAATCGTACGCTGCCCAAATTATTTCGGTGAAATTCTTTTTTGGACGGGCGTTCTTGTGTCGGGCTTTGGCTCACTTACGGGCGCTGTTCAATGGACGGTTGCGCTTTTGGGATATGTTCTAATCGTGTACGTTATGTTCAGCGGCGCCAAGCGGCTCGAAATGCGCCAGAATAAGAATTACGGCGACAGCGAGGAGTACCGCGAGTATGTCAAGAAAACCCCGATTATTCTTCCGCTTATTCCGATTTACAGCGTGATTGATTGGAAGTTTATTGTGGCATAAAACACAAACAAGAAAGGAAGTACAATGAACGACATAACAGTAGCTATGGCGATTGTCGACTTTATTCCAGTTGCTCTTTTTTTCGCCGCGGCGTTAATTCTTCAAAGAGACTTATATAATAAAATGGTCAAGGGGGCTTTTGCCCTTCTTGCGACCGGGTCGATTATGGTGCTCGTCGGCGGTATATATAAGGCGCTTTGGAAAATACTTTTTGCCCTTAAAATTGCCGACGTTCCCGCCCTTAGCGGTGCCTTTTTCCCCCTTCAAGGGCCGGGCTTTTTGCTTGTGTTTTTTGCCTTTATCGGAATGTTTTCAAAATACAACAAAAAGACCGCAACCCTAAACGGAGTGGCGATAGTTCCTGTGTTTTCAAGCAATCTTCCCTTTGTCGGACTTCAGACGCTTGGCTGCGCGGGTATGCAATGGTGCCTTTTTGTTATAGCGAAGAAGATGAAGAAGCCGCTCGCCATGGCGATGTTTGTCATCGCTTTTGTCACTATGCTGGGTATGGGGTACCTTTCGGCGAAGTTTGACGATTCGTCATCAATGCATTGGATGGCGCAGACGGTCAATATCGTTTCGACAGGGGCGCTTCTTTGTGGTGTTTTGATTATTCATTCGGCGGGGCTTGAAAAAACCGACGCACTTAAAGCGGAAAATTAGTTTAAAATGAAAAGCGAAGCCCTCCTGATAAAACAGGAGGGCTTTTGTACGCAGCTAAAATATATTGAGAAAGAGCGCGGTTTGTGCTATTATTGAAAAAAACTTTATTAAGTAAGCGATGGGAAATGCTATGGAATGGCTAAGTATTTTCGGGCTTATTGTTGTCACGTTTATTATGATTCCGAATGTAATTTATGCGGCGAAAAACAAGGACGAAAAAAACAAATGTACAAACAAGGCGATGAACATAATTGAGCAAATAGGTCGCTATGGTTCGATTTTTTTTATGATTTTTAATATTGGCCTTTTTGAAAATGGCTTTGCGTCAGACGAAGCTTACGTCCTTTGGCTCGTCGGCACAGCGACGCTGATATTAGCTTATTGGATAATTTGGGGCTTTTATTTAAAAAAGAAAAGGACGGTGTTTGCTCTCGCTCTTGCGATAATACCAAGCCTTATTTTCATTTCAAGCGGTTTTTTAATGCGCCATTGGTTGCTTTTGCTTTTTGGGGCGCTTTTTTCCATAGGACATATTTATGTCACACATAAAAACATAGCAGAGGAATAAAAAATGAAGAAAAAAACTTTAAGGGGAATACTTATTTTTTGGTGCTTGTTCATCGGTCTTGGCGCGGTGTGGGGCGCGGTGAGTATGTTTATCGACCCGACGGGAGTAACCTTTGGCTACGATTTCTTTTTCACCGGATTTAAGAAGCTTCCGTTGTATGACGTTCTTTTTACTAATCTGATTTTTCCCGGAATATCCCTTCTTATCGTTAACGGATTGACCCAGCTTATAACGGCGTTTTTCCTGTTTCGGAACAAGCCGCTCGGCTCGCGCTTCGGCATAATCTGCGGCGTGCTTCTTATGCTTTGGATAACGATACAGTTCGTGATTTTCCCGATGAACTGGCTTTCGACGGCCTATTTCGTTTTCGGACTTCTTCAGACGGTTACGGCAATACTTCTTTACCGTAAGGAGAAGGCTCAATGAAAACGCTCGTTGTGTTCTTTTCTCGAAAGGGGTATGTTAAGAGCGTCGCCGAGAGCATAGCCGCCGAGCGTGACGCTGATATTTTAGAAATCAAAACGACCGAGCGCACGGCGGGATTTTTGGGCTTTTGGTGGTGCGGCCGCTTCGGTATGCATCGTTGGGGTATGCCGCTCGAAGAATACTCGGTCGACGTAAAAAAGTACGACAGGGTTGTGCTCTGTTCTCCCGTGTGGGTGTTCTCCTTAAGCGCCCCGATGAGGACGTTTATTGCCGAAAATGCAGGCAAAATTAAGGCGGCGGACTATGTGCTCGTTCATTTTAGCGGACCGATGCGATATAAAAAGACGGTTGCGCACATAGACGAAGTCCTTGGCGTGAAGCACGACCAATTCATAAGCGTTTGCTGTATGTGGGGAAAAGCAATAAAAAAGGTCAGCCGATAAATCTCGGCTGACTTTTTTATCTTTATTCAGTAATATCGGGTATCTTTTCTGACAGCAGCGTATTTGCGCGGTTAACTATTTCAAGCGGCGAAGGAAAGTCGTCCAATGAGGCACAGTCCTTCTCAAGCTCGGCAAGGGCAATAAGGTTGGCGCGTTCCGCGGGCGGAAAGACCTCGACGAGAAAGGAATTGTACCATTCCGAAAGAGCTTTGTCTTCATATGCGGTTTTGCGCGAAAGGATATCCTTAACCGATGTCAGCTGATAGA
This sequence comes from uncultured Oscillospiraceae bacterium, assembly GCA_964460755.1. Lineage (GTDB taxonomy): Bacteria > Bacillota > Clostridia > Oscillospirales > Ruminococcaceae > JAYFNU01. The sequence goes on along the minus strand of CAYWQL010000003.1, from coordinate 92,815 downwards.
TAAGCTCGTCGTCGCCGCAGCGTGTAAAAATGACCTGTCGCAGAAGATTCAATTCAATCGCTTTTTGCTTTTCCGCTCCGAAGGGGAAAATGCGCGTTTCAAACAGCTGTTGGTCGTACTGCTCCTGTTCCTTAGAGGGAAAGGTAAAAATTTCAGACAAATTCATATCGCCGCTCCTCAAAATAATGTAGACAGTATACTATATTATTAATAAAAAGCAAAGCAATATTAATTTGAGGCATATTTATTATTATTATTTGTCGTGCTCCCTTGATTATAAGCTTGTCAGTGGCGTTGACGTTCGCGAGCTCTGCGCCGGCACAGTAGAAAGTTCAAAAGCAGAGAATTTTTAGGCTTGCCGGAAAGTCAAATATCGTCGCCTGCCGTGGACGGCGTTTTTTGAATTAATATACATTTTTGAAAAAGATACCTTGACAGATGAGGTATCTTGTGATAATATACAATCACAGCAAAGGTGGTGAACAAAAGTGCTTATAATGTCCGACATAATCAGAGGACTTACGGATACCATTATTTTGGCTCGCCTGTCGGAGGACGACAGCTATGGGTACGAGATAAACAAGGATATCCAGGAGGTCTCAAACGGCAGGTTTGAGTTGAAGGAGGCTACCCTTTATACAACCTTCCGTCGGCTTGAAACGGGCGAATATATTACCTCGTATTGGGGTGACGAAAACACAGGCGCACGACGAAGGTATTATGGCATAACCGACAGCGGCAGAGCGCTATTAAAGGAAAACATCGGCGACTGGAACACAGCGAAACAGTTAATTGACAATTTATTAGTTTAAGGGGAGTAATTATGAACAACAAAATTAAAAACTATATTGACGTGCTTTTTTCGGATATTCCGAGAAGCAAAAAGGCAACCGAGCTTAAAGCGGAGCTTTTGGCAAATATGAACGACCGCTACGACGACTACATAAAAGAGGGCAAGTCGGAGAACGAGGCGTACAGCGCGTCGGTTTCCAACATCGGCGACATAGACGCCCTTCTTTCTGAGGTTATGCCCGACGCGGATTTCAAAAAGCAGGCGGATTATTACAGAAAGCGCAACGCGAGAAATATCGCTATCGCCGTGGCTATGTACATTCTCGGCGCGGTAGCGCTTATCGGCTGTTCAGCCTTGGGCGCTTCGGGCAGCGCGATTCTCGGACTGCTGCTTCTTTTGACCCTTGCCGCGGTAGCCACGGGAATTATCATATACACCGGTATGTCCACGCCCATAGAGTTTAAGGACTTTGAGGGAAACAATGAGAAGGAGCACGCGGTTTATTCGAGCAAGTCGGGGCAGAATTTCAAAGCGGCGGTATCCATTTATTGGTCGGTTATTACGATTGCCTATCTTCTTGTAAGCTTTTTAACCTTCCGCTGGGACGTTACTTGGATTGTATGGCCCGTCGCAGGAATAATCTGCGGTATTTGGAAAACTGTTTTTGAAATGAGGAATACAAATGACTAGCAAAATACTTCAATGGGTTAAGCTCACTCTTCTCGTTCTTCTTCTCGTGGTGGTTTTGGTTTTCGCGTATAACTTTATTGGACACCAGTCGCTCTTCGGCTGGAATTTATTTAACGTTCAAAATAACTTTGGCGAGGGCGAGCTGATTTTGACCGAAAGCTTTGATGCTGACGTCGAAAAAATTGATGTTAATATGCTTTTCGAAGCGGTGTCGATAGAGGAATATAACGGCGACAAAATTGAGGTAGAATACTATTCGACAATCGACGACAGCGCATATTATCCTAAGTTCGTTACAAACGGCGACACATTTTCGGCGACTCAGGCCAAAAGAGTTACAATGGGTATTTTGTCGAACGGAAAGATAATCATAAGGGTTCCGCAGGATAAGCTGTATGATTACGACATTTCGAGCACAAGCGGCTCGGTCAAGCTTTACGCAGCCGCAAACGACATTAAATGCAAATCGACGAGCGGTTCGGTTAAGGTTATGCTTGGCGGACAGAACGCCATCGTTTCTTCAACAAGCGGTTCTGTTCACGTTTATGGCGCGTTTAAGACGCTTGACGCCTCCTCGACAAGCGGCTCGGTTAGGGCAGTGGCGGATGAAAATACAACGAGCATAAAGGCGACGTCTACAAGCGGAAGCGTTAAAATCGAAATTGACGGTAATGTCGGCTATACGGCGACCTGCTCGACAACAAGCGGTTCAATTCGTGACGAGTATCAGGGAACTAAATACGATAAGAACACGAGCTTTAAGGTCGGAAACGGCGCGATGAAAATTGAAGCCTCAACCGTGAGCGGAAGCGTAAGGCTCGAGGATTGGGCAGACTAAAAACAGAATAGCAGTTTTAAGCGGTTGGACTTGTTTGGTTCAGCCGCTTTTGTATTGTCACAATAACCAAAAAATAAAAGGCGAATTTTGCCAAGTTAAACAAAACTCCGAATTTGTTATAATTTTAAAAAAATTTCGCTTTTTGACTTTTCAAAGGGAAAATATTGTGTTAAAATATTAACAAGGATAGATAAACAACGCTGTTCCGTCAAAATTCTTTGGTTGTGTGTGCTATCTTATGATATATAGACCGATAACCGAAAAGGAGTGTTAATATGAGCAAAAATGAAGAACGTATCCTTGTGGAAAACCTTGAAACGCTCGAAGCCGCCATTGGGCGGGTAAGACGGGCGCAGGAGGCTTTTGCGTCGTTTTCACAGGAGCAGGTTGATAAGATTTTTCTTGCGGCGGCTATTGCGGCGAACAAGGCGCGCATACCCCTTGCGAAGCTTGCCGTCGAGGAAACCGGAATGGGCGTGGTTGAGGACAAGGTGATAAAAAACAACTATGCGAGCGAATATATCTATAACGCATATAAAAACACGAAAACCTGCGGAGTACTCGAAGAGGACAGGGCGGGAGGATTAAAGAAAATAGCGGAGCCTATCGGTGTTATCGCGGCGGTTATTCCGACGACAAACCCGACCTCGACGGCGATTTTCAAAACGCTTCTCGCATTAAAAACAAGAAACGGAATTATCATAAGCCCCCACCCGAGAGCGAAGAAAAGCACAATCGCCGCGGCAAAAATTGTGCTTGACGCGGCGGTGGCGGCAGGCGCGCCCGACGGAATTATAGAATGGATTGATTTGCCGTCGCTTGAGCTTTCGAACCTTGTTATGCGCGAGGCGGACATTATCCTTGCGACAGGCGGTCCGGGTATGGTGCGCGCGGCGTATTCCTCGGGCAAGCCCGCCATAGGCGTCGGCGCGGGCAACACACCCGCAATAATCGACGAAACGGCGGATATCCTTCTTGCCGTAAACTCGATTATTCATTCCAAGACCTTTGACAACGGTATGATTTGCGCGTCGGAGCAGTCGGTGATTGTCGATGAGAAAATATATGACAAGGTAAAGGACGAGTTCAAAAAAAGAGGCTGTTATTTTCTCAATTCCGACGAAACGGAAAAGGTTCGAAAGACGATAATTATCAACGGCGCGCTAAACGCGAAAATTGTCGGTCAGTCGGCTAACACGATAGCGGCGCTCGCTGATGTGAAGGCTCCGAAGGAGACGAAAATTCTTATCGGCGAGGTCAAGAGCGTCGAGCTTTCCGAGGAGTTTGCGCACGAAAAGCTTTCGCCTGTGCTTGCTATGTATAAAGCCAAGGGCTTTGAGGACGCCCTCGAAAAGGCGGCAAAGCTGATTGACGACGGCGGACTTGGACACACCTCGTCGATATATCTTAACGCGCAAAGCGAGCGGGACAAGGTTGACAGGTTTGCGTCAAGAATGAAGACCTGCCGTGTACTCGTCAACACACCCTCCTCCCACGGCGGAATAGGCGACCTTTACAACTTTAAGCTTGCGCCTTCGCTCACGCTTGGCTGCGGCTCTTGGGGCGGAAACTCGGTTTCCGAAAACGTCGGAATAAAGCACCTTATGAATATTAAGACGGTTGCCGAAAGGAGAGAGAATATGCTTTGGTTCAGAGCTCCGCAGAAGGTATATTTCAAAAAAGGCTGTTTGACCGTCGCCCTTGACGAGCTCAAAAGCGTTATGGACAAAAAGCGGGCGTTTATTGTGACCGATACCTTTCTTTACAAGAATGGTTATACAAAACCGATAACCGACAAGCTCGACGAAATGGGCATAACCCATACCACCTTCTTCAACGTCGCGCCCGACCCGTCGCTCGCTTCCGCGCGCGAGGGAGCCAAGGCAATGAGCGAGTTTGAGCCGGATTGCATTATCGCGCTCGGCGGTGGCTCGGCAATGGATGCGGGCAAAATAATGTGGGTTCTGTATGAGCATCCCGAAGCGGATTTTCTTGATATGGCAATGCGCTTTATGGATATAAGAAAGAGGGTTTACACCTTCCCGAAAATGGGCGAAAAAGCCTATTTTATCGCAATCCCGACTACGGCGGGAACGGGAAGCGAGGTTACGCCCTTCGCGGTTATTTCCGACGAGACGACGGGTGTAAAGTATCCGCTGGCTGACTATGAGCTTCTTCCGAATATGGCGATTATCGACGTTGACCTTATGATGAACGCTCCAAAAGGACTTACTGCCGCATCGGGCATCGACGCGGTCTCCCACGCGCTCGAGGCATACGCTTCGGTTATGGCGACGCCGTATACCGACGGGCTTGCGATTGAAGCGTTAAAGCTTATTTTTGAATATCTTCCGCGCGCGTACAACGACGGCGCAAACGATGTAAAAGCGCGTGAAGAAATGGCGAACGCCGCGACTATGGCGGGTATGGCGTTTGCGAACGCCTTCCTTGGCGTGTGCCACTCTATGGCTCACAAGCTCGGCGCTTTCCACCACCTTCCCCACGGAATAGCCAACGCGCTTATGATAGATGAGGTTATGCGGTTTAACGCCGCCGAGGCTCCTGCAAAAATGGGTTCCTTCTCACAGTACGACCACCCAAAGACCCTTTCAAGATATGCGGCGGTTGCCGACGCGCTTGGCGTAAAGGGCAAGGACGACGAGGAGAAGCTGTCGGGCTTAATTAAAAAGGTAGATGAGCTTAAGAGAAAGATTGACATTAAGCCGACGATACGCGATTACGGCGTGGAGGAAAAGGATTTTCTCGACCGTCTGGACGAGATGACAGAACAGGCGTTCGACGACCAGTGCACGGGTGCAAATCCGCGTTATCCGCTTATGAGCGAGATAAAGGATATGTATATGCGCGCCTATTACGGCGAATAGGAGGAGGACAAAATGAATTTAGATAAGATTATTGCGGTTCGCACGGAAAAGACCGTCTACCGCGACGGCGACAGCGTAATCAAGCTTTTTAACGAGAGCTTTTCAAAGTCGGATATCCTAAACGAGGCTTTAAATCAGGCACGGGTTGAGGAAACGGGACTTCTTGTTCCGTCAATTCACGAGGTCACGAAAATCAACGGTAAATGGGCGATTGTTTCGGATTTTATCGAGGGCAAAACCCTTCAGCAGCTAATGGACGAAAACCCGAAGAAAAAGGCGGAGTATATCGAACGTCTTGTCGATGTTCAGCTGACAATGCACTCCTGCGAGTGTCCTTCGCTTACACTTCTTCGCGATAAGATGCAAAAAAAGATAAGCGCGACCGACCTCGACGCGACGACAAGGTATGAGCTCCACACGCGGCTTGAGGCTATGCCCAAGCATAAAAAGCTCTGTCACGGCGATTTTAACCCGAGCAACGTCATTATTACCCCCGACGATAAGGCATATGTCATCGATTGGTCGCACGCGACGCAGGGCAACGCCTCCGCCGACGCGGCGAGAACCTTTCTTTTGTTCACGCTTGCCGGCGACGATGACGGTGCGGATATGTATATGAAGCTTTTTTGTAAGAAGAGCGATACGGCGCGGCAATATGTCGAAAGATGGCTTCCCATTGTCGCCGCCTCCCAGTCGGTCAAGGGAAAGCCCGAGGAGCGGGATTTTCTGCTTCGCTGGGCTGACGTGGTTGATTACGAATAGAATAAAAACCCCCTTCGGCTCAATGCCAAAGGGGGTTTTTGTTATTCTGATGCTTCTTCCGTCTTTTGTTCCCGTTTGTATTCGAGAATGTCTCCGGGCTGACAATCGAGAGAGTCGCATATCGCATCGAGGGTTGAAAAGCGGATTGCGCTAATCTTGCCCGTTTTAATGTTCGATAGGTTAACGTTGGCTATTCCGACCTGTGCCGAAAGGTCGTTGAGCGAGATTTTTCGGTCGGCCATCATTCGGTCGAGTCTTAAAATAATTGCCATTTTATTACCTTCTTAAAGCGTTTCGTCGGACTGCTTTTGAAGCATACAGCCGTAATCAAAGATGAAGGCGAGGCAGTAGATTATGATACCGAAGGCGATGCCCGTCGAGTCGGTGCAGATACCGAGGGTGCTAACTCCGATTTTTGCCGAGGCCGCGGCGTCGACAGTATTTCCAACGAGCGTCATAACGGCAATGAGAATACCGATTTGCTTTATGCGTTTGACATATTTCTCATTAAATGGCATGGCGTTTTTGCTTATTTCATTAAAGATTTGGTAGGCGAAAAGAAATATGACGAACATGAACGCAGACATTATTATAACGGCTATGCTAAGGGCGACAATTCCCTCGGTGGTGTTAATGTTCTCGTCGACTATCGCCGCTTTTATGGTTATTCCGCTTGATGGGTAGACCTCCATATCGCCGCCTGTACAAACCAAAAACGCGAGGTTGCATACCGAGATAGAGACCGCGACTATCATGGCGATGTAACCGATTTTCATTAATACTGCTATTGCCTTGCTTGATTTTTTGATGTTAATTTGTTTTTCGTTCATTTTTTTGTACTCCTTTGTTTTGATGAGGTAAGAATATCACACGCTACAACGAATGTCAAGCAAAATTTAATGAAAAACATTAAAAATTTTTCAAATTGCGTTAAATTGTTTTTTTGCGCGTGTTTTCAAGAAAAAATAACCGCCTAATCCTTATTAAATTTCATAAGCAGAGCGTTGACGTAACGGCAGGCGGCAAAAATCACCAGTATTTTAAAACAATCTCGTGATAAAATGTATTATTTATTGTCAAAGGAAGGTCTTAAACTAAACAGACACTTCCTTTTTTATGTTTAATGTGATAAAATAAAGGCTACGAAAACGTTTAAGTACGGTTTGAAAATGTAAGGAGTATTCTTTTATGAATTACGGATATTTTGACGAGAAAAACAGGGAATATGTTATCACAAATCCCGCAACGCCCGCACCGTGGGCGAATTATCTGGGCGACCCTGAATACGGCGCGATTATTTCAAACAATGCCGGCGGATACAGCTTTGTCAAAAGCGGAGCCAAGGGACGGCTTTTAAGATACAGATTTAACTACAACGACCAGCCCGGGCGTTATATATATATCCGCGACGACGCGGACGGCGATTTTTGGTCGGCTTCGTGGCAGCCCGTCGGCAAGCCGCTCGACAGCTATAAAAGCGAATGCCGTCACGGAACGGCGTATACCGAAATAAGCGCGGATTACCGCAATATTTCCTCGCGCGCGCTGTACTATGTGCCGCGCAATAAGACCTATGAGGTCTGGAGCGTCACGCTTACCAACAACGATACGAAGACGAGAAAGCTGAGCGTTTTCGGTTATGCCGAGTTCACGACCGACAGCAATTACGAGCAGGATACCGTCAATTTGCAATACACTCAGTTTATAACCAAAACGTATAATAAAGGCAGTTATATACTTGAAGTAATAAATGAAAGTTGCTCGCGCGAGTTTAATGGAAACAGCAGAAAAACACGCTATTTTGGGCTTTCGGGAGCGAAAATCGCAAGCGTTAACGGCGATAAAGAGCATTTTATCGGCCTTTATCACGGATATGGAAACCCTGTCGCGGTCGAGAACGGAAAATGCGACGGCGTGCTTAACTACAATGGAAATCCCTGCGGCGCGATACACAGCGAAATTGAATTAAAGGCGGGCGAGAGCCGCACGATTGTCTTTACCCTTGGAGAAAAGAATGAGCAGGAAGCTGAGGAAATTATCGAGCGCTATTCCGACCCGAAGGCACAGACCGATAAAGAGCTCGACGAATTAAAAAGCTTTTGGCACAAGGAGCTCGACGGCTTCAGGGTCGAAACTCCAGACGAAAAGTTCAACGCTATGATTAATACATGGAATGCGTTTCAGTGCTTTATAACCTTTGTGTGGAGCCGTGCGGCGAGCTTCTCCTATTGCGGTCAAAGAAACGGCTTCGGCTACCGTGACACGGTTCAGGACATAAGCGGAATTATCCACCTTGACACCGCAATGGCGAAAAAACAGCTTGTGTTTATGTTATCCGCGCAGGTGCATCACGGCGCAGGTCTTCCATTGGTTAAATACACCCACAATCCGGGCCATGAGGATACCCCGGAGGACGAAAGCTATGTCAACGAAACGGGTCATCCCGCCTATCGCGCGGACGACGCCATGTGGCTTTTCCCGACGGTTAAAAAGTATATCGACGAGACTGGCGAAATTGATTTTCTCGACGAGGTTATCCCCTTTGCTGACAAGGACGAGGGAACGGTCTATGAGCACCTTAAAAGGGCGATTGATTTCAGTATGAACCATCTTGCCGCCCACGATATGCCCGCGGGGCTTCACGCTGACTGGAACGACTGTCTGCGGCTTGGCGCGAACGGTGAAAGCAGCTTCGTGGCGATGCAGTTATATCTTGCTATGAGAATTTTGAAGGATTACGCCACGACAAAGAACGACGCTCAATATATCGCGTATATCGAAAAGGCGTCGAAAAATTTATATGATACCATTCAGAAGAACTGCTGGGACGTCGACCGCTTTGTGCGCGGCTTCCGCGAGGACGGCGTGACTGTCGGCGCGCGGAATGACGCCGAGGCTAATATATGGCTTAATCCCCAGTCATGGGCGGTGATAAGCGGGGTGGCGACACAGGAGCAGGCGGAGAAGTCGCTCGAAAGCGCGAACAAGCTGCTGAATACGGCATACGGCTTACGCCTTCTTGCGCCGAGCTACAAGGAGCATCCGTTTGACGGCGCGCTTATGTTCCTGTTTAACGGAGCGACCAAGGAGAACGGCTCAATCTTCTGTCAATCGCAGGGATGGATAATCCTTGCCGAGGCGCTTATGGGCCACGGTGAGCGCGCCTTCGAATACTTTAAGGAGACAAGTCCCGCGTATATGAACGACAGGGCGGAGATAAGAAAAATCGAGCCCTATGTCCATAGCCAGTTTGTCGAATCGGTCGATTCCCCATTTGAGGGGCGCGCCAATGTCCATTGGCTTACGGGTACGGCGTCGACGGTTATGGTGGGCTGCGTCGAGGGTATTTGCGGAATACGTCCTTCGGTCGGGGGAATAACAATTTTGCCCTCAATTCCAAAGGAATGGAAGAGCTTTAAAATGAAAAAGAGCTTTAGAGGGAAAAAGCTCAACATAACGGTTGAAAATCCGTCGGGAGTTGAAAGCGGAGTTAAGACTGCGTTCCTCAACGGCGAGGAAATAAATGGCGTTCTGCCGTACGATAAAATGATGGCGGAAAACGAAATTAAAATAGTAATGGGTTAACGAAATGCGTCGAAGGAAAGAAAACTTCGGCGCATTATTTTTGTGCACGAAATAACTAAAAAAATCACACAAAATTGTGCAATATAACGGGGGGGGGGATATTTGCATAAATATGTTAAAAAAATAATATTTTGTCAAAATAACTTGAAAAACAAAGAATTTTGGGGTATAAACAATTTATAGGTATCTTATACTGATAATGAATGTTGACATTATTACATCCACTACGGACAACAGGAGTGAAAACAGTTATGGAGATTGAGGACATAAGCGGAATAAATTATGCGGAGGCTATTGAAAGATTTTCGGGGAATGCGGAGCTTTATGAAAAGTTTCTGATTCGATATCTTGACGAGACCGCCTGCCGGAACGCAAAGAGCGCGATGGAAAACGAGGATTACGCTCAAGCGTTCGAACAAATACACTCGATGAAGGGCGAATCGGGGAACCTGAGCATTACGGGCGTCTATGAGGCGTGCAGCCGATTCACGAAAGCCTATCGAAGCGGGGAGTATTCGAGTTTGCCCGCGATATTCGAAACTATCGAGCAGGAGCACAAAAAGATTTGTGACGAAATACAAAAGATAGGCGTATAATAAACTAAAACACATATCGATACACAATGAGCCTTGTTTTTTCTATTTGAGTGGGAAGCGGGGGCAAACGAATGATAACAAAAAGAAAAAAAGAGAGAAAAAATATTTCCATCCTTTCTGCGGCGTTGGTTTTGATGCTTGTCGTCGTGTTGCTTCTCGTTGTCAATTTTCATCAGTCGGTGCACAATGAGCGGCAAAGTGCTCAGAACACACTCAGTGACTTTGCCCAGGCACAGGCAGTTATCATTAACACCGAGGTCAAGGCGCAGTACACGCTTCTTGAAACCTTTTCGAACGCTCTTTCGGCGCAGAATGAAATCGTTGACGTCGAAGACCCCGAGAATTTAAAGGCGTTCGAAGTAAGGATGTCGGCTATCGTGGAAAAATCGACCTTTTACAATATGTCGGTCGCGTTTCCCGGCGGAACGGCATATTAAAACAACGGCGCTACCGCCGACTATTCGCACGAGCGGTTTTTCTACGACGCCATTAACGGCAAAAGAGTAATCGACAAAATTGACGGAAACCACGACGGCGAAAAGGGTCAGTTTATTATCGGCGTACCAATACTGAAAAACGGCAAGGTAATTGCTGCGCTTTTCGCGCAGTATCACGAAGAGGATTTCAAGGAAATTATTTTAACCGACCTTTATAACAGCACGGGGTATTCGTTTATCTGCAACTCCGACGGTCAGATGATTGTTTCGGGGGTGTCGGGTCGAGGATTTTCAGATATAAAGAATATTTTTGTTCTTTCCTTTATGAACGAAAACGACTCGAGTGTTCCCGCTTATATGAGCCTTCGCGAGAACCTTCTTGCAAATAAAGCGGGGACGGTCAAATACTCGCATGAAGGAAACGGGCGCTATGCGGTCTATAAGCCGCTTGGCATTAATGACTGGTTCGTTTTCACCGCTACCCCCATTGACGCCATAGGCGAGCAGTCGGCGGCGGCGTTAAAACAGAGCGTTCTGTTAATCGTAGCAATTATTGCGATTGAAACCCTTTGTGCATACTTGATTTTAGGACGCGAGCGCAGTATAAGGCGTATACTTGCCGCCGAATCACGCGTCATTGCTACGCACGAGGAGGAATATCGCATCGCCGTTCAGCAGAGCGGAAAGACGGTTTTGAGTTACGATTACGAAACCAATTCCGTGCATTTCGACAGTCGTCAGGCGAGCGGCGAAAAGCTTCCCGACGAAATTACAGATATACCAACAAGCGTTATTAACCTCAATTTGTTTAAAGATGAATCCAAGAAGCAATTTCTTGAGTTCTGCGAAAGCGTGAAAAGCGGAAAATCACCGATTACGGCGATAATTTATATGCGAGCATTAGGCTCTGAGCAATACAAGTGGTACAAATGGAGCTCAACGACGGTGTTTGACAAGGATAAAAAGCCGATTCGCGCGATTATATCCTATTCTGATATCTCCGACGAGCAGGAAAAAGCGCTTGATTACAACAAGTGGCAAAAAAAGCTCAAGGATTTAGACGGCGACAACGTTATGCTCTTTGAATATAACCTTTCCAAGGACGAGATGAAAAACGTCGTGGGAAGGCTTAAGTATCTTCGGCTCGGAAGCCCGAAGAAGACCTTTAACGCGTGCGTTGAAGCATTTTTAGAGCAGACGGTTCAAGCCGACCACCGTGAGAATTATAAGCGTCTTATAAGCCGAGAGGCGCTCTTGGCGTTGTATTATGAGGGGACGAAGGAACAGCATATTGACTTTATCGGTATTGATGATAAGGGTAAATATCGCTGGCTTCGTCTTGTGGTTTCGCTTGTTATGTATCCGAAATCGGGCGATATAATCGCATATATGTTGTATGAGGATATCGACGAAGCGAAAAAGACCGAGCTTGCGTTAAGGGAGCGCGCCGCCGAAGACCCGATTTCAAGGGCTCTAAGCCGAGCGGCTTTCCTTGAAAGGGCGGAGGATATTCTTCGCTTAAACGGAAAAAACAACCAGCACGCATTTTGCTTTATTCGCGTAAACAACCTTGAAGAAATTATTGAGCGGGTTGGTGACTTTAGGGGCGGAGAGGTGCTCAAGGAGCTTGTGACGAGGGTCAAAACCGTTATCCAAGCGGACGACCTTGTCGGACGGGTGGGCGTCAACGAGTTCTGTGTTATTCTTAGGAATTTTGATTTCAGGGCGGAAATAGGTAAAAGGGTTTCGCGTATTGTCGAGGCTGCCACAAGGCCGGTTACCGACGAGCTTTACACGCTCGTCAGCGTAGGCGTCGCGCTTTGCCCGGAGGACGGCGACAGCGTTGAATTGCTTTGTAAGCACGCTGAGCTCGCTTCTCGGTTCGCCGTCAAAAGCGAGACAAAGACCGATTATTATCTGCCCGAAATGGACGAAACGTCCGTGGATGAAAAAATCGAGGCGGCGCAGACAATAGTCGGTCGTGACTCGGCGCAAAGTCGGCATACCCTCCCCCACAAGAGAACAATGCTTATCGTAGACGATTCGGACGTTGCGCGCGAGATATTAAGCGAAATGTTTAAGGAGGATTTCGAAATCCTTCTTGCTTCGACGGGAGCTGTCGCGCTGCAGCTCATCGAGCGGCGCGCAAGCGGAATTTCAATTATTATTCTCGACCTTATGATGAGCGGCGTCAATGGGCTCGATGTGCTCAAGCGTATGTCCGAAAACGCCGAGCTTTCAACTATACCTGTTATTGTAATAAGCGCGCGCGAGGAGACCGAGTTCAGCGCGCTGGCTATTAACAACGGCGCGATTGACTTTGCCAAAAAGCCGATTAACCCCGATATTATCAGGGCAAAGGTTAAGAACTCCATAGTGCGAAGCGAGAACGAAAAGGTGAGGGTCCAAAACAGCTATCTTACCCTTCAAAGCGATGAGGAGAACCGCTATCGCAATGTTCTTGTGAGCACGGGCACGATTGTATTCGAGTACGACTGGGCGAACAACGTTTTTGTTTACGATTCTCTTGTGCGCGAGCGGCTTAAGGGCGACTATAACGAACGGTCACTATGGAAAATCCTTGAGGAGGATGGGGTCGCAGACGCGAAGGATATTAAGCGAATGGAAGGCCTTGTAAATGACGTGGGTCGGCATTACTCGCAAATGGGCGGACATATCGACGTTCTTCTCGTCACGGTTAACGGCGAGCGCAGGTGGTTCCGTATGGCGGTGGCAAAGACCCTTGACAACGAGCAGAACACGAGAAAAATTCTTCTTACCTTCAACGACGTTCACGAGGAGGTTATCTCCAATAACGAGCTCAAATATATGGCGGAATATGACGTGACAACGGGGCTTTATAATCGAAACGGTTTCTTAAAGCACGCCCGCGCGCTTATCGAAAAGGCCGAACCCAACAGTCTTGTTATCGTTTATTTCGACATTGACCACTTTAAGTTTATTAATGACCTTTACGGATACGAAAAGGGCACCGAGGTGCTTAAGTTTGTGGCGTCATTAATAAGGGATTACGTAGGTGAGGACGGCATATGCGCGAGGATAAACGCCGACAGGTTCGTCATATGTATGAAATATTCTGACAACAAAGTTAAAGGGCTGATTAAAACCTATGAAGACGCCAAAAAGGACGAGCGATTTGACAATATGATTTCGTCGAGCTTCGGACTTTTTATTGTCGAGGACAAGGAGCTTTCGCCCGACGTTATGATTGACCGCGCGGTTATAGTGCAAAAGAAGGTTAAGGGAAATTACCATAACATCTATGCTTACTACGACGAGGAAGTCAGAAAAAAGCTTGTAGAAGAACAAAAAGTTACGCGCATAATGGTGGACGCTCTCGCGGGCGGTGAGTTCAAGTTCTTTCTCCAGCCGCAGTTTAGCTTAGAGGACGAAGCCATAGTCGGCGCCGAGGCTCTCGCGCGGTGGATAAGCCCGGAGCACGGAATGATTTCGCCGGGCGTGTTCATCCCGATATTCGAGAAAAACGGATTTGTCGTCAAGCTCGATATGTACCTTTGGGAGGCTGTCTGCAAACAGCTTCGCACTTGGCTGAACGAGGGAAAAAGGGTCGTTCCGATTTCGGTGAATATATCGCAATATGACATAAGCAACGTCGACGTCTGCTCGGTGCTGCTATACTACGTCGGCAAATACGAAATCCCCATTGAAATGCTTCGGCTTGAAATCACCGAGTCCGCTTATGCCGACAGCCCGAAGCTTATTATCGACACGGTTAATATTCTCAGAGAGAAGGGCTTTACGGTCGAAATGGACGATTTCGGAAGCGGATATTCGTCGCTGAACGTTTTAAAGGACGTTAATTTTGACGTCGTTAAGCTTGATATGAAGTTCCTTTCGGGCGGGGCGGAGGAAAGAAAGGCAAGCATCCTAAACGCTGTTATCCAAATGTCAAAGGAGCTCAAGCTGAAGGTCGTCGCCGAGGGCGTCGAGACGCGGGAGCAGGCGGATTACCTCAAACGCATAGGCTGTGATATAGCGCAGGGTTATCTCTTCGCGAAGCCGATGCCGACGGAGGATTACATCAAGCTATTGGAATAGGCAGAAAAATAACGGCGCGGTGGATTATCCACTGCGCCGTTTTGTTATGTTATTATGTTGTGCGCTGTGCTTTTTTCTGCTGCTTAAGGGCGTACATTTCCTTGTCCGCGATGTTGACACAATCGTTGAGCGTCATATTTTCGTCGGGCGAGCATATGCGGTATCCCACGCTTACCGAAAGCAAAAAGCCAAGCTCGTTGCGCTCGTTAATGTCATTAAGGCGTTTAATCAAATTAGACTTAATCGCCTCCGCGTCCTTCTCACCGTCGCACGGTCCGAGAATAAGAAATTCATCGCCGCCGAAGCGAATGGCTATATTGTCTGTCGGACAGCACATAACAAGATTCTGGCTAATCTTTTTTATCGCGATGTCGCCAAACTCGTGTCCGAGATTGTCGTTTATCCATTTTAGTCCGTCGATATCAACGAAGAGCACAAGGAAGTGCTTTTTGTTTTTACGGCATTCGTTGAAAAGCTTGTTACCGTATTCCTTGAAGCCAAGACGGTTAAACAGCCCTGTGAAGGAGTCCATAAGCGCAAGGGTTTGGAATTTACGGTTGTAATTCTCAAGGGTAATGCGCTGAAGAATATGCTCAAATACGACGTTAAGCGACGACAGGAAGGAAATTCGCTGAAGGTCGCTGAATGCCTGACGGGTTCCGTCAACGACTATGTAGCCGATACATTTATCCTGAAAGTGAAGGGGATAAAAAATGTTAAGAGGGTTTTCTATTTGAGATTTAAACTCCCTTGGAATAAGCTCCTTTGTCGTGAAGGTTATTCGCGACGGAGAGGTCGAGCCGGGTTCAAAATAGAACAGGTGTGACTTTTCCGAATAGCCGTCGACCATACGCTTGTCCTCATTCGAGGTTGATAGGGAGCGAAAATATCCGTCGTCAATGACCAAAAGGGGAGTATAGTCGAAATAGGCTCTTGCAAAAGCGTTAAGCGACGACAAAAGCGACGGAAAATCCTCGCAGGTAAGAAGGTCTTCGTTGACCTCCTTGGTTATGACGAAGTTGTGGCTTCCCGTAACGTTGGTTTTGTATATGCTTCGGACATAGTCGTCATTGCTCTGATATGTTTCGAGGTTGCAGCCGCAGCTTTCGGAAAGCAAAAGACGTCCTTTGAAAAATTGTTTTTTCTTGACGCTTTCGCCGGAGATTATTTTGCACATTTCATCAAGACAGGTGTATCCAAGGTCGGATTTCGGGCGGTCAACCGTCGTTATTTTTAGACGATAGTGCTTTACACGCTCGTCGCTGTCGAAGCCCGTAACTATGACGTCCTCTGGCACGCGTATGCCGTGGGTATAAAACTCGTCGCACACGCCCGACGCCATAAGGTCGTTAGCGCAGACTATCGCGTCGGGAAGGGGGCACTCGCCGCTTAAATACCTTTGAGCCGCCTCAATTCCGTCGGAAAGCTGGTACATGCCCGCGAAGACATTGTTTTTGTCGAAGGGAAGATTGTGACGCTCAAGGCTTTCCTTAAATCCGCGCAGGCGCTCGATATTTTCCGCGTCGTTGGCAGGACCCGAAACAAAGTGAAAGGTTTTGCAGTTGTGCTCGGATATAAGATGCTCCATCATCTGAGAAATTCCGTCTCGGTTGTCCACGCCCGCAAAGTAACAATATGGGTCCCCAAGGTCGTAATCGGACGAGATAACGGGAAGATTTTTTTCCTTTACGTTCTCAAAAAGCTGCTGCAGAAGCTCCTTGTCATAAATGGTGTTCGATACTATGACGACGCCGTCAAAGGTCGACAGGTCAGGAAGGCTGAATATATTATTTTCTCCGATGTTAACAGGCTTTCCGCCGTGAATATATCCGAAGCTGCTGAAAATGGACAGATGAATACCACCCTCGGAAATGCGCTTTTTGGCGCCCTCCAAGAAATAACGTGATTGTTCTTCAGACCAATAGGATAGAAAAACCGCAATTTTAGCGTCCATGGTGACTCCCCAATGTCATTTGGTTTATATACCTATAATAACACATTGTTAAAAAAAAATAAATGCCTCTTTTTGAGGCATTTAAAAAGTGCGGTTATTTGCCGAAATATTCGTCAAAAAGCCCCTTTAGCTCGTCGAGCGAAAGACCGAGCGTCTTGTAGTATTCGACGTCCTTTTTCACCTTTTCGGCGACGATTGACGAACGCTTGTCGGAAAGCTCGTTCGGATGCAGCGGAGCGACGAAGCAGCCCTTTCCGGCCATGGTGTAGATAAAACCCTTTTGCTCGAGGGTCTCCCACGCCTTTTTGACCGTGATGACGCTTATTCGAAGCTCGGCGGCGACCGTTCTTATCGGCGGAAGACAGATGTCGCTTTGAAGCTCGCCCTTAATTATCTGCGCGCTTATTTGCTCGTATATCTGCTGATATATCGGTTTGTCCGAGGTGTTGACGATAACGATGTCCATAGCCTATAAATCTACTTCTTCAAAGCGCTTGGACGCAAGCTTGTATGCCGCAAACGTAAGAATAAGAAATATCGCAATGCCCGCGACGAGAATGGGGATTTGCTTTATCATTATGTCGGACTCGGTTGTGTCGAGAAAGTCCTTGAAAACGGCGTTTGTGAAGACCTCGGCGACGCCTATAAAAATCACCATAGCGGTTGACGACAGGACGAAGGGCATACCGAGCTTTAAGGTTGTTTTATAAAACTTAGGAATAAATATCACGTTAAAAATCGCAAACATAATAAACACAAAACCGAAGAAGGCGACGTTCGCTTCAATTCCCGCTTCGTTGCCCGCGGCGTTCGGGTTAATCGCAACGCCGAGAAAAGCAAAGGGAACAGAAATTATTATCGTCACGGTTTCGATGAGCGCGACGGTTATGCACCGCGCCTTTACAACGTCGCTCTTTTTAACGGGAAGCGTGGTTGTAAAGAAAACGTCGTTGTTTTCACGTCCGTTGAGGAACAAAAAGAAGATTCCGAGACAGACGTAAAAGAAGGCGACATAGTAAGGATAGCTTGGGATAAGAAGCATTATGCCAAAGGCCAGAAAGATAATATTTGTCGGATGAAGAGCGAGTTTAAGCTCTTTGCTGATTAAGTTTTTCATTTCGCTACTCCTTTTCAATATGAACCATAATGGTTTCAAGGTCTGGCAGGGCGATTTCAAGCCCCTTTACGAGCGAAAGGTCTTCCTTTTTAATAAGCGCGTTCCAGCCGAAGGCGTTGTTTTTTATGCCGATTAGCTTTTTCTTCATTTCGTCGTTAAGCTGGTCGTTTTTGCCCTGAACAACGCGATAGCCGTCGATAAAGGCGTCCTTTTCGGTGGAAGCGAGAATTTCGCCCTCTTTTATGTAGGTGATGTAGTCCGCGCATTTTTCAAGGTCGGAGATAATGTGGGTCGAGAAAAGAATACTTCTTTCGCCGTCGGCGATAAGCTTTTGGAATATTTCAAGAAGCTCGTCGCGCGATACGGGGTCAAGTCCGCTCGTCGGCTCGTCAAGCACGAGGAATTTTGCGTTGTGCGACATAGCGAGCGCAAGCCCGAATTTAACCTTCATACCTTCGGAAAGCTCGCTTACCTTTTTGTTTTCGTCAAGCTTAAAAAGGGATATGTAGCTTTTGTACGCCTCGTCGTCCCATTCGTCATAGAATTTTTTGACGACGCTTTTTATCGTTTTAAGCTTTTTCGAAACAAAATAGTTTGCTCCGCCAAGCATAAACGAGGAATGCTGTTTGCAGAAAAGCTCGTTTTCAAAGAAGTCCTTGCCAAACATTTCGACCGTTCCGCTGTCATGATGCACGAGATTGAACATCGTTTTAAGCGTTGTCGTTTTACCCGCGCCGTTACGTCCGATAAAGCCCATTATGTAGCCCTTGTCGAGCGAGAAGGACACGTTCTTGAGAGAAAACGCCTCGTAGTTTTTGCAAAGATTATTTACCGTTAGAATATTGCCCATAATACATCGTCCTTTTATATTGTGTATACGGTGTATACACAATATAACACTATTTTTCGACTTTGTCAACATTTGCATTCATCGAAACAAACGGGTAAAATGAACCTATAACAAAATGAAGGAAAATTACTATGAAAATACTTGTAATAGACGGACAGGGCGGAAGAATAGGAAAAACGATAATTGAACGGCTTGCGGCGGCAAAGGTCGAGGGTGAGCTGATTGCGGTCGGAACCAATTCGATTGCGACGGCGGCGATGATGAAGGCGGGGGCGTCCGAGGGGGCGACTGGGGAAAATCCCGTCGTTGTTTTGTCGTGCGAGGCGGACGTGATAGTCGGACCTGTCGGAATAGTAGCGGCAAATTCCCTTCTTGGCGAAATAACGCCGCGAATGGCGCTTGCCGTATCAGAAAGTCGAGCGCAAAAGATTCTTGTTCCTATCAACAAATGCAAAATAACGGTTGTTGGCACGAAGGAGTTTACAATAAACGAATATATTGAGCAGGCGGTCGAAATGATTAAGCAAATGACGAAATAGAGCAAAAAAAGAGCCCTCGACGGGGCTCTTCTTTTTATAGCGTAATTAGCTTTGCTTTTTTTAGCGCGAGAATCAAAATCGGTATAAGTACAATTTGGGCGATTATTCCGGGAATTGAGGTGACGAAGGACGACGTAAGCCACATTTTGAGGGAATATTGCCCGACGTTAAAGATAAGAGCATTGACGAGTCCTTTTACAACTCTTCCGAGGAGCATTGCTCCAACGAGTGCGACGTAAATGTTGAGCGCCGTGCTTTTCGTCTTGACGAGCTTAAGCAGAAGTCCCGCGACAAGACCATAGACCGCAAGCTCGCATAGCATGGACGGAAGCATTGCCGCGACGGGCATACCCGTAAGAAGACTTGACAAAAGCGGGGCTAAAATACCACAGGCAAGCCCGTAAAGAGGACCGCATATAAGTCCGCAAAGAAGCACGGGAATATGCATGGGAAGAAAGACCATACCCGCGTTGGGAACAGAATGGAAGGCGATGGGCAGGGCGACGCCTATGGCGACCAAGAGCCCCGCGAAAACTAATTTTTTGACCTTGCTCATAAAAACCTCCGAAAAATATAATACGCCAAAAAGGCGTTCACAAAAAATGAGCAACCTTCATGGCGCAATTCTCCGATGTTTCGGAATAAGCTCATCGGCTTCGTGCCGATTTATGCTTACATTTTAGACTATTGAGGTCGATTTTGCAAGACGGTTAGAGAAAATGTATAAAAATGTGATACAATATATATTTGAAACGGGGCGGTATGCTTGGCTATTTTGAAAACATATTAATGAAAACCGCTTTTGTGCTTTTTAGGGTAATCGGTCGTTTCTAAATCCCTTCGGCTCAACCGCGTCAAGCAGCTTTTGCTTGACGAATAGCGTTATTAATAATATATTTATTCTATATGTGAGGGAACAATATGGATTATAGAATTGAAAAGGATACCATGGGCGAGGTAAGAGTGCCGAGCGAGCGTTTTTGGGGCGCGCAGACCGAGAGAAGCCGCAACAACTTTAAAATCGGCGACGAGCATATGCCCAAGCCGATAATCACGGCTTTTGCGACGCTGAAAAAAGCGGCGGCGAGGGCGAATAAAAACCTCGGAAAGCTTGACGAGGTTCGATGCGGCTTAATATGTGACGCCTGTGACAAAATTCTTGAAGGCGAGCTTTTTGACGAATTTCCGCTCGTTGTGTGGCAGACGGGAAGCGGTACTCAGTCGAATATGAACGTAAACGAGGTCGTCGCGAACGTCGCAAATGCGGCGGCGGGAGAAAAGCTTCTTCACCCGAACGACCACATAAATATGTCCCAAAGCTCCAACGACACCTTTCCGTCGGCTATGCACATAGCGGCGGTCGTTGAAATTGAGGACAAGCTTTTCCCCGCGATAGAAGGACTTATTAATGAATTTTCTCGTCTTGAAGGGGAAAATAAGGGAGTAGTCAAAACGGGAAGAACCCATTTGCAGGACGCGACGCCTATCGCTTTTTCGCAGGAGATAAGCGGATGGCGCAATATGCTCGAAAAGCCGCTTGCGATGTTAAAGGCAAGCATACAAGAGCTTAGCTGTCTTGCTCTCGGAGGCACGGCTGTCGGAACGGGACTCAACGCTCCGAAGGGCTTTGGCGACGAAGTGGCAAAAGAGGTTTCCGTTCTTACGGGCAAACCCTTTATATCCGCGCCGAACAAATTTCACGCGCTTACGTCGAAGGACGAGCTTGTCTTCGCCCACGGTGCGCTTAAGGCGCTTGCGGCGAATCTTATGAAAATCGCGAACGATGTGCGTTTTCTTTCAAGCGGTCCACGCTGCGGACTTGGAGAAATACATATACCCGAAAACGAGCCGGGAAGCTCGATTATGCCGGGAAAGGTCAATCCGACCCAATGCGAGGCGGTAACTATGGTTGCCGTTCAGGTTATAGCGAACGACGTTGCGGTCGGTATGGCGGCGTCGCAGGGCAACTTTGAGCTCAACGTGTTTATGCCTGTGCTCATATACAACTTTCTTCAATCGGTTCGCCTGCTTACCGACGCGATTAATTCGTTTAGGGTAAATTGCGTTTGCGGTATTACGGCGAACAGAGAAAAGATGAAAAGCAATCTTTATAATTCCCTTATGCTTGCCACGGCGTTAAATCCGCATATCGGCTATGAAAATGCCGCGGCGACCGTAAAAAAGGCGTATAAGGAGGATATTTCGCTTAAAGAGGCGTGTGTTGCGCTCGGCTTTCTTACGGCGGATAAATTTGACGAGGTTTTCAAACCCGAAGAGATGATATAGATAATTTTGAAAGGAATTTTTAGATATGGACGTTAACCAAGAGGCTTTACAGCTTCACTATGACCTGAAGGGAAAAATAGAGGTCGTTCCGCGTTATGCGATTAAGACGCGTGAGGATTTATCTCTCGCGTATACCCCCGGCGTCGCTGAGCCCTGTCGGGTAATCAACAAGGACTATGAAAAGTCCTTCGAGCTCACCAGACGAGGAAATCTCGTCGCCGTAATAACCGACGGCACGGCGGTGCTCGGCCTTGGCGATATCGGGCCGGCGGCGGGTATGCCCGTTATGGAGGGTAAATGCGTTTTGTTCAAGGAGTTTGCCGATGTTGACGCTTTTCCGATATGCGTGGATACCCACGACGTCGACAAGCTGGTTGAGACGATATATTTGATTTCAAAAAGCTTCGGAGGTATTAATCTTGAGGACATTTCCGCTCCGCGCTGCTTTGAGGTCGAAAGACGCTTAAAAGAGCTTTGTGATATTCCCGTTTTCCACGACGACCAGCACGGAACGGCTATCGTCGTCTGCGCGGCGATGCTGAATGCCGTAAGGCTTACGAAAAAGAAGATGGGCGCGCTTAAAATCGTCGTTAACGGAGCGGGCGCGGCGGGCATCGCTATCGCAAAGCTTCTTATCGATATGAAGTTTGGCGAAATCATTATGTGCGACAGCAAGGGCATAATATGCGAGGGTGACGAGCGGCTGAATTTGTCCAAGCAGGAAATGGCGAAGATAAGCAACCGCGACAAACTAAAGGGAACGCTCAGCGACGCTTTGAAGGGCGCGGACGCCTTCGTCGGAGTTTCTGGGCCCAATCTCGTTACAGCGGAAATGGTTGCTGAAATGAATGAGCCGCTTGTGTTCGCAATGTCAAACCCCGTACCCGAAATAATGCCCGACGAAGCGCTTAAGGGCGGTGCGGCGGTTGTTGGAACGGGTCGCTCGGACTTTCCGAACCAGATAAATAACGTGCTTGTTTTCCCCGGAATGTTCAAGGGGGCGCTTTCGGTTCGCGCGAGCGAAATAACCGAAAGCATGAAGCAAGCCGCCGCTTATGCGCTCGCCTCGCTTGTGAGCGACGAGCAGCTTTCGAAGGACTATATCATTCCGTCCGCGCTCGACAAATCGGTCGCCGACGTCGTCGCCAAGGCGGTCGCGGAGGATGCGGTGAAAAACGGAATAGCTAAGATAACAAGGGCTTGATTTTTCAGAAAAATAAGAGTATATTACTGTTAGCACTCAAATATATCGAGTGCTAACAGTAAAATTTTTTAGGAGGCATTTTTATGGCGAAAAAACAATTTAAAACCGAGTCTAAGAGAATTTTAGACCTGATGATAAACTCGATTTACACAAATCGTGAGATTTTTCTGCGCGAGCTTATCTCCAACGCGAGCGACGCGCTCGACAAGCTTTATTTTAAATCGCTTACCAATCAAAAGATAAAGCTTAACCGAAACGACTTTCAAATCAACCTTTCAATAGATAAGGATAAGCGAACCCTTACGGTCGAGGACAACGGTATAGGCATGACAAAGGACGAGCTTGAAAATAACCTCGGAACGATAGCGAAGAGCGGCTCGCGCGAATTTACAAGCGAGAACGAGAAGGTCGACGACGTCGACATAATCGGTCAATTCGGCGTAGGCTTTTATTCGGCGTTTATGGTCGCAAAGAAGATAACGGTGTACAGCCTTGGCTTCGGTGAAAAGGAAGCGAACAAGTGGGAGTCGAGCGGTGTCGACGGATATACCATAGAGCCGTATTTTGATATGAAGCGTGCGGGCACGAAGATTGTGCTTGAAATCAAGGACGATACCGACGAGGACGATTATTGCGAATTTCTCGACAGCTACCGCATATCCGAGCTTGTTAAAAAGTATTCGGACTATATAAGATATCCGATAAAAATGGATATGGAAAAGACCCGCAAAAAAGAGGGCGGCGACGAATACGAAACCTATACGGAAAACGCCGTGCTCAATACGATGATACCCATTTGGAAGCGGGCGAAGAAAGAGGTTACCGACGAGGAGTACAAGAGCTTTTATTGCCGCTTTTACGACAACAAGGAGCCGATTTCGATTATTCACCAGCACGCCGAAGGGAGCACGGAATATTATGCCCTTCTTTTCATTCCCGAAAAGCCCGATTTTGACTATTACACCAAGGATTTTGAACGCGGACTTACCCTTTATACGAGCAATGTTTTGATTATGGAAAAATGCTCAGGACTTCTTCCGGAATATTTCGGCTTCGTCAAGGGGCTTGTTGATTCTCAGGACCTTTCGCTTAATATTTCCCGTGAGACGCTTCAAAAGGACGGGCGGCTTGCTATTATTCGCAACGCTATTGAAAAGAGGATAAAAAAAGAGCTTGTCGAGATGATGGCGAACGACCGCGAAAAGTATGAAAAATTCTTCGACAGCTTCGGTCTTACCCTGAAATACGGAATATATAAATCCTTTGGGGCGGCTAAGGAAACGCTTGAGGAGCTTCTTATTTTCCGCCGCGCTTCGGACGGAAAGTATGTCAGCCTTAAAGAATACCGCGACGCTATGCCGGAAAATCAGGAAAAAATTTATTATGCGGCGGGCGAGAGCTTTGAAAAGCTTTCGAAGCTTCCGCAGGCGGAGCTTGTGCGCGACAAGGGCTTTGATTTGCTGTGTATGACCGACGAGGTTGACGAGTTCCTTGCGGGTATGCTCGGCGCATACGACGGAAAGACTTTCCTTTCGATTTCGAGCGGAGACCTCGGGCTTGAAACCGAGGAGGAAAAAAAGGAGCTTGAAAAGAAGAGCGAGGAAAGCAAAGACCTGTTCGAATGTATGAAAAACGCCCTTGACGGAAAGGTAAGCGAGGTTCGTGTTTCCACAAGACTCAAGAGCCACCCTGTCTGCCTTACGAGTGAGGGAGCCATTTCACTCGAAATGGAAAAGGTGCTTTCGGCAATACCGGGAAGCGAAAAGGAGCTTAAAGCGACAAGAGTGCTTGAAATTAATTCGGCTCACCCGATTTTTGAGACGCTGAACAAGCTTTTTGAAACCGACAAGGACAAGGTCGGAAGATACGCGAAACTCCTTTATAATCAGGCTCTTTTGATTGAGGGGCTTCCCATCGAGGACGCCGTCGAGTTTTCAAATTTAATCTGCGAGCTTATGTAATTCTTGGCTTATACTCGATATGCCTTGCAAAAACTCTTGAAAAATTGTAAACTAAGTGTGAACAAAAATTATTCAAGAGGAGCGTTTATGAAAAAAAAGGTCGTCGTTACCGCAGACAGCACCTGCGATTTATCAAAAGAAATAATCGAAAAATACAATATAACCATCACGTCATTGTATGCAATTCAGGGCGAGAACATTTTAAAGGACGGCGTTGAAATCGACCAGAAGGGTGTCTTCGACTACTATAACCGGACAAAACAGCTTACCAAGACCTCGGCGGTTAATCTTGCCGATTACGAGGAGCTTTTTCGCGAGCTTACAGGCAAGGGATACGAGGTTGTTCATATCTCAATAAGCAGCGATATGTCAAGCAGCTTTCAAAACGCGAGCATCGCCGCGGCGGAGGTTGAGGGGGTATATGTCGTTGACTCCCGAAACCTTTCCTCAGGAAGCGGTCACTCGGTTATGATAGCCGCGGAAATGGCAAACGAGGGTAAGAGCGGAAAAGAAATTTTCGACTTCCTTTCGGACGTTATTCCCCGTGTCGACGCCAGCTTTATTATTGATACGCTCGAGTATCTTTATAAGGGCGGACGTTGCTCGGCGCTTTCGATGCTCGGCGCGAATATGCTTAAGCTTAAGCCCTGTATCGAGGTTCACGACGGAGCTATGGGCGTTTATAAAAAATACAAGGGCGCATATTCGTCTTGTCTTACGCAGTACGTTTCCGACAGGCTTTCGAATATTGAAGGAATTGAGCCAAAGCGTATTTTTATCACCCATACGGTGGAAGACCACTCGCTTGTCGAAATGGTGAGGAAGCAGGTCGAAAGCTATAACTACTTCGGCGAAATTATCGAAACCATGGCGGGCAGTACAATCGCGAGTCATTGCGGTCCGAACACTCTCGGAGTGCTTTACATCAATAAATAATTGTTTTTTAAAACGCCGACGTTACGCCGGCGTTTTTTGTTTCTTGTTACAGTTTTTTTTATTTGTTTCGGCGTAAATGATAATAGTATTTAGGTTGTATAAATGATAAAATTTAAGTAGGTAAATTCATTATTTGGAGGGCAAAATGAAAAAGCTGTCAAAAAGAATTTGGGCTTCGTTTATTATAATCGGCATTGTCGGTCAGTTCGCGTGGACTATCGAGAATATGTATTTTAACGTGTTTCTTTACAACACGATTTCCACAGACCCGACTTATATCGCGAATATGGTTGCGGCGAGTGCGATTGCCGCAACCCTTACGACGCTTCTGATGGGCGCGCTTTCGGATAAGGTCGGAAAACGCAAGGCATTTATCGTCGTCGGCTATATTCTTTGGGGGTTGTCGACGGCGTCCTTCGGATTTATAAGCGTTGAAAACGTTTCGGCGTGGTTTCCCGCGGCGAACGCGGTTGCGACAGCGGCAGGGCTTGTCGTCGTAATGGATTGCGTTATGACCTTTTTCGGTTCGACGGCGAACGACGCGGCGTTCAACGCTTATGTTACCGACAACACCGCCGAGGATAACCGCGGGCGGGTTGAATCGGTTTTGGCGACCCTTCCGCTCATTTCAATGCTCGTGATTTTCGGCGGCTTTGACGCCCTCACGCAACAGGGGCGCTGGAGCGAGTTTTTCTTGATTTTCGGTATCGCCGTCACTATAACGGGTATAGCTTCGATTTTCCTTTTGAAGGACAAGCCGATAGAAAAAAAGGACGAGCCATACTTCAAAAACATCATTTACGGCTTCAAGCCTTCTGTCATTAAGGCGAACGGGCTTCTTTATATCGCGTTTATGGCGGTGCTTGTTTTTTCCGTGGCGGTTCAGATTTTCTTTCCCTATCTTATCATCTATATGCAAAAATACCTCGGCTTCGACGGCTATGCGATAATCCTTGGCATAGTGCTTATCGTCGCGTCGGCGGTTTCTGTTCTAAGCGGCGGGTTTATAGACAAAACAGGCAAGCTTCGGGTCATTTTCCCCGCGGCGGCGATTATGCTTGCGGGTCTTCTTGGAATGTTCTTTGTTCGCTCCTTCGTCGGAGTTATCGTCGCGGGCTCGGTAATGATGTCGGGCTATATGCTCGTTACGGCTATTCTTTCCGCTATTGTTCGCGACCATACCCCCAAGGACAAGGTCGGGCTTTTTCAGGGAATACGAATGATTTTTCAGGTCCTTCTTCCTATGGTAATTGGCCCGTATATCGGCGCGGCGGTCATAAAAAACAGCGGCGCAACCTATGAGGAGCTCGGCGTAATAAAAAGCGTTCCGACCCCGAATATTTTCCTTGCGGCGGCGATTGCTCTCGTCGTGGTAGTCGTGCCGGTCGTGTTTCTTAAAAAAGGGAGCAAACGGCAATGAAAACGATATGGGGCGAGGCGTTAGATAAGCAAAGCATATTAAAAGAATATCCGCGCCCTCAAATGGAGCGGGAAAGCTATATTAACCTCAACGGCGCGTGGCAATATGCCATAACGGGCGGTGAGGAGCCGAGCGAATATGAGGGCGAAATTCTCGTTCCCTTTTCGCCCGAAAGCGAGCTTTCAGGGGTAAGCCGTATTCTTATGCCGAACGAAACACTTTGGTATAAGCGTGAAGCAACACTTAAAAAAGGCTTTAATATTGGAAGGGTGCTTCTTAATTTCGGCGCGGTTGACGAGCGGTGCGAGGTTTTTGTCAACGGCAGGAAGGTCGGCGGACATATTGGCGGATATACTGCCTTTTCGCTCGACATAACAGATTTTCTTAATGAAAAAGATAATCTTTTCGTCGTGAAGGTAACCGATGAGAGCGACAGGTCGTACAACTCGCGCGGCAAGCAAAGGTTAAACCGCGGCGGTATATGGTATACCCCGCAAAGCGGGATTTGGCAGACGGTCTGGCTTGAAAGTGTGCCGAAGGAATATGTAAAAGCGCTTGTTATAAAGCCCCTTTTCGACGAGGCGGCGGTTGAGGTCACGGCGAAGAGCGTCGCGGATATCGACGTCGAAATTTCGGCGTGCGGCAAAACGGCAAAGGGAAAGACCAACCGGCCCATAGTTTTAAAAATCGGCGACTTTGAAGGATGGTCGCCCGAAAACCCGAGGCTATACGACCTTTTTGTTTCAGCGGGAAAGGACAGAATAAAAAGCTATTTCGCAATGCGGAAGTTTTCGCTTGAAGAGGACGAAAAGGGCATAAAGCGAATGTTTCTCAACGGCAGACCGTATTTTCAAAACGGGCTTCTCGACCAAGGCTATTGGTCGGACGGGCTTTATACCGCGCCGTCGGACGAGGCGCTTGTTTACGACATAACGGCGATGAAGTCGCTTGGCTTCAATATGCTTAGAAAGCATATAAAAATTGAGCCTATGCGGTGGTACTACCACTGCGACAGGCTCGGTATGCTCGTTTGGCAGGATATGATTAACGGCGGCGGAAAATATAAAACGGCGGTTATTTCGCTTCCCTGTTTTTTTAATATCAGCATAAACGACCATAACTACAAAGCCTTTGGCCGCGAGAGTGGAAAGGGGCGTGAGCGGTATAAAATCGAGCTTTGCGAGATGATAAACCAGCTTATATCCGTGCCGTCGCTTTGCCTTTGGACGCCCTTTAACGAGGGATGGGGGCAGTTTGACAGCAAAGAAATAACCGAGATGATAAAGCAGCTTGACAAAAGCCGCTTTATTGACCCCGCAAGCGGCTGGCACGACCAACATATCGGAGAGCTTCGAACGAAGCACGTTTACTTTAAGCCCTACGTTTTTAAACCCGACAAATACGGTCGCGCGACGGGGCTCAGCGAATTTGGCGGCTATAATTTGCGAATAGACGGTCATTGTTTCAATAAAAAGGATTTCGGCTACAAGCGATTTGCGAGCGCTGAGGAGTTCAAAAAGGCGTTCGTCGCCCTTTATGAAAACGAGCTTATTCCCGCGAAGAAAAAGGGCTTGTGCGCTTCGGTTTATACCCAAGTCAGCGACGTCGAGGACGAGCTCAACGGTATTTTGACATATGACAGGCGGGTAGAAAAGCTTTCCGCCGCCGATATTCGCGAAACGGTAATTAAGCTTAACGATTAAATATAAATAATTGACTTTCTCCTTGCGAGAAGATATAATGAGCACACAAATTAATATTTCCTATTAAGAGTGGTGGAGTGACTGGCACTGTGAAGCCCAGCAACCTGCGCGGAACGCAAGGTGCTAAATCCTGCGGTGAAAACCGAGAGATAGTTTTTTGCGCTCAAGGTTTTTGCCTTGAGCTTTTTTGTTGTGTCTATTTATTTTCTAAAGGAGTTAACACTATGTCAAAATCGTATTTCTTTACGTCGGAATCGGTCACGTCGGGACATCCCGACAAGGTCTGCGACCGAATATCGGACGCTATTCTCGACGAGCTTTTAAGGGGTGACGAAAATTCCCGTGTCGCCTGTGAAACCGTGGTAAAGGATAACTGCGTATTTGTCGTCGGAGAAATCACCTCAAAGGCAAAGGTCAATTACGAAAAAACAGTCCGCGATACCATTGACGAAATCGGCTATACCGAGGACTGCGGCTTCTTCGGCAAAACCTGCAGGGTTGAGATTATGCTCCGTGAGCAGTCGGCGGATATCGCCCTTGGCGTCGACGACGCTCTTGAGGAAAAGGAAGGCGCGGCGGAAGCCCAGAACGGCGCGGGCGACCAAGGTATGATGTTCGGCTTTGCCTGCGACGAAACGCCCGAGCTTATGCCTCTTCCGATAAGCCTTGCCCATTCGCTCTGCAAGCGGCTTGAGACGGTTCGCAAGAGCGGCGAGGCTGATTTCCTTCGCCCGGACGGGAAAGCGCAGGTCACGGTCGAATATCTCGACGGCGCGCCCAAACGGGTCGAGGCGATTGTGGTAAGCTCCCAGCACACCGAAGACGTGGAAATGAGCGTTCTTCGCAAAACGATAAAAGACCTTGTTATCGACGCTGTTATTCCCGGCAAAATGATGGACGAGAACACAAAAATATATATTAATCCTACCGGTCGCTTCGTTATCGGCGGCCCCGTCGGCGACAGCGGGCTTACAGGAAGAAAAATTATCGTTGATACCTACGGCGGCTATTCGCGCCACGGCGGCGGTTGTTTTTCGGGAAAGGACGCAACCAAGGTCGACCGCTCGGCGGCGTATATGGCGAGATATATCGCCAAAAACATCGTCGCGGCGAAGCTTGCGAAAAAGTGCGAGGTTCAGCTTGCCTACGCTATCGGCGTCGCAACCCCTGTTTCGGTTATGGTCGAAACCTTCGGAACCGAAGCCGTTTCGTGCGAGAAAATCGAAAGTGCTGTAAAAGCCGTTTTTGATATGCGCCCGACGGCGATAAGAAGGGCGCTTTCCCTTCAAAAGCCCATATATAAAAGCCTTTCCGCATACGGTCACGTCGGTCGCGAGGACCTTGGCGTGGCGTGGGAAAGGCTTGATAAGGTCGATGAACTTTTAAAAAACGTCAAATAACTCTATTTTTCATATATAAGGTCGGCTTCGGTTATGTTTTCGAGAACCTCGAGCATAGCCGAGGCTTCTTTTTTTGCGCCCGCTAAATCCTGCTCCTTGTAGTTTCCGCATTCCTTTTGGGTCGCGCCGGGGATTTCGCCCTCATGCACCGCTATTTTTTTGAAGCAGTCGATAACAAGGTCGATAGCCGCCCTGTTTGATATACCGCGCGTCAGAAAATAAAAGCCTGTGCGGCAGCCCATAGGTCCGACGTAAATGACGTTATCGCTTAGGGCGCTGTTTCGGGCATAGGTCGCGAAAAGATGCTCGAAGGAGTGAAGCGCCGCGTTCGTAAGATAATCTCCCTTGTTCGGAACACGCATTCTTATGTCATATGTTATGACGTCGCCGTCCACCCTCGAAAGGTACATTCCTCTTTTCAGCTTATCGTGGTCAACCGTAAAGCTTGCGATTTTGTTCATCTAAACGCCCCCTTCTTTTATATAATAACTATATCAAACCATTTTAGCCCTTTCAAGCGGTATTGCTGTCTTTTTGTAAATTTGTAGTGCATATACACAAAAAATACCGTATAATATAAAAAAATATAAACAAATAATTGAAAATGCAACGCGCTTTAACGTGCTACTTGACTACTATACTAAAGCGTGCTATTCTTTAGAAAATGAAAACTATTAGGAGAAGAAGATTGAGTAACGATTTTAGTAATTTGCCAAGAAAAGACGTGCTTCCGCTTGAGCTTCGTTCACTTTACGAAAGCTACGGCTATAAAAAGTACGCAATGGGCAGATTTGAAGCCTACGATATGTATATGCAGAACAAAAGCTTTTTAAAGGGCAGCGGAATAATCACCTTTACCGATTACAGGGGGCGTCTTATGGCGCTTAAGCCCGACGTAACGATGAGCATTGTCAAAAACACCGCGCCTGACGCCGTTGAGCAAAAGCTTTTTTATTGCGAAAACGTATTTCGCTCCGACAGCGCCAACCGCGAATGCAAGGAGATAAGCCAGGTCGGGCTCGAATACATCGGAGCAGACGGGGTCTATTCCGAAGCCGAGGTTATCTTTCTTGCGCTGAAGAGCCTTGAAACGATTGACGAAAACTTTGTTTTGGATATAAGCCATATAGGCTATATGGTAAGTCTTCTTGAGGAAATCGGCTTTTCCGCCGAGCGGGTGAGCGAGGTTTTGTCCGAGTTCGAAAAGAAGAGCATAAACGGGCTTACGAAAATCGCAGAAAGCGAGGGAATAGGCGAAGAAAGCATCAAAAAGCTTTGCGCCCTTTGCGAAATGTCGGGCGATTATGAAAGTATGCTGAAGAAGATGAGAGCTCTTTGTGACGGAGCGGAAGCGACTGCGGCGTGCAACGAGCTTGAAGCGCTTTACGGCGTAATTAAGTCGCTCGGAATGGCGAAGAATGTTCGGCTCGATTTTTCGGCGGCGGGGGATACCGACTATTACAACGGACTTATTTTCAAGGGCTATGTCAGCGCAGTTCCGCGAGCGGTGCTTGCGGGCGGGCGGTATGACAGCCTTATGAAAAAGCTTGGAAAAAGTCAAAAGGCACTCGGCTTTGCGCTGTATATAGGTGAGCTTGACCGTATGCTTGAGAGCGCGCCGACGAGCTGGGATTACGAGGCAATGTTAGTCTACGACAGCGCCGAGCCAAAGCTTGTAGCGAAGACGGTCGAGGAATTGAGGAAAAAATACAGCGAGGTCTGCGCGCTTCGCGAGAAGCCGCGTGACATAAGAGCAAAAAACGTCTATTTCATAAAAAACGGAAGGGTAGAGGAGGCGTAGAATATGTTAAGCATAGCTTTGCCGAAGGGTCGGCTCGGCAACAAGGTTTATAAGCTGTTCGCCGAGATTGGCTACGACTGCTCCGAGGTTTTAGACGATACTCGTCTTCTTGTTTTTGAAAATGAGGAAAAAGGCGTTCGCTATCTTTTAGTAAAGCCGTCGGACATCGCGATTTATGTCGAGCGTGGCGCGGCGGATATAGGCGTCGTCGGAAGCGACACTCTTTATGAGGGAAGCTACGATGTGTATGAGCTTCTCGATCTAAAAATCGGCGTGTGCCGTATGGCGGTTGCCGCGAAAAACGGTTTTGAGGACGACCTAAATTTGCCGCTTCGTGTCGCGACTAAATATCCCAACACGGCGACGAGGTATTTTGAAGGCAAAAGCCGAAAGATAGACATAATTAAGCTTAACGGAAGCATCGAGCTTGCCCCTATATTGGGGCTTTCCGATGTTATCGTCGATATCGTTGAAACGGGAAGTACCCTTCGCGAGAACAACCTTTCGGTCGTCAGCGAAATCGAGGGCATAAGCGCGCGGCTTATTTCAAACAAGAGCAGCTATAAGTTTAAATCCGAAATTATTGATAAAATTTGCACGGGGTTAAAGGAAAAAATATGATTAAGACATTTGATTGCAGTGAAATCGCGGTTGAGGATATTATCCTTCGCGAACAACAGACGATAAACGAAGCTGTGGAAAAGACGGTCGCGGAAATACTTGAGGACGTTCGCCGAAACGGCGACGAGGCGCTTTTCAGATATTGCGAAAAATTCGATGGCGCAAGGCTTTCGTCCCTTTTGGTAAGCGCCGAGGAAATCGACGAGGCATACGCCGCCGCGGACGAAGCCTTTATTGAAACGCTCGAAAAGGCGAAGGCGAATATCGTCGCCTTCCATTCGCGTCAAAAGCGAAACGGCTTCACCCTTTCCGAAAATGACGGCATTGTTCTCGGTCAGCGGGTTATCGCCCTTGAGCGGGTCGGGCTGTATGTTCCGGGCGGCACGGCGGCGTATCCGTCGAGCGTGCTTATGGATACAATTCCTGCAAAAATCGCTGGGGTGAGCGAGATAGCTATTGCGACTCCGCCAGACAAGATGGGGAAAATAAATCCCGCAATACTTACGGCGGCAAAGGTCGCGGGGGTTACGACCATATACAAAATGGGTGGGGCGCAGGCGATTGCGGCGCTCGCCTATGGCACAGAATCGGTGAAAAAGGTCGACAAGATAGTAGGGCCGGGAAATATATATGTTTCGACGGCGAAGCGCCGCGTATTTGGCTCGGTCGATATAGATATGGTCGCGGGTCCGAGCGAAATACTCGTTCTTGCAGACGAAACGGCAAACGCCGACTATGTCGCGGCTGATATGCTTTCGCAAGCCGAGCACGACAAGAACTCCTCGGCGGTGCTTGTATGTGACAGCGCGTCGCTTGCAAAGAAAGTGAGCGAAAGCCTTGAAGGGCAAATAGAAAAGCTTCCGAGAAAGGAAATCGCGCGGGCGTCGGTTGACAACAACGGAAAGATAATAGTTGTGAAGAATTTAAAAGAAGCGGTGAGAATATCCAACCTTATCGCGCCCGAGCATTTGGAGCTTTGCGTAGACGACCCGTTTTCGCTCTTGAGTCTTGTCGTAAACGCGGGCTGCGTCTTTATGGGCAAAAATGTTCCCGAGGCTCTTGGCGATTATTTCGCGGGCACCAACCATACCCTGCCCACGGGGGGGACGGCGCGGTTTTCTTCGCCGCTTTCGGTGGACGATTTCATCAAAACTTCAAACTATGTATATTACACAAAGGAAGCGTTAAGCGAGGTTAAGGACGACGTCGCCTCGTTCGCCAAAATCGAAGGACTTGACGGACACGCGAAATCGGTACTTATCCGCTTTGACGAGTAGGATAGTAAATGAGTGAGTTTTTTACAAATAAATTGAGTTCACTTGAACCCTATATTCCCGGTGAACAGCCGACGGGCAAAGATAGCTTTATTAAGCTTAACACAAACGAAAACCCCTTTCCGCCAAGCAAAAAGGTCAAGGCGGCGGTGAGCGGAAAAGAGGTTGACAATTTACGGCTTTACAGCGACCCGACCTGCTCGGATTTTTTGGAAGCCTTGGCGAAAACCTTCGGGGTTCAAAAGGAAAACGTATTTGCCTCGAACGGCTCGGACGAGGTGCTTGCCTTTAGCTTTATGGCGTTTTGCGAAAAGGGGGCGGCGTATGCCGACATAACCTATGGATTTTATAAGGTTTTTGCGGCGCTGCTTTCGGTTGAGGCGACGGTCGTACCTCTTGACGACGAGCTGAAAATCAAGGTTGACGACTATAAGAATATCGACAAAACCGTCTTTATCGCGAACCCCAACGCACCGACGGGCATAGCGCTTTCGGCGGACGAGGTCGAGCGGCTTATTAAGCAAAACCAAAAGCGGCTGGTCGTCGTCGATGAAGCCTATGTCGATTTCGGCGGCGAAAGCGTAATACCGCTTACTAAAAGGTATAAAAATCTTTTGGTCATCGGAACCTTTTCTAAGTCAAGAAATCTTGCGGGGGCGCGGCTCGGCTTCGCGGTTGCAAACGAGGAGCTGATAAAAGACCTCAACACGGTAAAATTCAGCTTTAACCCGTATAACGTCAATCGTCTTACCCTTGTTGCGGGCGCGGCGGCGCTTTCGGACGAAAAATATTTTTGCGATAACCTTAAAAAGGTCGTCGACGTCCGCGAGTACGCGAAACAGGAGCTTTCAAAGCTTGGCTTTGTTTCAACCGACAGCAAAACAAATTTTATTTTCACCAAATGTCCCGACGGTCTTTCGGGCGAGGAATATTATAAAAAACTTAAGCGCAGGGGCATACTTGTCCGATATTTAGGTGGCAAAAGAATAGAGAAATATGTTAGAATTTCGATAGGTACTAAAAAAGATATGGACGCGCTTATCGCCGCGACAAAGGAAATTTTGAAAGGTGAGGGAAAATGAGACAAGCGACAATCAAAAGAAAATCGAACGAAACCGATATTTCGGTTAAGCT
The DNA here is from genome assembly GCA_964460755.1 of uncultured Oscillospiraceae bacterium. Classification (GTDB taxonomy): domain Bacteria; phylum Bacillota; class Clostridia; order Oscillospirales; family Ruminococcaceae; genus JAYFNU01. Next base: position 57,949 of record CAYWQL010000003.1, on the reverse strand, counting down.
CAATTTGGACGGAAGCGGGAAATACGAAATCGACACGGGAGTCGGTTTTTTAGACCATATGCTTGAGCTTTTCTCCCGTCACGGGCGCTTTGACCTCTGTGTTGACTGCAAGGGCGACACGAAGGTTGACAACCACCACACCGTCGAGGACGTTGCCATTGTTTTGGGTATGGCGTTTAGCGAGGCGCTTGGCGAGCGCAAGGGCATAATGCGATACGGCAACGCGATAATCCCTATGGACGACGCGCTCGTTATGGCGGTGAGCGATATAAGCGGAAGGTGCTTCGTTGACGATTCGCTTCTGATTCCGACCGAGCTTGTCGGCGAATTTGAAACCGAGCTTGTTTCGGAGTTTTTCTTAGGATTTGCGCGTTCGCTCGGCGCGACGATACACGTTCGCCAGCTTGCGGGTAAAAACAGTCACCACATCATTGAAGCGGCTTTCAAGGCTCTTGCCCGTTCACTTGCAACGTCGGTTTCTATCGACGAAAAATATAAGGACGAAATACCCTCGACAAAAGGGTTGATTGATTAAATGGTTTCGATAATTGATTACGGCGTGGGCAACCTTTTCAGCCTTTCGTCGTCGCTCAATGCGCTTGGCATTGAAAACAGAATAACAAATAAAAAAGAAGACCTCGAAAGAGCTGACAGGATTATTCTTCCCGGTGTCGGGGCGTTCGCAGACGCGGCGGACAAGCTTCGCGCAACTCGGCTTGTTCCCGTGCTCGACGAGCAGGTAAAGAAGGGTAAGCCGCTTTTGGGGATATGTCTTGGAATGCAGCTTCTTTTTGAAAAAAGCTATGAGTACGGCGAACACGAGGGGCTTTCGTATATTAAGGGCGACGTCGTTTCCCTTTCCGACGAAAAGGAAGTGAAAAGGCTTTCTCTTAAGGTTCCGCATATGGGTTGGAATGAGCTTCACATTTTAAAAAAAGACAACCCGCTTATGAAGTACTCGAAGGATGGCGACTTTGTTTATTACGTCCATTCCTTCTATGTAAGGACGAACGCCGAGGCTCTGGTCGCAATGAGCGGCTATGGGGTCAACGTTGCGGGCGCGGTTGCGAACGGCAACGTATTCGGCACTCAGTTTCACCCGGAAAAAAGCGGCGAGGTGGGACTAAGAATATTAAAAGCGTTTTCGGAGATAACGGTATGAAGATTTTTCCCGCAATCGACCTTATCGCAGGCAAGGCCGTAAGGCTGACACAAGGCGACTACAAAAGAGTCGACATATTTAACGACGAGCCTGCGGCTGTCGCGAAGGGGTTTTATGAAAGCGGCGCGCGGTTTCTTCACGTCGTCGATTTGGACGGTGCGAAGCAGGGAACGCTTGCTAATTTTGACACCATAAAAAGAATAGTTGAAGCCGCGCCTCTTTTTGTCGAGGTCGGCGGCGGCATCCGCGATGAGGAGCGCATAGAAAAGGTTTTGTCGCTCGGTGTGAAGCGGGTTATACTCGGCACGGCGGCGGTTAAGGATTTGAGCTTTTTAAAACGCGCTGTCGATGAATTTGGCGACAAAATAGTGCTTGGCGTCGACGCAAAGGACGGCTTCGTCGCAACTGACGGCTGGATAAACAAAACGGGAGTCAACAGCTTCGAGTTTTGTGAAAGGGCGCGAGACCTTGGCGTAAAAACTGTTATATACACCGATATTGCGACCGACGGCGCTATGAAGGGCACAAACCTTCAAGCCTTTCGCAGGCTATGCGAAATAAAGGGTATTGATATAGTCGCGTCGGGCGGCATATGCTCCCTTTCGGAGATTTTGAAGCTCAAGGAAATGGGCTGCGACGGCGCGATAGTCGGAAAGGCGATTTATACGGGGGCGCTCGATTTGAAAGAGGTACTTGATATATGCTGACAAAGAGAATTATCGCCTGTCTTGACGTTCGCGATGGGCGTGTTGTAAAGGGCACAAACTTTAAAGGGGTTGAGGACGTTAACGACCCCGTCGAGCTTGCAAAGTTCTATAATGAGCAGGGGGTCGACGAGCTTGTGTTTTACGATATAACGGCGAGCTTTGAAAAGCGACCGATATTTACCGACGTGCTAAGGCGGGTCGCAAGTGAGATATTTATTCCGCTCACGGTAGGCGGAAACATAAACTCGGTTGATGATTTCGATATTGTGCTCAAGTCGGGCGCGGACAAGGTGAGCGTAAATTCTGGCGCCGTAAGAAACCCGAGCCTTATTTCCGACGCCGCCAAGAAGTATGGCGACCAGTGCGTCGTGCTTTCAATGGACGTTTCAAGGGTTGACGGAAGATTTCTCGTTTTCGTAAAAGGCGGGCGCGAAAACACTGGTATTGACGCGACCGAATGGGCAAAGCGTGGCGAGGCGAACGGAGCGGGCGAAATCGTCCTCAACAGTATAGATACCGACGGGGTTAAAAACGGCTTTGATATTGAAATGCTTAACGCCGTGACGGGGGCGGTTAAAATACCAGTCGTCGCTTCGGGCGGCGCGGGTAAGAAAGAAGATTTTCTTGAGCTGTTTGATAGAACAAGCGCCGATGCGGGACTTGCGGCGAGCATATTTCATTACAAGCAGCTTGCGATAAACGATTTAAAGATATACTTAAAAAATAACGGCGTATGCGTCAGAACATTGAGAGGTTAGCGATGGATTTACAGAAACTTAAATACGACGAAAACGGGCTTATCCCCGCGGTGGTGCAGGATTTTCATACGGGCGAGGTGCTGACAGTCGCTTATATGAACGAGGAAAGTCTTAAAATATCAATCGATGAAAAGCGCACCTGCTTTTGGTCAAGAAGCCGAAAGGAGCTTTGGCGAAAGGGCGAAACGAGCGGCAATTTTCAGCATATCGTTTCGATAACAGCCGACTGCGATTTCGACGCGCTCGTTGTAAAAGTTATAAAGGACGGACCAGCCTGTCACCTTGGAACAAATTCCTGCTTTACGAACGTCCTTCTTTGCGACGAGACAGTCGGCCGCTTCGCGCTTGAAAGTCTTTATGAGCTTCTCGTTGAACGCAACAAGCTTCGTCCTGAGGGAAGCTATACGACCTACCTTTTCGAAAAGGGAAAGGACAAGATTTTAAAGAAGGTCGGCGAGGAATGCACAGAGGTCATAATCGGCGCAATGAAGCAGTCAAAGGAAGAAACGATTTATGAGATAAGCGACCTATGCTATCACGTTTTGGTGCTTATGGTGGAAATGGGTATTTCGGTCGATGACATAAGAAACGAGCTTGCATCGCGCCACGTTATTGACCACAAGGTTAAGCAGGAGACGATGAAATAATGAAACCAAGTTCTTCTATGCACAACCACACCACCCTTTGCGACGGGGCTAATACCCCCCGTGAAATGGCTGACGCAGCGATAGCGGCAGGGCTTTCGGATTTTGGTTTTTCGGGGCACTCAAACGACCCGACCTTTCCGAAATCGCTTCAGGACGAGCCGGGCTATATCGCCGCGATTAACGAGCTAAAAAAAGAATACGAGGGGCGTCTTCGTATTTATTGCGGAATAGAAAGCGACTATTTGTATCCGACCAAGAGTCGTGATAATCTCGATTTCATCGTCGGTTCTGTTCACAATATACCGGTCAAAGGACCCGAAATGGGCTTTTGTATCGACAACAACCAAGAGATTATCGACGACGCGATAAACAGATACTACGACGGCGACGGAGTAGCTATGGCGCGGGATTTTTATGAATGTACCGTCGATAACGCGATTAAGAATAAACCCGATATCTTCGGACATTTTGACATAATCCTAAAGCTTAACGCCGACAACCGATATTTCGACGAGAGTTCAAAAAGATATATGGACCTCGCGCGCGCGGCGGCGGCGGAATGTGCGAGGGTCGGCGGCGTTTTTGAAATCAATACGGGCGGTGTGTACAAGAGCTATCGCGATTTCTTTTATCCCAAGCGTTTTTTGCTTGAATATCTGTGCGAGCTCGGCGCTCATGTTTGCATAGACACCGACAGTCACGCGGTCGAATCGATTTCCTTCGGAATGAGTCGTGCGATTTCAGAAATGAAGGCGGTCGGATTTCGCTCGGTCGCAATATACGAGAATGGCGGATTTGTCGAAAAGGACATCAATTTATATGAATAATAAAACGACGCAGAATGAGCTGCGTCGTTTTTTATGCGCTCGACAAAAGCTCGATAAGGGTTGAAAATGAGCTTAAAAAAAAGTACAATAAGAATAACAGAAATTTTGGAAAATGGAGAGAGTGTATGAAAGAGCCTATATTGGTTGTTTTGGCTGCGGGAATGGGCAGCAGATACGGCGGCTTAAAGCAGATAGACGCTGTGGGAAGAAACGGCGAAATAATAATAGACTATTCTATCTACGACGCGATTAAGGCTGGATTTAAAAGGATAATATTTATTATTAATCATAAAATCGAGGCGGATTTCAAGGCAATTATCGGAGATCGCATTTCTGCCATCGTCGAAACCAAGTATGTTTATCAGGAGCTTGGCGATTGTATGCCGGCGGGCTTTTCGGTGCATAGTGAACGCATAAAGCCTTGGGGAACGGTTCAGGCGCTACTTTGCTGCGGCGAATATATCGACGCTCCCTTCGCGGTCATAAATTCCGATGATTACTACGGAAAAAGCGCGTTTACCCAGATGTACGCTTACTTGAAGGACGCCGATAAGCGGGCGGATAACGAGTTCGCAATGGTAGGCTATATTTTAAGCAACACCCTTACCGATTTTGGTGACGTAACCCGCGGGGTTTGCGAAACCGAGGACGGGTATCTAACCGATATAGTCGAGGTGAAAAAGATAGTCAAAAAGGACGGCGGAGCGTATTCCTGCGTCGACGGAGAAGAACCGAAGCGGCTTTCCGACAGCTGTACGGCTTCAATGAATTTTTGGGGCTTTACGCCGTTCGTTATGGGTGAGCTGAAAAAAAGCTTTAATGCTTTTATTGAGAGAGAAGCGCGGAACAATCCGCTTAAGGCGGAGCTTCCCATTCCAAGCTCAGTCGGCGAAATGATAGCGGATAAAAAGGTTTCGGTCTTCGTTATGAAAAGCGACGACAGGTGGCACGGCGTGACCTATATTGAGGATAAGCCGGAGGTTCAGCAGGCTATGGAGCAGATGACGAAGGAAGGAATTTACCCCGAAAAGCTTTGGAGCTAAGGAGGGCTAAATGATACTACTTAAGGGCAAAACGGTATCAAAGGGGATTGCTGTCGGGCGGGTGTTCGTCTATCGGGCGTTTTCCTGCGACGTGCACAGGGCGTATTTTGAAGAGGGCTTTGAGCGGGAAAATCTTCTGCGTTTTGAGAATGCGAGGAAAATCGCCGAACAGGAGCTTGACGCCGTAGTGGCTTCATTTAGCGCTAAGGACAAAGAAAAGGCTAAAATTTTTGAAGCCCACAAGGAAATCCTGTATGACGAGGATATCTTCGAGCGCGTAAAAAGCGAAATCTACGGTAACCGAACCCTGCCCGATTACGCGGTGGATATGGTTTTCGGTGAATATATCGCGATAATGAAAAAAGTTGAAGACCCCCTTATTTCCGAGAGAGTGGACGACCTTCGCGATGTAAGAAATCGCATACTGCGGATTATTTACGGCGAGAAGGAGAAGAATGTGTCCTGCTTCACAAGCGAGGTTATCGTCGTCGCCCACGACCTTCTTCCGAGCGATACCGCGACCCTTGACCGAAGCAAGGTTAAGGGCATCATTACCGAGGTAGGCGGCGAAAGCTCGCACACGGCGATTATAGCGAGAACCTATGGCATTCCCGCCGTAATTTGTGTGAACGAGGCGGTGCGCATACTTAAAAACGACCAGCTTGTTGTGCTTGACGCGGCGGCAGATGACGGAGTGGGAATAGTCGGTATCGACCCCGACGAAAAGACGGTCGCGCGGTACGAAGAAAAAAGAAGAACGCTTACAATAAATTAAAAGAACAATGAAAAAGCGAAGGCTATGAGCCTTCGCTTTTTGTTTTTATATGCGCTTTATTTTGCTTTTCTCTTTTCAATTTCATCGAGCATCATTTCGTAATAATCCTCGTCGATTATAAATTTCTTGTTCTGAACAAGAAGCGAGAGAAGAAGCATAGCCATGGGGACAATCGTAACCGTGAAGCGAAGACCGATACGCATACCCGTCGAGGCTTTGTCGCGGAAGTTGAGGTTCGCGGCGCTTTCGCTTTCACTCGCGACGTCGCCGACCTCCATGGAGTATTTCGCGGTGCTTTGCGACGAGGCGTAAATTTCAAGCGGCGAAATATCTTTAAGCCGTCCGATTTCAATAGGTGTGCTTGCCTTGCCGTTGTCGCCTGTTGAGGTTATCATTATTATTGAGTCTCCGATTGAAGAAACATACTTCGCGTCGAGCTTGTATTTGTTCATTACCTCGTCGGCGTTTATCATAGCGTCGACTTTTTTGACGGCGTTGTTATATTCAGCCGTGCCCTCTTTTAGTCCGTCAAATTCGCCGATGTAAGCTTGAACCTGCTCGATATAATACACCTGAGCGTCGACCGTTTCGATGCTTGAGAAAAAGTCGCGCTGAGCTTCAAGCGAGCTTATCGATTGACTAAGGCCGTATATGCCGGAAATTGTGAGAAGCGCGATGACGATAACGTATTCCATAGCCGAGGCGAATTTCGCCATAAACGGACGAAGGGTGGAGACGACCGCTTCGTTTCTCTTACCGAGCTTGTAGTCGTTGTATTCGACGCAGTTTGTCATATTGACAATCGACGCGAGATAGAAAATCGTCTGACCTGTCGCGATAAGGAAAATCGTTATGCTTAAAAGAACTATATTGATAGGAAGAATACTTGTCCAACCCGCAAGGGCGAGAAGACCATAGCCTACGCAGGCGATTGCTATGCTGATTTTCTGTATTTTCTTGCGGCTGATTTTTTCCGATATCTTAGGATAAAACGCGTTTGCGAAGATGCTCGGTATTCCATAAGCGGCGACGGCGATGGTATAAAGCGTGCCGTTGTAGCCAAGCTCAAGAGAAACGACGTTGAGCGCGCAGGTGATAAGAAGCATACTTCCTATGTTATAGAAGAGCATAGAAAGCGTGAGCCACAAAATCTGGTCGTTCTGCTTAATCGTTTCCCACATCTTTTTAAGGGATACCTTGTCGTCCTTCTCCGCGTCCGAACGGGGGGATTCCTTAACGCCGAAGAAGGTTATAACCTGACTTATCATAAACACGAGGGCAACGAAGGTTCCCACGAAGCGATAGCCGGCGCGCATATTTCCCGTTGTAATCATCGGGATAACGCCCTGTGCAAGCACCGAGCCGACCGCCGCAAAGAGCACCGTGAGCATAGTGACCGAGTTGCGCTCCTTGGTTTTGCTCGAAAGGCTTGGAAGCATAGACCAGTAGCCGATATCGTTCATAGTGAAGGTCGTTTCCCAAACGAGGTACATTATGCTCATAAATACGACAAAGTTCCAGCCGGGGATATTCTGAACGTTGAACATAAGCATAATTGCAAGACCGCACGACAGGGCGCCGATTAAAATCCACGGGCGGAACTTTCCGCTCTTAAGATGAGTGCCCTCAATTATCGCGCCCATAAGCGGGTCGTTCGCGGCGTCCCATATTCGCCCACCGACGCCGATAATAATTCCAAGCGCGGTGAACTGAGCTATAGAAAGAGAAATACCGAACTGTATGTAGGTTAAAAGAAATGTCGCGATGAGCTGATAGGACATATCACGGCCGACGCCGCTGGTTGAAAAAATCCATTTGTTTCGCTCAAATGTCCTTTTGCGTTTCGCTTCCGCCGCGTCGACGGCGATGTCGGGCTGACTAACTTGTTTCGACATAGTTTCCTCCGCAATCAATTTTGTTGTTAGTTATATAGTACACAATTTTAAACGAAAATACAATTATTTTATTAAACAAACACATATATTACTGTTTTAATTCGATGTCGCCGTCTTTAAACATAAACTTTAGGGAAGTGAGCCAGTTTTTGATGAAAAAGCCCGATTTTTCTTTGTTCTTGGCGAAGGGATACCCTTCTTTTTCATAAAACGCATAGTGGTCGGGAAGACGGGAAAGGAAATCCTTGTAGTCGCGGTCAGCCTCGTTCGACCAAGCAACTTCGGATATCGCGGCGAGGCGGGGAAGCAGGTTGTACCATAGCTTTTCGCGGTCGGTTATCCATTCCGTCCATATCGTCGCTTCGACGCCTAATACGCTGCTAACAGCCTCGGCTTTTACGCCGCGGGGGACGACGACGGTGTTATAAGTCTTTTTTAGCGGCGTCATAGAAAACGGATAGTCGAAATAAAGACTGTCAAAATAGCTTATTATAGCTTTGCGCCCGTGATTAATGCTACGCACCGTCGGACGAATGGATTTCACAAAACGGGGCGTCCAGAGCTGACAAAGGGCATCTGGGTCGGTCCTCCGTGTGAGCCCGTCGTTCCAAAAAACCGCCTTTCGCCCCATGGATTTTAGAAAATCACTAAAGACGTTAAACATATAGCTTTGAAGCCCCTCGGTATTTTTTATGCCGAGCGTTTTCATTCGTGCCCTACAGCGCGGACATTTTTTCCATTCGCTTTTTACCGCCTCGTCGCCGCCAAGGTGGATATACTGAAACGGAAAGAGCTCGACAATTTCGAGAAGGACGCTTTTAATAAACTCGTAAACCCCGTCGCTGCCCGCGCAGAGAATACGCGAGCTAAAATCCTTTATGCCGTATTCGGTCACGACCTCGGTCGGCTCGCCGCAGCAGCAAAGCTCGGGATAGCTCGCGGTAATCGCCGAGGAGTGTCCGGGAATATCAATTTCGGGAACGATTTCGATTCCGCGGTTGCGCGCGTAGACGACAAGCTCCTTGATTTCCTTTTTCGTATAAAATCCGCCGCAGGGAACACCGTCCTGAACCTCGCCTTCGCCCTTTTTAACCAGGCTGCTTTTGCGGTTTGAGCCGATTTCGTTAAGCTTCGGATATCGGTTTATTTCGATTCGGAAGCCCTGGTCGTCGCTCAAATGAAGGTGAAGACGGTTGAACTTATAAAAGCAGAGAATATCGACGATTTTGTAAAGCTCGGGTATTTCGAAAAAGTGGCGGCATACGTCAACGCTGAGTCCGCGCCACGAAAAGCGCGGGCGGTCGATGATGTCGCAGACGGGAAAGCTGACCGCGCCCTCAGTCTCAATCGCGATTTGGCGAAGGGTTGAAAGGGCGCTCACGGTGAGGGCGGGACTCGATGAAAAGACAGTTATGCCGCTTTCGTCGCAGATAATACGATATTCGTCGCCGTTCGTTCCCGCTGAGGGAAGAAAGACGATATCCGCTTTGCTTCTTATGTCGGTTATTCGCGCGTTTTTGTCGAGGTTTTTTAAAAGCTCGAGAACTCCGATCATAAGCTGCTCGGAATACATCTTTATCGGACTTTCAAGGGTTAGAAGGGAGTCCTTAATTTCACATTTTGTCGGTTTTGGAATAATCACTTAATTAACCTCAATAGATTTGATAATCTAATTTTATCACAACCGAAGCGCTTTGTGAAAACAATTCTTACGTTTGCCGCTGTTGTTTTTTTAGGGGCAATAAAATATAATGGGATATATCAAAACGACAGCGTGAAAGGGGGAAAAACAGATGATAAATTTTATTTTAAAAAGAGTGATTCCAATTCCGAAAATTATGAATTTCGACAGGTTTTTGTTTATCGGACCGCATCCCGACGATATAGAGCTGTCCTGCGCTCCGACGGTAAAAAAGCTTACCGAAGAGGGCAAGACGGTCGCTTTTCTTATCGCGACCGACGGCCGCATGGGGGCGCTTGACGAAAAGCTTTTTGGCGACGAGCTTGTGACGGTGCGCCAAAACGAGGCGAAAGCCTCGGCAAAGCTTTTGGGTGTAGAGGACGTGAGCTTTCTTCCCTTTCACGACGGCGGGCTTTATTCGGTTGAAGATTTGGCGGTTGAACTCGCAAAGAAGATAGTTTCATTTAAGCCGGACGTAGTTTTTACAGCCGACCCCGACGTTATTTCGGAGTTTCACGCCGACCATATCAAAACCGGGAACGCGACGAAATACGCGATGAATATGTGCCCGTATCTTCCGATAATGAGAGGATTTGGCGTCGACGACTGCTTTTCACCGAAGGCGACGGCGTTTTATTACACCGACCGCCCCAACATATACGTTCCGATAAAAAAATATTTTCACATAAAAAAAGAAGCGCTTATTTGCCATGCGTCGCAGTTCGACGACAAATCGCTTTGCGACGTAATGGGATATATGAAGCTTCGGGCGGTTTGCCTTGGCTTAAAAAAGCTTAAAGGAATGTGCGACGGCTACCGAGTGTACGCTCCCACACATACCCACTGCTTTCCCGAAGCATCGAAGTGGTAAGAAAAGAATAAAGACCTCTTTGCCGTTCGGCAAAGAGGTCTTTTCTTATCTTATGTACTTTTCCTCGAAATCCTCCGGGGGGATTGGCTTGTTGAAGAAATAGCCCTGCGCTATGTCGCAACCGAGCTCCATTACGGCGTTTAACTGCTCCTCGGTTTCGACGCCCTCCGCGACGCTTATCATTCCCGCCTCCTTGCAAAGGCGAATTGTGCTTTCGACAATGTAGTTGCTCATTTGGTTGGTAACAATATCGCTTATTATCGATTTGTCGAGCTTAAGGGAATGAAAGTTTATCGCCGACAGAACCGAAAGACTTGAATATTCCGAGCCGAAATCGTCGAGCGAAAGCAGGAAGCCTTGTTTAATAAACTGCTCGCAGGCGTTAGACATAGTTGAGCGTTCAATATTTCCTATGCTTTCGGTTATCTCGATTTCTATCATATCGAGGGGTATGTCGTAGTGGGAACAAATATCAAGCGTATACGCAAGCGACGAGGGGTCAAGAAGGGTATCCCGCGAGAAATTGACTGAAATCGGAATAAGGGTTTTGCCCGCCTTCTTCCAGCCGTCCATAATTTGAAGCGAATGGTCAAGCACGAAGTAGTCGATGTGTTTAATGACCTGTTCTTTCTCGAAAAGCGGAATAAACTTGTCGGGGGACACTATTCCTTGATTCTGGTCGAAAAGGCGCACGAGAGCCTCCGCACCGACGATTTCGCCCGTTTTAATATTTGCCTTGGGCTGTAAATAAACCTTGAACATACCGTCGTTTATCGACTTTTGAAGGTTTTGTAAAACCCTTGGGCGCTCGCGGTTTCCGGCGTCCTCCTGCTTGCGATAATGCGACTGCTTATCCATATGCATAAGGCTTTCGGCGTGGTCGACCATTTTAAGTGCGTTAATGCCGCTGTCCGACCATGTTGAGCCGACGCTTATCGTGCTTGGGTGGGTGAATTCAAAGTTGTTGCGAAGGTGCTCGGCAAGCTTGTTGAATTCCTCGTTGGTAATGTTTTTCGAAAGAGAAACGAACTCGTCGCCCGAAATGCGGTAGACGCTGTCGCCTCCGAAAATCTCGCGAAGATTGTTGGCAACAAAATTGATTATGCCGTCGCCGTATTCTGTGCCAAGCTCCTTGTTGAGCTTGTTAAGTCCGTTGACGTCGGCAAAAATAACGCCGAGCGACGAAAGAGCGTCGGGCTGCATAGACGTTACGTCGCGCCAATAACGGGTGCGGTTTAGAAGGTTTGTCTGGGCGTCGTAGTCCGACGCGATAAGCTCTTTTTCCGCGCTGTTTTGAGTCAAGGTTTTTAGTACCGACAAAAGCGAGGTGAGCGAATAGACAAGCGCGATGTCGTCGCTGTGCTTGGTGGGATTGTCGATACAAATAAAGCCGATTACGCTTGAATTTTTAATTATCGGCGAGGAAATGAAGGTTTTGTCACTCTTTGATTCCTCGTTTTCAAGGTTAACAGATTGAAGAATAATTGTATGAAGGGTATCAAGCGATTTCTTGACGGCGGGAAGCTTGTTTATCGAAACGTTTTTTGTCAAATCAAGAGTCGGGCGATACATAGATTTTCGCCATTCGTGAAGTCCGTTGACAGTCTTAAGGTCGTTGGATATGCTCAAAATATAAACGCGGTCGCACTTGTAATACTTCGCCGTTTCCTCAAGGAAGTTACGCATAGCAACGTCGATGTTTTCGTTGTTCGCGATATAAGAGGCGCACGCGAAGAAGGAGGTGAGCATAGTCTGGTCGTGCACCTTGGAATTAATCGAAAACTCTTTCTCAACGAACCGACCTTCGGAAAGAATGAGGAAGGAGGTTTCGTCTGAATACTCCTTTTGTGCGTCAAAAAGGGTAAACTGGTTGCCCTGAAGCTGACGCTTGTTGCGTTCAAGCGCGCTGTCGGCGCTGTCGTAAAGCGAGCTGAAGGTAGCGTCGTTGTAATTGAGCACAGCGATGCCGACCGAAAAATCAATTTTTTCGTTGACGTCGGATTCAGCGAAGGAGGACTGGATAGTGTGGACAAGCTCCTTGGATTTTATCTCGGCGTCCGAGGCGGAAAGCACTGCGGGAAGGAAAACGGCAAAGCGGTCCTCGCGCATTCTTCCTATAACGCCCTCGTTGTCAAACAGAACGCGGAACAGACGGCCGATGAGGAAAATAACACGTCCGGCAACGTTTATGCCGACGTTCTCCTTTATTTCGTCAATTCCGTTTATATCTATGAGCAAAAACGCGCAGAGCTTGTTTTTATTCTTTTCGTTTTCGGTAAGGTTCGATATGAAAGCTTTAACCGTTTCCTTAGTGTAAACCATTGCGTTTGAGTCGCGCTCCACCTTTTGCGGCAGGGCAAGCTCACGCTCCTTGCGCTCGTTCACATTAAGGGTGTATCCGAAGCCGTAAAGGTCGCCGCTCAACGGGTCGTTGATAAGGTGAACAAGCACGGTGTACCACGCGATTTTGCCCGCCTTGTTCTTGCGCTTATAATCAAGCCCGAACCAACGGTTGCCCTTTTCGAAGGATTCGACAAGCGCCTTCTTTGAAAATCTTTTGCCAAAGGTGTATTTGTCCTCTTCGCCGAAGATACCCTTAGCGGAAAGCTTAATAAATTCCTCGTGGGTTTTTGCTTTAAGGGCGTTCATATGGTCGTTGCCGTCAAAGTAGAAGAACTCGACCTCGCCGCTCGAAAGGTTGACGCGTGAAACCGAGAATAGCTTTTCCTTAAGCGCCGACTGAATAAGCTCCTCCTGTTGAAACTGGGTTTTTTCGTCGACTATATTCGGAAGCTCTTCCGACGTGCCGACCGCCTTTTGAGCGACGCCCGCGTCGTCGTATACGACACGATACGATTCCTTCGCCCAGACGTATCTTCCCGCGGAGTCCTTAATAATAATCGCGCCGTTTCCGCTTTTCGCTCCCGATTTCATTATGCTGACGTATTCAAGGAAATCCTTGACCGAGTCAGGGTGGATAATGCCAAGGCTAATTAGGTCTTTTTCAAAATTATCAAAGGTTTCAACGCTTATCTTGAAGTCGCCGAACGGCTTCCAAAGGGTTAAGCGGTTGGTCTTGAAATCAAGCTCCCATATTAAGGTGGAAAGCAGGGAAAACGCAAGATTAATGCGGTCGTTGGCGGTTTTAAGCTCAAGCTCCTGCTGCTTCATTTCGGTAATATCAGTGAGTACAACGATAAAGACGGGATAGTCCGACTTGTCATATGGGATATTCACCGCGCGCGCGTGACGCCATTTTTGAACGTCGCCGTAGTTTACGCGATAGGACACGTCGACAACCTCGTTGCGCTTTAGCGAACGGGTGAGTTGAGAAAAAAGATTCTCATAATCCGTCGGTTCAATGACCTTCAACGGGTCTTTTTCAAAGGCTGTAAGCTGCTGCCGGGTAAGCCCGGACATAGTAAAATAGCTTTCGCTGACATATATGAGCGAAAGTCGGTCTTTGCGAACCTCAAGCATCATAACCCCAGCCGCCATATAGGACGTAAGGGCCTTTAATTGAATGTCAGCGGCCGTGTCGGAAATGCTGACCTCGCGTATCGTTCCGATAGCGCGCTTTAATACGCCGTCGTCATTTTTAAAATAGGTTATCGTAAGGCGACACAGCGCATATGTGCCGGATTTTTTCTTTAGACGCAGGGTGATTTCAACGCGGGGGTCGTCAAGCTCTTTTTTCGTTCTTATTTCCTCAAGAAGCTTGGCGCGGTCGTCCTTGTGTACCGCGTCGGCGGAAACACGATTGCTGAAGATGTCGGGAATCGAACTATCGAAAAGGACATATTCCGACGCGCTGTCGCTTTTTGTGCATTTTCCGGTTTCGACGTTCCAGTCAAAAAGGACGGGGCGAATGCCCTCGACGAGGAGCATATTTATGACGTCGTTGTTTCGCGACGCGGACGAATCCTTACCGGCAACGCTTTCAATCTTATGCGACAGCTCAAGGTTATCCCAAGACTTTTCCAAGGAAATCTTTTTGTTGTCTTTTGTGTTGTCGGATTTGCTCATAATGCCCCCCACGGTCAAAAACCACATATTTGCCTATTGGTTACATTATGACACACTTTCAATGCAATTTCACTACTTTTCTGGATATTTACTAAAATATTTATTGTTTTTTTATATTTTTTTGTATTACTATGTCGTTTTTCTTGGATATTATTAAAATATTTATCAGAAATTCCGAGTCGGAAAAGGTCTTTCTCAAATATTTTATAACCATAGACCAAAGAGAAGTGAAAGAAGCGAAAAAACACCCCCTTCACAAAAAGCGAGGGGGTGCAACTATAAAAAAGCGACTATTTGTCGAGAATAACTATTCTTCCCTCAACGTCGGAATCAAGCCCGACCGAGTTCACAAGAAGCTCCTCAAAGATACAAAAGCAGGAGTTCGCGACAATTCGCGATTTGCGATTTTTTTCAACCTCTGAAAGGGGGACGTCAAAGAAGTCGTCAAAGTTTGAAAAATGATATTTTTGAAGGGCGACCTTTATTCGGTCGTCGCTTTTAATTTCAGCGCCGTTAAGGGTAAATTCCTTGAATTTCTGGTCTTTTCTTGACCACACCATACGCATACCCTTTGACACCTGATAGAACTCGGTATGGTCGCCCTCGTATGCCTGCTCACGAAGCATAAAGCTCATCATATGGATAAACTGCGAGCCGGTGACCTCGAGCATATAAATCGGGTCGTCATAGGGGCAGCATTCCTGAAGGTCCTGATAGGTGACGATTGGACCAAGCTCCTTTTTGCGAATACTTCCGGAGCCGTAGAGCATAACGTCAAAGGAGGAGTCAACCTGAAGCAGGTCGGCGAAAAGATTGCCAAGCGCCGTTTCCATAGTTCTCGCGGGATGGGTAAGGGTCTTTGGAAGCTTGGCGATAATACGTGAATACTTTTCATCGGTCTGCGACTTGTAGCGATGAAGCACCTCCTCAAGCACGGGGTCGGTCGGGCAGTGCTTGTCGTCTATGGGAACGCATTTCCACTTCTTTGAAACAAGCGCTTTCTTATCAAGGTCAAACTCAAGGTCGAAGCGCCCGATAAGGTCTGTGCCCGTGCCCGCCTGAACGATATCTATGCCGTTAACCGTTATCGGCTCGTCCATAAAGGTGTGGCTATGGCCGCCGATAATAAGGTCGACGCGGAGGTTTTTGTCGAGAAGAGCCGCAAGCTTTTTGTCTTCTTCTATGCCGATGTGGGAAAGAATGACGGTATAATCGACCTTGGTTGTTTTGTAGTTGTCGCAGATGACGCCGATTTCCCTTGCCGCCTCCCGCACGTCGACAAAGGAGCCGATTATGCCTTCGGTTTTTGTTTGGGCTAAAATTTCTTCGGTTATAATACCGATAAACATTATGTTAAGCCCGCCGATTTCAATAATCTTATACGGGTTAAAAAGACGGACGTGGTTGGTCTTTATGAACAGGTTCGCGTTGATTATCGGAAACTTCGCGCATTTTTCGAGAAAAAGAAGGTGAGCTATGCCATAGTCTATTTCGTGATTTCCGAGGGTCGCAATATTAGGAGAAAGCATATTCATAATTTCGATTGTAGATACCCCGCGGAATTCGCTGTCGATAATCGAGCCCTTGAACATATCGCCTGCGATAGCATACAGGGTGTTTTCCTCCTCCGAGCGCACCTTATTAAGGTAGCCCGAAAGCATGGAAACGCCGCCGACCAGCTTGTCGTCAATTTTTTCGGCGAGAAAGTCGCCGTGCATATCGTTCGAATGAAGCAGGGTAAGCTTTTTGATGTTAGCCAAACAGGTATACCTCCCGTAGATTACTTTTTATCCGCGTCGTGAAGAACCAGCTGATTGAAGGGAATTTCAATTTTGTTTTTGTCAAAAAGAAGCTTGATTTCTCGATTGAGGCGGCGGTTAGAGATAAAGATGTTTTCCTCGGAGGTATCGACCGTTATTCTCAGAATGACCGCCGAAGCGCCAAGCTCCTGAACTCCGCGAAGAATAGGCTTATCCTTGAATACGTCCTCGTTCGCTTTTAATATTGCGGGGAAGGCGTCATTTAAAATTTTCTCCACTCGGGGAAGGCTTTCGTCATAGCTTATGCCGACGTCGCATATCGCGACCGACGTATTATTTGAGCGGTTTTGAAGGTTGCGAATGTCGGAATTGTTTACGATTTTCACGTTTCCGCCGACGTCCTCAATGGTCGTGGTACGAACGCCTATTTTTCGAACAACGCCGCGAAAATCGTCAAGAATTATGATATCGCCGATGTTATACTGTCCCTCGAAGATAATGAACACGCCCGTTATTATGTCCTCAATGAGGCTTTGGGCGCCAAATCCGACGACAAGACCGAGTATGCCGAGACTCGCGAAGATACCCGTCAGGTTGACCCCGAGAATGGAAAGTCCCCAGACAATAACGACGAACGCCGCGGTGTACTTAACCACGCTTACAAGAAGGCTCGCCACCGTTTGGCTTCGGCTGTTTTTCGGGCTGCATCTTTTAATGATGATGTTTAGAATGTTTTTGCACAAAAATACGATAGCAAAGGCGATAAATAGATTAACGACCTTCGGCAGCGTAACGAACAGTGCGCCTTTCCCGTCGGTTTCACTCTCGAACATATTTGCTGTCGAGGTGCGAATCGCCATAACCGTATCGTCGCTCAAAAAGGGAATCCATTGGGGATTGAAGAGTATGACGAGAATCGCGGCAAACACAAAAAGCATGGCGATTTGTCTTTTTACGGATTTGTTTATAGGTTTCATGGTTTTTGTCCTCTCTTATGTGACATTTATGCTTACGGTGCGTTCAAGCGTAAGCGGGAGGGAACTGACGCTGTTCTTTGGCAGCCAGTCGAAATAAAAGATAAATCGAAATTCAACGGGCGAGCTGTGAGGAACTTCGGCAAGCGGAAGGGTGCTTACGCTTATTGAGCCGCTGTTGACCGAGTATTCCGAGTCGGAAAGGGTTTGGGTCACGGTGGCGTTCGCAACGCTTGTATAGGCGACCGTCACTCCCGTGAGGGTAGCGCTTCCGAAGGCATTGTCACAGCTGTAGGTTGCCGCGCTGCCGGAAAGCGCAACGCCGCTCTCGGTTACGGCCGAGCTCATATTAAGAGAGCTCGGCGTCGAAACGATAACGGTTGAAAAGGTCTTTTCGATTGAAAGACTCTGCGAAACGCCGTCAAGCAGATAAAAAACTTCAAGGTGAAGAAGGTTCGTTCCCGCACCCACTTGTTCAGGGTTTACATATGCATAATTGTGAAAACCGAGCGCCGAAAAATCAGCTTCGGAGACCGTCGAAACGGCGACGCCATTAACGGAGAAAGTATAATACAGGTTGGTTGCATCGTTTGGCGTGAGCGAAAATTCAAGGTATATTCCGTCAGATGAAAAGATTAGCGCCGAGGTCATCAAGGCGGGGGGAGTAAGCGCGGGCTTGACGGGAGGAGTAATCGGATTGGACGCGGGGTTGATTTTAGAAGGAAGAACCGGCTCCGCGACAAGGATTTCGCTTGGCGGCGGGTCTACCTCAACCGCGTTCGACGTAAAGAGCTCGGGTTTCTTTGGAATATTGAGCGCGGCGGGAAGGACGAAGACTCCCGTAAGGGTTTTAAAGCGGTATTGTCCTATGGGCGAGGTGAAATCGTCGGAGACGGAAAAAAAGCTTAAAAGATATTTTGTGTCGGGCGAAAGGTCGGAAAAAGACAGCAGCTCGTCGACACAGGCAATATTCCCCGCGGCGACCTGTTTTTCGCCGTCCTCAAGAATATATCTTATCCCGCTTTTTGCGTCGGGCGCTTCGCCGGCGTTATATATATGCGCTTTAACCTCGGCGGCGTCACAGCCGACCGAGGCGAGGGTGCACCGCACACCAAGCTGCCCGAGGAAAACGAGGGCGGTCACGGCAGAAGCCGCCGCGGCTAATTTAAGCGCTGTCATTTTTAAAGACTTTTTGCCGGTGCGCGAAATATTGTTTCTGACATATTCGTCTTCATACGGGTGATATTCATGCAGGAGTTCGTTTTTATCCGCCATCGCTACCTCCTTACAGATTTTTTTGTCAATCAGTCCTCTACGTCGTAGGCTTCAATAACAGATTTCTTGGGTATCGGCTTGCTGTCGCCGTGCTTGACGAAAATCATCGTGACTATGCCGAGAATTTCGAAAAACGCCGCATACGGGAACAAATAGCGGTAGCTTACGAACTCAAGCACGGCGCCTGACGCGACGGGTGTAACAATCTGCGCCGCCATACTGAAGGTGTAGTAAAGCCCCGTGAATTTTCCGATAGTTGCGCCCTTGCTCATTTCAACGACCATAACGAGGGTGTTGACGACGACAAAGGCGTTGCCGACGCCCGCGAGGGCGAAGAGAATATAAACGGCGGGGGTAATCGCCGAGACGAAGGTTGCGCCGATAAAGGAAATCGCCATAAGCGCAAGACCAATCATAATCGTTTTTCTTCTGCCGATTTTGCCTGCGACAAAGCCGACGGGAAGATAGGCGAGAATTGCCGCGATTTGGGCGATAGTCAGAACCGTGGCGTAGCCGCCGCCCTTTAGCCCAAAGACCTCGATGCAATAGCGCGAGAAGGAGGTCGTGACGGCGTTGTAGCCCATAAAGAACAGGGCGACCGTGACGACTATGAGGATAAGACTGTTGAGAACGTCCTTGGGAAGCTTGTCGCTTTCACCGTTTTCATTTTCTTTAGGCTCCTCCTCTATTCCGACAGAGCGGCTTTCCTCGCGCATAAGCGCAACGGTTTTCGGCTCGTTGACGGTAAAGAAAAGAACGGTGACGCACACGACCATAATGCCCGCGGCGATAAGGAAAACCGTCGTGTAGTCGGGGTTGTCCACCTTCGGGACAAGAAAGGTGATTAGACCTAACATAATCGTGCCGCCCACAGCGCCCATAAGGTTTATTATGGCGTTCGCCTGGCTGCGAAGGGGCTTAGGCGTTACGTCGGGCATAAGCGCGACGGCGGGGCTTCTGTATGTCGCCATAGAGACGAGCACGACACCCAGAGCGATGAAGAAAAGTATAAAGTTCTTCGCTTGGTCGGCGAAGGGAATGACTATCATAGATACGACGGCAAGCGCCGTGCCGCATAAAATATATGGCATACGGCGGCCGATTTTTGTGTGGGTTTTATCGGACAGCACACCGAAAAGCGGAAGCATAAACAGCGCTAAGATGTTGTCCACCGCCATAATTGAGCTTGTAAAGGTGTCGCCGTAGCCGAAGGTGTATTTTAATATCAATGGGATAATGCCGTCGTATACCTGCCAAAAGGCGCATAT
Organism: uncultured Oscillospiraceae bacterium; assembly: GCA_964460755.1. GTDB lineage: Bacteria > Bacillota > Clostridia > Oscillospirales > Ruminococcaceae > JAYFNU01. The sequence goes on along the minus strand of CAYWQL010000003.1, from coordinate 38,280 downwards.
CGACATAAAAGCAAGACCGACAAGAACGGTTCTCTTAGTGTTGAGTTTCATAAGTAGGCTCCTTGTTTGTAATTTAGAGTGCATTAAAAATAATATCACAAAAAAGAGCGAATGTGACATTTCGCGGCGAAGTTCGCCAAATAGTAAAAAAACAGTTACAATTCTTGTACAATGTGTTGACAACAAAGGGGCTTTGTGCTAACGTTGTCGGTAGAATACTTTTATTGTATTGACCTTTTTCGGTCAACACAATGATAGAGGCGCAAAAAGCAAGAGTAGCGTCGGCAATTACGGACAAGGGCGTCTGCCGACAGGTGAAAGGGTTTTTTGCCGAAGCGATGTGTTTTGCCTTTTAAAATGCGTTGCTGGGTCGTTGCAGAAAATGCAGCGAACTGTCACTTTATGTGGAGAGCTATCATTGGCAAGCAACTATTTTCCTTATTTTTTAAGAAAGATACGAAGCCGTGGAACCTTCACATTAAGCGTGAGGTGTTCACGGTATTTTTTATCCACAAAAAAGAAAGAGGAAAAAATGATGAAAAGAATTATTGCACTTGTTTTGGTTTTAGTTTTAGCGCTCAGCTTTACTGCCTGCGCGAAAAAAGACGTTCTTCACGACAAGGTTTTAACCGTCGCTATGGAGTGTGGCTATGCGCCCTATAACTGGACGCAGTCGAGCGACGCTAACGGAGCTGTTCAGATTTCGGGAAGCCCCGACTATGCCTACGGCTACGACGTAATGATGGCGAAATACTTAGCCGACAAAATCGGCTATGACGTCGAAATCGTAAAGTCCGATTGGGACTCGCTTCCCCTCGCCGTTCAGGCCGGCAAGGTCGACTGCGTTATAGCCGGACAGTCAATTACGTCCGAGCGTCTTCAGACGGTTGATTTCACCACGCCCTACTACTATGCTTCTATCCACGCCGTTACGACCAAGGACAGCGCCTACGCTAACGCCAAGTCGCTTTCCGACCTCGCGGGCGCGACCTGCACCTCGCAGATTAACACCGTTTGGTATGACGTATGCCTTCCCCAGATAAAGGACGCGAACATTCTTCCCGCGCAGGAGGACGTGCCTTCTATGTTCGTTATGCTCGCTTCGGGCAAATGCGACCTCGTCGTTTGCGACCAGCCTGCGGCTCTCGGCGCAATGGCGGCGAACCCCGACCTTGTTATGATTGACCTTTCGGCTGAGGACTTTGTTGTTTCCGAAGAGGAAATCAACATCGGCATTTCGCTTCAAAAGGGCAACACCGAGCTTCTTAACCTTCTCAACGACGCTCTTTCCGGTCTTACCGAAGAGGATTTTGTCGATATGATGAACGAGGCTATCAAGCTTTCGGCAAACCTGTAAACTGAATTTTCCAACGCATATTTAACGACGTCGGGGGCGGATTATCCGTACCCCGACATAGCCGTTTTGAAAGGATAAAACAAATGGGCACTAATCTACCGAGCGGATATCTCGAAAGAATAGGATATATTATCGAAAACTACGGCGAGTCTATGCTTCGCGGCGCGGGCAGCACACTTTTGATTGCCTTCGTCGGAACGGCGATAGGCTGCATAATCGGTTTTCTGTGTGGAATAATCAAGACAATTCCGATTGAAAAAAACGACTCGCTTTTCAAAAAAATTGTACTTAAGGTCGTCAACTTCATTATCACGATTTATGTCGAGGTGTTCCGCGGAACGCCGATGATGGTACAAGCGATGTTTATCTATTACGGCGCGATGATAGTGTTCAACATTGATATGTCAAGAGAGTTTGCCGCGTTCTTTATTGTTTCGATAAATACCGGCGCTTATATGGCGGAAACCGTCAGAGGCGGAATACTTTCCATAGACAAAGGACAGACCGAGGGCGCCAAGGCAATCGGAATGACCCACGTTCAGACAATGACAAACGTCATTCTTCCGCAGGCGCTTCGAAATATAATGCCCCAAATCGGAAACAACCTTATTATCAACATAAAGGATACCTGCGTTCTCGCCTGTATCGGCGTGGTCGAGCTCTTCTTCGCCTCAAAGTCGGTCGCGGGGACATACTATCTCTTCTTCGAAACCTTTACGATTACAATGGCGATGTACCTTATAATGACGGTATTCTTCTCTTGGATTTTGCGCAAAATGGAGAAGAAAATGGACGGGCCTGAAAACTACGACCTTGCGACAACCGACACCCTTGCCCACACGAGCGGCATGACAAACTATATCGAAAAACCGAAGAAGGAGACGTTAAAATGAGCGAAAACATTATTGAAGTCAATCATCTTTGCAAAAAGTTCGGCGACAACACGGTTTTAAAGGATATAGATTTTTCCGTCAATAAGGGCGACGTGACAAGTATAATCGGCGTTTCGGGTTCGGGTAAATCGACCCTGCTTCGCTGTATTAATCTGCTTGAAACCCCGACGAGCGGCGAAATACTTTTTCACGGGAGCAGCGTGACCGATAAAAAAATCAACATTCCCGCCTATCGCTCCAAGGTGGGTATGGTATTCCAGAGCTTTAACCTTTTTAACAACCTCAACGCCCTTGACAACTGCATAGTCGGGCAGAGAAAGATACTTAAGCTCGACAAGGAACAGGCGCGGGATAACGCGATTTATTACCTCGAAAAGGTCGGTATGGCGCCCTACATAAACGCCAAGCCAAGCCAGCTTTCGGGCGGACAAAAGCAGCGCGTCGCGATAGCCCGAGCATTGGCTATGCAGCCCGAGGTGCTTCTTTTCGACGAGCCGACGAGCGCACTTGACCCCCAGATGGTCGGCGAGGTTCTTGACGTTATGATTAGTCTTGCCAAGGAGGGACTTACGATGATAGTCGTAACCCACGAAATGGCGTTCGCTCGCGACGTTTCGAGCAAGGTGGTATTTATGCACAACGGCGTAATCTGCGAAAGCGGAAAGCCGTCGGAAATCTTTAAAAACCCGAAGGAACAGCAAACGAAGGAGTTCCTTTCGCGGTTTATGAAAAAATGACCCTTCGGGCGGAGAAATCCGCCCGTTTTTGTTTGACAAAAGCTTTTTCGGTATATACACTTAAAGCGGAAAGACGATTTCAAAAAGAAGGAAAGGGCTTATGAGCGAAAACGAACAGAAAAGGATATTGATGGTACAGGATTTGTCCTTTGTCGGGCGGTGCTCCGCGCTGACGGCTATACCGGTCGTTTCGGCGGCTGGCATAGAGTGCTGTTTTGTTCCGAGTATGCTTCTTACCACACATACGGGCTTTAGCGGCGCGACTGTACAAAGCACCGTTGATATAACGAAAAGCGCGGCAAAGCAATATAAACAGCTTGGGCTTCGCTTTGACGCGTTTTATACGGGGTATCTTGGAAGCGGCGCACAGCTTAAGCAGACCGAGCGGCTTATCGACGACCTTGCAGCCAACTGCGCGGCGGTTATCGTCGACCCCGCCTTTGCGGACAACGGCAGGCTTTACGGCGGCTATGATGACGAATATCCCGCGCTTATGGCGTCGTTTTGCGCTAAGGCTGATATAATTATTCCGAACCTGACCGAGGCGGAGCTTATGCTCGGCGTTCCGCATAGACAGGCTTATGACCAAGCTTATGTTAAAGAATTGTTGATGAGACTTTGCGAGAGCGGCGCGAAAAGCGCGGTTATAACGGGACTTCGTTTTGAGAAGGATAAAATGGCGATTATGGGCTTCAACGGTGAAACGGGAGATACGTTTTGTCATTCGAACCCGTATGCGGCGGCGAATTTTTACGGAACGGGCGACCTCTTCGCAAGCGTTTTGGTTTCTGCGTTTGTGAAGGGAAACCGACTTGAAAAAAGCGCGGTTATCGCGGCGGATTTTACGGCAAAATGCGCGGGCGACGGGGCAGCGAACGAGAATACGGATTTTCGCTTCGGCGTTCGCTTTGAGCATAGACTTCGCGAGTTAATCGACACAATAGGATAGATTGATTGTGAATACCGCCAAAAAGGGCGGTATTTTTTTGCGCTTTACCACAATAAAGCTTTTAACGATTGAAAACTCGGGAATATGCTGATAAAATTACTTTAAAACTAAAAACAGTTGAGGAGTTGAGTTAAAGTTGGATATGAATTTTAGTCCCAATAGCGGCTTTATGTACGCTATTGTCGCTATCGTAGTCGCCTTTGTTATCGTCGAGTCGATATATTTTCTTATTCGGGCGATAAAACGCGGCAAGGAGCTCGGAATGAGCAAGGAAAAGCTGAAAAGCACGGCCATTTCGGCAGGCATTTTCACTATTGCACCCGCTATCGCCATTCTTTTGGGCGTAATCGCCCTTTCGCGCTCGCTTGGCTTTCCCTTTCCGTGGCTTCGGCTTTCGGTTATCGGCGCAATAACCTATGAAACGGCGGCGGCAAAAACAGCATCTGAGGCGGTTGGAGAGAGCCTTTCCAACCTTATTACGAACGCAACTAACTTCACGGCTATCGCGTGGGTTATGACCATTGGCATAATAATCGGTCTTGTGCTGGTTTTGTTTTTCGCCCAAAAGCTTGAAAACGGTCTTATAAAAATTAAGGCGAGAGACCAAAGGTGGGGCGAAATATTTATGGCTAGCCTCTTTCTCGGAATGATATCCGCCTTCTTAGGCTCGGTCTTCGCCGACATAAGAAGCGGTCTTGTCGGCTGGATTCCTGTGTTTGTGCTTATTGTTTCGGCAATACTTATGTTAATTTGCGGCCTTATTCAAAAGAAGACGGGAGCGCGTTGGATAACCGATTACGCACTTCCCATAAGTCTTCTTGGCGGTATGGCGCTTTCCATTCCGATAACAAATCTCGTTAATTCTTTGGCGTAAGGGGGAACATAAAATGAATAAAATAAAAGAAAAAAGCTATCGCGAGTCAATACACGCCGTAGGTCGCGTATGGACGGTTTTCGCGATTATTATGATGCTGGCGGTTCCGACGGCGATTTGTATTCGCTATAACGCTTGGCCGAAGATATTGGATGTGTTAAGAGGATTGCTTGGCGTTCTTCCGATTTTCTGGACGATAGGAATCATTGAATTTTTCACCTATGTGCCTATGCTGGGAACGGCGGGGAGCTACCTCGGCTTTGTCACGGGAAACCTTACGAACCTCAAGGTTCCGTGCGCGCTCAACGCTATGGAAACGGCGGGAGTCGAACCCGGCAGCGAGGAGGGAGAGGTAATATCCTCAATCGCTATCGCGGTTTCCGCTATGGTTACGACGGCGATTATTGCGCTTGGCGTTCTTCTTCTCGGACAAATTAAACCCTTCCTTGAGTCGGATATGCTTCAGCCCGCCTTCGACAACATACTTCCCGCGCTTTTCGGTGCGCTGGCGGTCGTTTATGTTTCGAAGAACTGGAAGATTGCTTTGGCGCCGCTTATATTTATGCTTGTGCTTTTTATCGCGCTTCCCGTTATCGCGGAGCAGGGGCTCGTCGGTGTTATGGTGCCCGTTGGCGCGATAGTCGCGATAGTTGTTTCACGCATACTTTACAAAAAAGGTCTGCTTGACGATTAGTTTACAAATTGAAAATCGCCTCACAAAAAGTGAGGCGATTTTTTAATGTGCTTTTTTATTTTCCCATAGCCGCTTTGTCGACGATAACGGTGACGTTTGGATGAAGCTGTAAAATCGAAGCGGGAACCTTCGGCGTAACAGGGCCGTTGAGCATAGCGTTTACGGCGTAGATTTTCGCCGCGCCGGTTGCGATAAGTACAACGTGCTTCGCGCTCATAATCGTTTTCATACCGACGGTAAGCGCGCTTGTCGGGACGTCGCTTTTGCTTGCGAAGAATCGCGCGTTAGCCTCGATTGTAGAATCCTCAAGCTCGACGCGGTGGGTTCCGGCGGTAAAGAAATCGGCGGGTTCGTTAAAGCCGACGTGTCCGTTCGGACCGATTCCGAGAAGCTGGACGTCAAGCCCGTCGCAGGTCGCCGCCTGAAGGTCGTCGTATCTTTTGCACTCCGCCTCGTAGTCCTTCGCCATACCGTCCTCGATGTTGCAGTTGGCTTGGTCGATGTCTACATGGTCAAAGAGGTTATCCTTCATAAAGTATGCATAGCTTTGGTCGTGGGTCTTTGGTATTCCATAATACTCGTCAAGATTAAAAACCTTAACCCTTTTAAAGCTTATTTCGCCGTTTTCGTACTTTTTTGTAAGAGCCTTATAGGTTCCTATCGGAGTTGAACCCGTAGCAAGCCCCAAAATGCTGTCGGGCTTGGCTTTTAGCTGTTCGGCAAATATTTCGGCGCATTTTTCGCTCGCTTGGTCGTAATTCTCACATACTATTACTTTCATTGACTTCTCCCGTTTTTCAATTTGGAATAATAGCCCAAAGGGCAGTAAAGACATTTTATCACTAATTTTTTTCGCTTGCAATGTATTTTTATGTTATAATCCTACTAAAGTTAAGCACGGGAAAAAATACGACGGACGGGAAAAACACGAATGGAATATAAGGCGGCGGTTTTTGATATCGACGGCACGCTGCTTCCGCGAGGCGGAAGGCGCGTGCCCCATAAAACGGTGAAGGCGATAAACCGACTTAAAAAGACGGGCGTAAAAATAATTATCGCGACGGGACGCGGGCCTGTCAGGACGTCGAGCGACGTTCTCGGACGCCTCAAATATGACTATATCGTCTGCGTAAACGGAGCGTGTGTTCTTAACAAGGACAGGGAAGTGTTTTTTCAAAACAGCTTTTCAAGGGAAAGTCTTGATAAGCTTCTTGCGACAAGCGAGCGGCTTGGCGTACAGCTTAAGCTTATCTATCTTGACGGCTACTATATTTTTTACGAGAATAAGCGAAAAAAGCTTATCTATCGGGAATATGAGCCATATAAAATCGCCTTTGAAATGGAGGGCTTTCGCGAAAAGTCAGCGCCTGAAAGAAATGACGGGGAGCTGCCTCTTGGAGGCTTCGTTGTTTCGAGCGAAAGGGTTATCGGGGAGTTTTCGCGCCTTGCGGCTGATTTGAGGTTTATCCCTTTTAGCGAGAGCGGCTTTGATATATGTAAAATAGAAACCGATAAGGTTAATTCGCTTGACCTCGTTTTAAAAGCGCTCGGCGTTTCGTGGGACCAAACGGTGGTTATGGGGGACGGAAAGAACGACGAGGAAATGATAAGACGCGCGGGGCTTGGCGTCGCTATGGCGAATTCAAGCGACGAGCTTAAGGCGGTTGCGGATATTGTCGCGCCTGATTGCCGCGATTTCGGCGTTTGCTCGGCAATAAATGATATTTTTAAGCTGTAAAACAGCGCAACAAAAAAAGCCTCGCGATAAGCGAGGCTTTTTTGTCGTTTTAGAGGGTTTTAAGCTTTTCTAAGCAGCTGCTGCAGAGAACCTTGCCTTCAAAATCGGAAAGGTTTTTTGTGCTCTTGCAGAAAACGCAGGATGACTCAAACTTTGTGACAATAATCTTATCGCCTTGTGAAGTTATCTCAACGCTGTCGCCGACCGCAATGTCTAACGTTCTGCGAAGCTCGATTGGAATAACGATTCTTCCAAGTTTGTCCATTTCTCTTACGATGCCGTTTGTTTTCATGATTTCTTTCTCCTTGTAATGAATAAATCTCAACTTATTTTACTATCTATTTATGAGGTGATAGTTATGATGAGCTGTGTTATGGGCGCGCTCGTTGTGCTCGCGATTGTTTTTGCGCTTTTTCTGGGGCGGGCAAGCGAGCTTACGGGCGCGGTGCTTTCGAGCGGAATTTCGGCGACCGAGCTTTGCCTTCAACTTTGCGGTACGCTTGCGCTCTGGAGCGGGATAATGAAAATTGCAGAACGTTCGGGTTTTTGCGACGTGATAAGCAAGGCGCTTTCGCCACTGACGAATCTGCTGTTTAAAGGACTTCGCGAGCGAAGCCCGAAGGCGATAAATTCTATTACGCTTAATATAACCGCGAACCTTCTCGGGCTTGGTTCGGCGGCGACCCCTATGGCACTCGACGCTATGAGCGAGCTTGACCGCCTCAACGGAAAATCGAGGTACGCGAGCGACTATATGGTTATATTCGTCGTGCTAAACACCGCGTCGTTTCAAATTCTCCCGACGACGGTCGCAACCCTTCGCGGACTTATGGGGAGCGAAAACCCACTTGATATTATCGTGCCCGTGTGGGTGAGCTCGGCGGTTTCGGTCGTCGTCGCGGTTGGAACGGCGTTTTTGCTTGCCAAAAGGAAACGAGGGAAAAATAATGAAGCCCAGTGAATTGCTTATTCCTATAACGATTGGAGTTTTCGTCGTCTACGGACTTGCCAAAGGAACGGATATATTTGAGGCGTTTATCGAGGGAGCGTTCGGAGGGCTAAAAATCGCTCTTAAAATCGCGCCGACAATGATTGCTATTACCCTCGCTGTGGGAATGTTCAAAGCGAGCGGAGGACTCGACCTTTTGTCCACATTCCTTGAACCTGTAGTCGGGCTTGCTCGGCTTCCGAAAGAGGTTGTTCCGCTTATGCTTATGCGACCCATATCGGGAACCGGGGCGCTTGCCATATTTAAGGATATTCTTTCGTCGAACCACCCCGACTCTTACGTAGGCAGGGTCGCCTCGGTTATGCAGGGCTCAACCGAAACAACTTTTTATACCCTTGCGCTCTATTTCGGAGTGACGGCGGTGAAAAACACCCGGCACGCTCTTTCGAGCGCAGTGGTCGGAGATTTGGTCGGTTTTATTATGTCTGCGGTTACAGTCACGATACTGATGATGTAACAATCTGCAAAATATCCGTAAATATGTCGCTTTTACATATACTACCACGTTTTTGACAAAATTTCAAGTTATTTTGCCAACCATATGTAAATTTTTTTTTCGGACGTAAAAGTCGCTATACCGTCGTAGCCCTCGCTAAGACGCATTGAAATGCCGAAAACGTCCGTTATTTCAAGCCTTTCATAGACTGTGTACAGCTTTTTTGAGTGGTACTCGCAGCACAAAATATATCGCAGCTTGCATCCGTATTTTTGCTTAAGAGCACGCACGCGAAATCCGTTTATGGACATAAAGGCAAGAATGCTTGGAATATTCTTCGGAGACACGGTTGCGAGAAGATAAAGCGCGTCGTATTTTTCCGTCGCCCGTTTTTGGCATATGCGAATGAGCTCGCGGGCTATGCCGTTGTTTTGATAGTCAGCGGCGACGAAGCAGCTGTCGAGCACAAAGGCGCGGCACAAAAGGTCGTCTTCTATTCCGATGTCCCGGGCGAGCTCTGCGTCAAGCGGCAGAAGAAAGCTTGCGACGCCGCACAGCTCACCGCCGACGAAAAGACCGTGCATTTCGCCGTGAGACAAAATATTCAGGAAATCAGACCGGTCGCTCTCGACATAGACGCTTTCGTCGGAAAGAGAGCCGACCGAGTTTTTTTGTACACGAAGCACCTCGGAAAGGTCGGCTTCGGTCAGACGGCGTGTTTCGGCTTTTTGGACGACCCCCGTACGGCGGTTTTTTACATATGGCTTCATAAGCTCCTCCTATTTCAAAATGCAGTTATCGTTTGAAAGAAATATCTTTTGAGCGCTTTTGGTGGTGAAGAGTGAACCCTCGCAGCGGCAGGGGGAAACGCCGACGCTTTTTGCGAATTGTAAAGCGGAAATTTCCTTGCCGCCGCTCTTTCCGACAAAGACAGCCGCGTCGCCGACGCGAACCCCTTCGATTTCGCTTAAATCCACAATCAGGTGTCCCATATAAACGCTCCCCACCGTTTTGACGTACGCGCCGTTTATCAGAAGAGAGATATCGCGCTTGTCGAGAAGGGCGGGAAGGTATCCGTAGCCCGAGCCGATTATGCCAAGGCGGGTCGGGCGGGAGAGGCGCTGCTTGCAATCGTAGAAGGAAAGCTCGCCCTCGACGGAAAGAATGCGCTCGACGTTCGAATAGAGCGAGAGAACGGGACGAAGAAAGGAAACGTCCTGAGCGTCAAAGGAGGGAAGTCCAAAGAGGTTTGTGCCAAGGCGCAAGGCGTCGAAGCCGAGGGCGTCGTTTCGCCACGACGCGCTCGTAGCGAGGTGACATACGCAGCGGCGGTTCAGTTTTTTTGCTCGGCGGCAAAGGCGGGAAAAGGCGGCACGGATTTTTTCCTCGTCTTGACTTTGATACAGCGACGGACAATGGACAAAGACCGAAAAGAGGTTAAGGCTTGGTGTTGACGCGATTTTTTGAAGGGCTGTTTCAAAGTCGCTTTCGCGAAGACCTATTCCGCTGCCGCATAAATCCACGCGAAGAGAAATATCTGTTTGTTTAATGTATATGTCGTTCAAAGCGTCAATAATATCAATACAATCTATGGGAAGAACGATATCGGAAAGCTCGCAAAACAGGGTGTGCTTTTCTATGGGAGCCAGAAGAAATATTTTCTTGTTAAGACAAAGGGAGCGAAGCGTTTTCGCTTCGGACATATTTTCAACCGCAAAGGCGAAAACCTCGTCCTTGAGCGCGAGGGCGCATTCCTTTATGCCGCAGGAGTATGCGTCGTGCTTAAGCACAGCGATAAGCTTTTTTTTTGACAAAGCCGAAATCGTCCGCGCGTTTGCGACAAGCGCATCGAGATCGCAGCAGGAATAGAGCATTTCTTCGCCTCCTTTTTTGGTTATCTTATTCAGCGAGCGGGGGAGGTGTGAAGGGGGCTTGTGCAAAATTTCATTTATGGATATAATTAGTGCAACAAAACGACGGAAAAAAGCCTCTTTATTTGTAAGGGGCAAGATGAGGTTTACTTTGGAAAAGCAAGAGATGCTACGTCTTGTCGCGGCGGCGAAACAAAAGGATAAGGACGCGTTCGCGAAGCTTTATGAGGGATACTATAAGGCCCTTTTTAAGGCGGCGTATTATATTCTCGGAAATCGGCAAGACGCCGAGGATACCGTTATGGACACCGTCGTCGACGTTTACGGCTCGATAGACAAGGTGCGGAACGACGAGGCGTTTGACGGCTGGATTTTTAAGATTCTATATAATAAAGCGAGAAGAAAGCGCGGCACGCTTATTTATACGGCGACGAGCGAGCTTAATGAGGCTGTCGAGTCGTCGAAGGACGGCGACTATGAAACGATAAGCGAAAACGTCGACCTTATGAACTCGCTTTTCTCCCTTTCGCGCGAGGAAAGGACGATTGTCGTGCTTTCGGTGCTCGAGGGCTATTCGTCGCTTGAAATATCGAAGATAATGTCGCTTAACGCGAACACTGTGCGCTCGAAGCAGATGAGAGCGATTGCAAAAATGCGCAGCGTTCTTGAAAAGCAGTAAGGGGGAGAAGACGATGAACGAATTTGAAAACAAAGAATTTGAAGCGCGGTTAAAGACAATGTTCAGCGACGTCCGGCCGCCAAAGTCGCTTTCTCCCGAAAATATTACCGAACGGCTCGACGCGGAGCTTAAAAAGAAAAAAAGGACGGCGATTAAACAGATTTCGTCGATTGCGGCGGTCTTCGTCGTGCTTATCGGCGGCTGTGCGGCGCTTTCGGCATATATGAGCGGGCTTGCTGTGAAGGGTGACGCGGCGCCGGCGGAAGCGACCGATAGCGTAGCGTACGACGGGGCGGAGAGCTTCGCTATGGACCAGAAGCTTACCCTTGGCGATACGGGCGGCATAAGCGAGGACGAAGCGCCCGGCAACGGCGAAACGCAAGCAACGGGAAACGGAACGGACGACGAGGACAAGAAGGACGAAGAGGATAAGGACAAGGATAAAGACGAAGATGAGGCGGACGACTCGGTCGAGTAATTGTTGACGTTTTGCTTGAATAGGATATATAATAAGGACGCCCTATGAATGAATAAGAAAAGGCGTCCTTTTGTTATGAAAAAAATTATTGCGGCTATCGTGCTCTTTGCGTTCGCGGGGGTCATAGCGTTTTATTTAAAGGATTATATCGACCGACAGAACCCCGATTACGCTATTCCGAAAATGACGGTTACCGCCGACTCGAAGGAAATACCGTCGGTTGTCAGCGGATATAGCTGGAGCTTTCGTTTCGGCGACAAGGTCATCAAGGAGGAAACGCCGATTGTCGAGCTTTCGCTTGAACGCGCCATATTGCTCGGCGGCGAGAAGCTTGACATTTCCTTTTCCCAGCCCGTGAACAGCATAAAGGTTAGAATAAGCGACAGTTACAGCTATGAAATGCACGACGCCGAGGAGCTCGTCGTTCCGTATGAAAGCGGCGGGTATATTTACGAGGTGTACGCCGACTTTGAAAGCGGCGCGGTTCTCTACTACTTTTACGTCGTTATTGAATAATCGGTTCCCCTATTTGCACAGCACGCATATAATAGCGTGAAATGCTAATAGGGGGTATTTTTATGGAAACAGGTTATGTAAGGGTTGACGTTTCGTTTGCGCGCGACGGCGCGCCGGGAGTAGCGGCACTGGTTACGGCTTCCTTTCTTGACGGAACGGAATTTCAAAGCAGGGTCACCGACGTTTCGGGAAAAACTACGAATTTTGAATTTCCCGCGCCGGACGCAGAGCTGTCGCTTGATCCGAATTACGAGGGCGAGGTTTATAGCCAGGTTAGGGTGGCGGTTGAGATGGAGGCGTATAAGCTTGCAATCGTTACGGGAATTCAGGTGTTCGCGGGGGTTACGGCAGTCGTGCCGATTAACCTTGAGCCGCGAACGGTCGGCGGCGACGCTACGACCTCAGACCTCATAAGCGACTACTTTATTCCCGACCATAAGGTAAGCGACAATCTTCCCAACGACGCCGACAAGCCGCCCGAGAACGCGAGAATTCTCGGCTTTGTGAGTATTCCGAATTACGTCACCGTTCACCTTGGAACGCCGTCGTCGTCGGCTCAGAACGTTACTGTCGGATTTATCGACTACATCAAAAACGTATGTTGCTCGGAAATATATCCGACATGGCCCGACAACTCGATAAGGGCGAACGTATACTGCCAGATTTCCCTTGTTCTAAACCGCATTTTTACCGAGTGGTACAAAAGTAAGGGCTATTCCTTCGATATCACCAACTCGACGAGCTACGACCAGTTTTTTGTATACGGAAGGAACATTTACGAAAACGTAAGCAAAATTGTAGACGGCATTTTTAACGTGTATATGAGGAAGGGAAACAATCTTGACCCGTACTATTCGGAATACTGCAACGGAACGACGGCGACCTGTCCCGGACTTTCGCAGTGGGGCACCGTTTCACTCGCGAATCAGGGATATTCGCCCCTTTCTATCTTGCGCTACTATTACGGAAATACGATAAATCTTTACGACGCGCCTATCGGAAATGCGTCGATTGAGTCCTATCCCGGCACGCCTCTTCGTCTTGGCAGCCGCGGCAGCGATGTGACGGTTATACAGGAGCAGCTTTTGAGAATACGTCAGAACTACCCGCTTATTCCGAGCGTGGGAAGCGCCGACGGCATATTCGGGCAGGCGACCGAGGCGGCGGTTATTCAGTTCCAAAGGATTTTCAATCTTACCGCCGACGGAATAGTCGGAAAGTCGACTTGGTACAAAATTTCATATATCTTTGTTGCTGTCAAAAAGCTCGCTGAGCTTGGAAGCGAGGGAATAACCAATCCCGCGATAGTAAGCCCTATACCCAGCGAGGTTTTAAGGCGGGGCTCAACGGGGGAAAACGTATCGCTCGCGCAGTATCTCCTCACCTCGGCGGCGGATTTTTATGAAAGCGTAAACCCCATAAACGTCGACGGAATTTTCGGGCCGAATACCGAAAGCGCGACCAAGGCGTTCCAAACCTCCCAGAGCCTGACGGCAGACGGAATAATCGGGCCGCTCACATGGAGCAAGCTTTATAGAATATACTATTCAATCAACAATTCCATTACCTCGGTCGGGAGTACGGCGTACCCCGGAACGTCGCTCAGCGTCGGAAGCGTCGGAAGTAATGTGGCGCTAATACAGCGTTATCTAAATTATATTGCAACCTATTTTCCGAGCATAAATCAGCTTACGATTGACTCTCGCTTCGGCAACGCGACAGCGGCGTCGGTTATACGCTTTCAGCAGCTTTTCGGACTGACTGCCGACGGAATAGTCGGGCGAAACACATGGAACGCGATAATTTCGGTCTACAACAGCGTAATCGTATATATTTAAAACAGGAATTGACAATAAATCGCTTTTGTTTATACTAAAATCATGGCAAGGACGTTTTATTTACCGGAGAGGAAAATATGAAGGAATTAAAGGTCGGTCTTTTTAATGATTCGTTTCCGCCGACGATTGACGGCGTGGCAAATGTTACGGTAAACTACGCGAGAATAATAGAGGAGAAATACGGCGAAGCGGTTGTCGCGACGCCGTTTTATCCCGACGTAAAGGACGAATATCCTTTTAAGGTTATCCGATATCCGAGCATATACATAAGCAAAAACATAGGTTACCGAGCGGGGTATCCGTTTGACGCCAAGGCTCTTACAAGGCTTGAGCGCGAGCAGTTCGATATCATTCACACGCATTGTCCGTTCGTTTCGACATTGCTTGCGCGTATGATAAGAAGCGTTACGGGGACGCCGATAGTTTTTACCTATCACACAAAGTTCGATATCGATATTGAAAAGGCTATGGCGAGCGACCAGCTCCGCAAGGCGTCCATTCGTTTTCTTGTCAACAATATCGACGCCTGCGACGACGTATGGGTAGTGTCCGAGGGAGCGGGAGAAAATCTTCGAAGCCTTGGATACAAGGGCGAATATATCGTTATGGAAAACGGCACGGATTTTTCGCTTGGACGTTCGGACGACGAACGGATAGAAAAGCTTCGCGAACAATATAAAATAGACGACGGCGAAACGGTTTTTCTTTTTGTCGGACGTATGATGTGGTACAAGGGAGTAAAACTTTCGCTCGACGGGCTAAATATAGCGAAAAGCAAGGGAAAGAAGTTTCGCTTCTTCCTTGTGGGCGACGGTGTTGACAAAAAGGATATCGAAGAATACGTTAAAACAATCGGTCTTGAAAAGGAATGTGTTTTTACGGGCTCGGTTCACGACCGCGAGCTTCTTCGGGATTACTTTACGCTTGCCGACCTGTTTCTTTTTCCCTCGACCTTTGATACCAACGGGATTGTCGTTCGCGAGGCGGCGGCGTGTTACTGCCCAAGCCTGCTCATAAAAGGGAGCTGCGCGTCGGAGCGGATTACGGACGGCGAAACCGGCGTAATTATCGACGAAACGCCCGAGGCTATGGCGGACGCGATAGGCGAAGCGTGCGATGACCGTGAAAGGCTTAAAGCAATCGGAGAGAACGCCGCGAACAGGATATACGTTTCGTGGGAGGACGCCGTCGAAAAGGCGTACAACCGTTATCTTGAGGTTATCCAAAGACACAAGATAAAGAAAGATACCATATCGCTTTCCGAAGACCTTCGAAGCTCGCGTGAGCTGATAATAACCGAGTTCAACGAGACGAAGGACTTGATTCAGGAGCTTTTGTGGGATACGCGCGATTGGGTTATGAAGCTTAGGACGTTGACAAAGACTCCTCTTTCGGACTCGAGGGATTTCGCCGAAGCCACCAAGAAAAAAATCGAGGACGCGGTCGAGCGCGATGAGCGAAGACACGACATAATTAAGACGATGAAAAAGAATAAAGAAAAAACAAGATAACAAAACCCCTTGGCATAACTGCCAAGGGGTTAGCTGTTTTATTTGGTTTGTTAAACGAGGGCGAAGCTTGACATATCGCCGAAGCCGAAAAGCTGCCCGAAAACTCCGCCGACAAAGACCGAAAGAAGAATCATAATAATTCCCGCGGTGACTATGCCGCAGAAGATAATCGGAAGGGCTTTTTTCCAGCTTATTTGAAGGATAGCCGCGATAAGCGAGCCCGTCCATGCGCCCGTGCCGGGAAGGGGAATGGACACAAAGAGAAAAAGCGCGAGGAGCTCATATTTCTGAAATTGCTCCGATTTTGATTTTTCCGTTGCCTTGTCGATAATTCTTTGGAAGAAGCCGCCGATTTTCGGTATCTTCGCTAAGACGGTCAACACCTTTTGAGCGAACAAAATGATGAAGGGAACGGGAAGAATATTTCCGAGAACCGAAACGATAAAGGTTGGAATAATCGGAAGTCCGTCGATAAGTCCGTAGGGAATAGCACCTCGAAGCTCGACGATTGGAAGCATAGCGACCAAAAAGATTTTTAGATAGTTGCGAATAATATCTAACACAGCATTTCTCCTTTTGCGGATTTTGTGCGCTTTGATATTATAACATAGTACTTTTATTTGTTCAATTACTATTCAACCGGCGTTTTTTCTATCCTTGCGACGATAACGGTTATGTCGTCTCGCTTTAGGTTTTGCGCTTCGGCTTGCGCGATGAGGGCTTTGCAGATTTCCTCAACCGAGTTAGAATACATATTTTTTATTGTTTGCTCGATGTACATATTGTCCTCTATTTCCGCCCCATCGCTCGTCATAACGATAATATCATCCTCTTCAAGCTCGACGGCGACCTCCTTGCAGGTTACGGTATTGAGTATGCCCACGGGGAGGGTTTTACCCTCGATTCGCTTAATTTTGTTGCTGTGAAGGAAGTAGGTCGCCGACGCGCCCGCCTTAAAAAGTGTCGCCTCGCCCGTGAAAACGTTTATCGTAAGCGCGTCGAGGGTGCTTGCCGTTTCGCTGTCCTCCCTAAGAGCAAGCGCGGCGTTGGCAAGCTCGGCGGCCCGCTTTATGCGAAATCCGCTTTCGAGAAGCCGCTTCAGAAAGGCACAGCAAAGCGCGCCGTCTCTCGCCGCCGTCTGCCCAGTGCCCATGCCGTCGGACATCACGATATGAACGTTGAATTTGCTGTCGGAAAAGACGCTGAAAACATCCCCGCACATTTTGTTGTCCGCGCTTATCTGCGCTGTGGCGGTTTTTATAGCAAACATTGGCTTTTCGGTATAGTTAAGGGTTACGCCGACCTTTTTCATTTCAACGTTTGGCGACGACAGCGTCGAGCCGACGATTAGACTTATGCCCGCAGTAAGACGCTTTATGAGGTTTTCGGGAATGGCGTCGGAAAGGGCGACGGTTATGAGGGGGCGACGGTCTACGTCGTATATACAGCCGGCCGTTTCAATCGGAAGCCCGAGACGGACGGCGCAGTCGTAAATTCTCTTGCTCTTTTCTTCGTCCCAATCGTGGAGGGACGACAGCTCGTCCTTCGCGCTTGAAAGCATTTCGCATATGGCGGAGAACTGCTTTTTAAGTATGCTTTTGTAAAGCTGGGTGGTTTTTATTTTATTGACGCTTTGAACGTGGTCGGAGTAGCGGGTGTTAATCTCGCGGCAGATTACGGCGGCGTTGACACAGCGGGATTTAAGAGAAGGCGAAAGGTCGTTTTTCGTGACCTCCGATTTGCTTAAAAGTATAGGAACAAGCTTGTTTAGCGAGTCGACCGTGTCGCCGTAGCATTTTACCCAGCAATAGGACATAACCGGGCAGCTTCGGCAAACCTTGTCCACCGTAGCGCCAAGAAGCTTTTCGGTGTTCGGGCGCTCGTCGTGTATTTTAACCGTTTTATCGAGCAGAGTGGTGATATCCTGCATGGAGGTCGAAATGCAGTCGAGCTTGTAGCTGACCGCAGACGTGGCGCTTATCACGCTTTCGTTTTTGAGCGAAAATACGGTGCTGTTCATATTTTTCAACGGGGTGACGAGAAAGACGAGCGAGCCAAACATAATTTCGGCAATGAAGGTTATCGAATAAATATATCCGTCGGTGCAAAAGGCGAGAACGGTCGAGGTGATAATGAAGATAAAGCAAAGCGCCCCGCGGCTTTTATTTCGGAACAGCGAAGCGAGGGAGCCGGCGACGCAAATTCCCGCCGAGGCAAAGGCAAAGGCCGGTTCCTGAATAATAAACGCGGCGGCGACGGCGGCGAAAACCGACGCTTCAAGTGGCGACGAAAGAAGGTAGGCGGCGAAAATTGATATAATTATTCCTGAAAGACGCCCTAATGAAAACGGGCCGATTGCGATGGGATAAAGCGCCATAATCGCCGAGCAAAGAACGAGGGCGAGACTTGCCTTTTGAACGCTTGAAAGCTCCGTAAGAGAGCGCCGCTTTTTAAAGGCGTCGAAGACCGTTCGATAGAAATAGGAGAACGCGCCGGACATTGAAACGCCGCCGACGAGGGTGAGTACAGCCGAAAAGGAAGCCGAAAGAGTAAGCGACATTATGGCAAGCTCGCTTATTGTAACCGAAAGAAGACCTGCGACAAGGCAGGGAATAAAATTGCTTTTTCTGTATTTGTTTTTCGCTGTCGCGGCAAGTATCCATCTCGTTGCGGCGACGACGCCCGCCGCCGCAATATATGTAGAACTGCTTGCGATTTCAGCGCTTGTCCAATTACCGACGATAAAGCCGACAAGTGAGGCAATCGCGAAGCGGTCGGACGCACCGACGACAAAGGCGAGCCCGAAGGGGTAGGTTCCGCCGAAGAATTTGACCCCTGAAAGAGCGGCGCAAAGAAGTCCGGCGGCAAGCTGAATAAGCGCGCGTTTTACGAGAGGAACAAGGGTGTCCTTTGTCAGTCTTTCGCGCAAATAAAGGGTGAACGATTTTATCGCTTTGTTTACAGTATCCATAGCACCACCATCTAAATTTTTTATCATTGTAGAAGAAACGAGCGATAGATGATGTCGCAAGGAGAACCGAGTTTTTATCCTTTTTTGTAAAACAAAAAGACGGCGACAGGGTTGTCGTCGTCTTTATCTTATTTCGATTATCTTCGCCAGTATTTTTTATCGAGCGTTCGATACTGAATGGCTTCGGCGATATGAAAGCTGTCGATAACCTCGTCGCCGGAGAGGTCGGCAATGGTTCGCGAAACCTTCAAAACCTTGTCGTACGCCCTTGCGGAAAGCCCAAGACTTTCAAAGGCTCGCTTCAGGGTTTCTTCACCCCGCTTTGTCATTCGGCACGCGTCGCTCGACATCGCCGAGCCGAGCTTGGCGTTGCAGCTTATGTTAGTATTCTCATACCGCCTTTGCTGAATATTTCGCGCCGCGATAACCCGCTTTCGAATTTTTTCGGAGCTTTCGCTTTTCTGCTTATCCGCGATAGCGTCGTAGTCTACGGCGGTAACCTCAACGTGGAGGTCAAGCCTGTCGAGAAGGGGCCCGCTTATGCGGGAAAGATACCGTTCGACCGAAAGCTGAGAGCAGGTGCATTCCTTCGTTGAGCTTCCGTAGTTTCCGCACGGGCAGGGGTTCATTGCGGCGACGAGCATAATCGAGCACGGATAAGTGAGTGACCCCGCGACACGGGAAATCGTTACCTCGTCGTCCTCAATCGGTTGACGAAGCACCTCCATAGCCTGCCGCGTAAATTCGGGCAGCTCGTCCAAAAATAGCACACCGTTGTGCGAAAGGGAGATTTCACCCGGCTTGGGAATTGACCCGCCGCCCGAGAGCCCTACGGGGGAAACGGTGTGGTGGGGGGAACGGAAGGGTCGCTCGGTTATAAGCGAAGCGCCCTTGCCGAGTGCGCCCGCGACAGAATAAATCTTTGTGGTTTCGATGGCTTCTTTATAGCTCATGGGTGGAAGAATGGTCGGAAGCCGTTTTGCGAGCATACTTTTTCCCGCGCCCGGAGGGCCAATCATAAGGAGATTGTGTCCGCCTGCGGCCGCGATTTCAAGCGCCCGCCGCGCGACTGCCTGTCCCTTTACGTCAGAAAAATCTACGAGAGATGAGACAAAGGAGGCTTCAAAAGGAAGCGGCTCTTCTTTATCAATCGGCTTTTCGCCGCTGAGGTGGTCAATCAGCTCCTTGAAGCTTGCGACGCCGTATACGTTTATGCCGGTCGCCACGGCGGCCTCGGCGGCGTTGTCCTTGGGAAGAAAAAGGTTCTCTATGCCGCTTTGCTTCGCCGCTATCGCCATTGACAGCGCGCCGTTTATGTGGCGAAGCTTTCCGTCAAGGGACAGCTCTCCAACGAAGGCGGAATTGTCCGTATTAAAACTTAATTGTCCTGAGGCTTTTAAAACCGAAAGCATAATCGGCAGGTCGTACACCGGCCCTGATTTTCGCTTGTCGGCAGGGGCGAGGTTAACCGTTATGCGGCTTACAGGAAAGGTGTAGCCTTGATTTTTTATCGCGGAGCGAACGCGGTTTCGCGATTCGCTGACGGAAGCGTCGGGAAGCCCGACGACGTCAAAGGCGGGCAGTCCGTTGCTTGTATCCGCTTCGACCGTTATGATATAGCCGTCGAGCCCAAAAAGCCCGAGGCTCGTTATTCGAGAATACATTTTATCGCCCCCCTTTCTGATAAGTATATCATAATATTTCCCAATGAAAAGAACAAGTTAAAAATCGACAGCACAAAATCAGCATAAATATTTGTATATTATATTGACAATTCGGTTCAATACATTAAAATAGTGAAGTATGTTATGTATTTGAATGATTTTTTCAAAAGGGGAAATAAGATGTATAAGATATTAAAAAAGAGAGAGCTCAACCCGACGGTAACGCTTATGGACATAGAAGCCCCGCTTATCGCGAAGAAGGCCGAGCCGGGGCAGTTCGTAATTTTGCGCGTTGACGACGAGGGCGAGCGCATACCCCTCACGATAGCCGATTTCGACAGGCAAGCGGGAACGGTAACGATAATATTCCAAATAGTCGGCGCGACGACCGAAAAGCTTAATCACAAAAGCGCCGGTGAATTTCTGAGCGATTTCACAGGGCCGCTTGGAAAGCCAAGCGAAACCGAAGGGCTTAAAAAGGTCGCGGTTATCGGCGGCGGCGTCGGCTGCGCGATAGCCTACCCGATAGCCAAAAAGCTTCATAATCTCGGTGCGGAGGTTCATTCAATCGTCGGCTTTCGCTGTAACGACCTGGTTATTTTAAAAGACGAGTTTAATGCGGTGAGTGATAAATACGTCCTTATGTCCGACGACGGGACGGCTGGCGAAAAGGGACTTGTTACCGACGCGCTTAAAAAGCTGATAGAGAGCGGCGAAAAATATGACGAGGTTATAGCCATAGGGCCGCTTATAATGATGAAATTCGTCTGCAAGCTTACGAAGGAATACGGAATAAAGACGACCGTTTCGATGAACCCGATTATGATTGACGGAACGGGAATGTGCGGCGGCTGCCGCCTGACAGTTGGCGGAGAAACCAAGTTCGCCTGTGTCGACGGACCCGATTTTGACGGACACCTTGTCGATTTCGACGAGGCTATGGCTCGAGGAAGCGTCTATAAACCCTTTGAGCGGGCGGCACACGAAGGGGTATGCAATCTCTTTAAGGGGGAAAAGAACAATGGCTAATATGTCACCGAAAAAGAACGAAATGCCGACGGCGCTTCCCGAGGTCAGAAACAAGAACTTCGAGGAGGTCGCGCTTGGCTATACCGAGGAAATGGCGCTCGACGAGGCGTCACGCTGCTTGAATTGCAAGAACAAGCCCTGTACGGGCGGCTGCCCCGTCGCGATAGATATCCCTGCGTTTATCGCAAAAATCTGTGAAAAGGACTATGAGGGAGCGTATCAGAAGATAAGCGAGCAGAGCTCGCTGCCTGCCGTGTGCGGACGCGTATGCCCCCAGGAGAATCAGTGCGAAAAGTATTGCGTTCGCGGCATAAAGGGCGAGAGCGTCGGAATAGGGCGTCTTGAGCGCTTTGTCGCGGACTATCACAACAACAACCAAAAGGAGCTTCCCGTTCGCCCGACGAGCAACGGTCATAAGGTCGCGGTCGTCGGCGGCGGCCCCGCGGGGTTGACCTGCGCGGGCGACCTTGCGAAAAAGGGATACGACGTGACGGTCTTTGAGGCGCTTCACCTTGCGGGCGGCGTGCTGGTTTACGGCATACCCGAGTTCCGTCTTCCGAAGAGCATAGTAGCCAAGGAAATCGAAACGCTCAAACAGCTTGGCGCGAAGGTGGAAACCGATATGGTTATCGGAAAAATTCTTTCGGTAGACGAGCTTTTCGAAGACGGCTTTGAGGCGGTGTTTATCGGTTCGGGCGCGGGACTTCCGAGCTTTATGAAAATTCCCGGAGAGAACCTTAAGGGGGTATATTCGGCAAACGAGTTTTTAACCCGCGTCAACCTTATGAAGGCATATAGGGACGGAAGCGACACGCCAATACAAAGGGCGGAAAGGGTTGCGGTCGTCGGCGGCGGAAACGTTGCAATGGACGCGGCGCGCTGCGCCAAGCGTCTTGGCGCGAAGGAAGTTTATATAGTTTATCGTCGAAGCGAGGCTGAGCTTCCAGCGAGAAAAGAAGAGGTGGAGCACGCCAAGGAAGAGGGAATTATCTTCAAGCTTCTTAACAATCCGACCGAGATACTCGGCGGCGAGGACGGCTTCGTAAACGGCATAAAATGCGTGGCAATGGAGCTTGGCGAGCCTGACGCTTCGGGAAGAAGACGCCCCGTCGCCAAGGCGGGAAGCGATTTTGTTATTGACGTCGACTGCGTGATTATGGCTATCGGCACGACGCCCAACCCGCTGATTAAGTCGACGACCTCGGGGCTTGAAACCCAGAAGTGGGGCGGTATAATTGCCGACGAAACGACGGGAGCGACCTCGCGCGAGGGGGTCTTCGCGGGCGGCGACTCGGTCACGGGCGCGGCGACGGTTATTCTTGCAATGGGCGCGGGAAAACAGGCGGCGGGCGCGATTGACGAATATATCAGGTCGAAGGAGTAATATGTATGCATGGGACGCGGAGCAAAACCCGCGTCCTTCATATTTGACAACGGAGCAAGGAAATATTATTATATTAACACCTAAAATCTTGATTTGTGGCGAAACCCTCTTGGAAGGAGAAACATAAAATGAATTATATGAAAGAATATGAGCTTTGGAAAAGCAAGGCTTTAGACGAGGCTCTTCAAAAGGAATTAAAAAAGATTGAAGGAAAGGACAACGAAATTCTTTCACGTTTCGGCGCGTCGCTGACCTTTGGAACGGCGGGGCTGCGCGGTGTGCTCGGCGTCGGAACAAACCGTATGAACATATATACCGTTCGTCGCGCGACGCAGGGACTTTCCGACTACGTCAATGAACGCTTCGGCGGCGGCGCCGTCGCGATTTCGTACGATTCGCGAAATATGAGCAAGGAATTTGCCGAGGAATGCGCCAGCGTGCTTGCGGGCAACGGGCTTGAGGCGTATATTTACGACCGTCTTATGCCGACGCCTATGCTTTCCTTCGCCGTGCGCGAGCTTAAGGCAAAGGCCGGCATAATGATTACCGCGAGCCATAACCCAGCGGCTTATAACGGATACAAGGCATACGGCTCGGACGGTTGTCAGATGACGAGCGAGGACGCGAATGCTGTTTATGAGCGAATAGAAAAGGTCGACATTTTCGGCGGCGTTAAGCACAAGAATTTCGACGAGGGCTTAAAGGACGCGTCGATAAAATATATTTCGAAATTCGTTATCGAACAGTTCTATAACGAGGTCCTAAAGTGCAAGGTCAGCGGAACGGCGTGTGAAGCCTATCCGATATCGGTCGTCTATTCTCCCCTTAACGGAACGGGCAACGAGCCCGTAAGACGTATAATGGATGAGCTTGGAATCAGCGACGTCTATGTCGTCAAGGAGCAGGAGCTACCCGACGGAAATTTCCCGACCTGCACATATCCTAACCCCGAAACCAAGGAGGCTCTTGCGCTTGGTCTTAAGCTTTGCGAGGAAAAGAAGCCTGACCTGTTTATCGCGACCGACCCCGACGCCGACCGCGTGGGAGTTGCGTTCAAGGAAGAGGACGGAAGCTTTAGGATACTTACGGGCAACGAGGTCGGAGCGCTTCTTCTCAACTACATAATCGAGGCAAGAACCAAGAACAACACTATGCCGAAAAATCCCGTCGCGGTCAAAAGCATAGTTTCGACTGCACTTGCCGACGAGATAGCGAAAAAGGGCGGGGTCGAGCTTCGTACTGTTCTTACTGGCTTTAAATATATCGGCGAGCAGATTTTATTCCTTGAACAGGCGGGCGAAAGCGAGCGCTTTATCTTCGGCTTTGAGGAAAGCTGCGGCTACCTTGCGGGCTCGTATGTTCGCGATAAGGACGCGGTGCTTGCGACAATGCTGCTTTGTGAAATGACAAGCTACTACAAATCAAAGGGCAAAACCGTCCTTGAGGTTTTAAAAGAGCTTTACGAAACCTACGGCTACTATATGAACAGGGTTATTAACAAGGAATTTCCCGGTATAAACGGCGCAGCGGAAATGAAAGCTGTTATGGATAGGCTTTACAGCAGCTATCCGGAAAAGATAGGCGGACTTCTCGTTACAAGCGCGGTCGATTATAAGCAGCGTGTCAAGAAGAGCATCACGCTCGGAACCGAAAGCCCGATTAATCTTCCCGAAGCAGACGTGATTGAGTTCCTTTTGGAAAACGGTGCGTCGGTTATGATAAGACCGTCGGGAACCGAGCCGAAGATGAAGGTTTATATGTCGGTCAACGAGAAAACGGCGGAGGAATCTGAAAAGGTTCTTGCGAAACTGGAAAAGAGCGCAAAAACAATTATAGGCAAGTAGAAAAAAACTATTGCATAACGCAAACCTTTGTGTTATTATTTTATAGCAAATGCAGACTAAAAGAGGTGACATTCAATGAAGGAAGGAATCCATCCTAATTACGAGGATACGACTATCACATGTGCATGTGGCGAAGTAATTAAGACAAAATCGACTCGTAAAGACATTCGTGTTGAAATTTGCTCGAAATGCCACCCGTTCTATACCGGAAAACAAAAACTTGTTGATACCGGCGGACGTGTAGATAGATTTAAAAAACGCTTCAACATGGAATAATAAGTTAAGAGGTACGGTTAGCCGTACCTCTTAATTTTTGCACGGATAGGAGGAAACGGCTTGGCGGACGAATATAAGACCTTGAGCAAGGACGGCTTTTTTGAGTTTACCGAAAAGCGCTCCCGCTTTTTGGGCTATGCGAAACCCGTTTCAACCGAGACAGAGGCGCTTAACTTCATTGCCTCAATTAAGGACGCGAATAAAACCGCGAACCATAACGTATACGCCTACTCGCTTCGTGAAAACAATCTTCTTCGATACAGCGACGACGGCGAGCCGCAGGGTACGGCGGGGCTTCCCGTTCTGGATATACTCAAGCGCGGAGAAATCGTCGACGCGGCGATAGTTGTAACAAGGTACTTCGGCGGAACGCTTCTTGGCACGGGCGGCTTAGTCAGAGCCTATTCCGACGGGGCGGCGGGCGCGGTTAATGAAGCGGGCATCGCGGTTATGAGGATGTGCGCAATATATGAAATCGGCTGTGGCTATGCCGATTACGACAAGCTCCTCAGCGTCTTGTCAAAGGTCGGCGCGACGGTAGCTTCGAGCGACTATGCCGACGAAATAAAAATAGAAGCGTCGATTATGAAGACCGAGAGCGAAAAGCTGACGAACGCCCTGCGCGAGTTATTTAGGGGAAAAGAGCGTCTTCGACTCGTAAATGAAAAATTTGTGCCTGTTTTAAACGAATAAAAAGGATTATGACAAAATACGTCGTATAATATAGTTGGAGGGTGAAATTATGACGCCCAGAGAAATAACGCAAGAAAACGAAAAGATAATATTGTGCAAATACGCTTTTTTGTCGAGCGCGACCGCAGGAAGAAAACGACCCGAAGAGCCCTGCGAGCTTCGCACCGATTTTTGCCGAGACCGCGACAGGATAATTCACTGCAAGGCGTTCCGAAGGCTTAAGCAGAAGACGCAGGTGTTTTTGTCGCCCGAGGGCGACCATTACCGCACCCGCCTTACGCACACTCTTGAGGTGTCGCAAATCGCGAGGACAATCGCTCGCGCAGTTCGCATAAACGAGGATTTAACCGAGGCTATTGCGCTTGGTCACGACCTTGGGCATACCCCCTTTGGTCACGCGGGCGAAAGAACCCTGAACGAGCTTTGCTCGACGGGCTTTAATCATTATGAGCAGAGCGTTCGCGTGGTCGAAAGTCTTGAGCGTGAACACAGAGGACTCAACCTTACATACGAAACAATAGAGGGCATTGAGCGGCACACAAAGGGTGAATGGTCAAAAACCCTTGAGGGACAGGCTGTTCGCCATGCCGACAGGATAGCCTTTTTAAATCACGATATAGAGGACGCGCAGACGGCGGGAGTGCTTAAGGAAAGCGACCTTCCGAAGAATGTGCGCGATACGCTCGGAACGAGCAAATCAAAACGGATAACAAGTCTTATTTCTTCGCTTGTCAACAATTTTGACGGAAGCTTTTTCTTTTCGCCCGACGTTTTAGCCGCCTACGACGAGCTTTATGATTTTATGTTCGATAAAATTTATCTCGACGTGAACGGAGTAATAAAGTGCGAGGAAAAAAAAGCGGTCGGAATGATAGAAAGCCTTTTTAATTATTACATGGAGAAATCAAGCGAGCTTCCGGAGTTTTATCGCGAGATTGCAAAGCAGGAGGGAACCGAGCGCGCAGTAGTCGATTACATATCCGGTATGAGCGACGACTATGCGACCTTCCGCTTCAAGAGTCTTTTTATTCCGAAATCATGGGCTATGGTATAAGATAAGAATAATGCTTTGAAAGGGGGCGGGCGTATGGCTTTCTCACAAGACTTCTTGGTCGAGCTTCACGAGCGAAACGATATCGTCGAGGTTATCGGCTCATATGTTCCGCTTACAAGACGCGGTCGAATACACGTCGCGCTTTGCCCTTTTCATAACGAGAAGACACCGAGCTTTACTGTATATCCCGATACCCAGTCGTTTTACTGCTTCGGCTGCGGGTCGGGCGGGGATATAATCACTTTTATCAAACAAAAGGAAAACATCGAGTACGTCGAAGCGGTAAAGCTTCTTGCCGCGCGCGCGGGTATGCCGCTTCCCGACGAAACAGACAACAGCGCGCTTGAAGTGAGAAAGCGCACCCTTGAAATAAACAAGCTTTCGGCTCGCTTCTTTTTTGATACGCTTAATTCCGAAACGGGAAAGAATGCGCGGGGATATCTGAGAAAGCGTGGGCTTTCCGATATCACAATAAAGCGATTCGGTATCGGTTACGCTCCCGACACATGGGACAGCCTTCGCAACCACCTTCGAAGCAAGGGCTTTAAAGACGCCGAAATGGTCGAGGCGGGGCTTTGCACCGTCGGAAAGAATAACAGCGTTTACGACTTCTTTCGCGAAAGAATAATGTTCCCCATAATTGACGTGCGGGGAAACGTCGTCGCCTTTTCGGGCAGAACAATAGGAAACGATTCGAGAAAGTATCTCAACACGCGTGATACCCTCGTCTTTAAAAAAAGCCGCACCCTGTTTGCACTCAATATCGCCAAGAACACGAGCACACGTCAGATAATTATCGCCGAGGGACAAATGGACGTTATCGCTCTGCATTCGGCGGGCTTTACCAACGCCGTGGCGGGGCTTGGCACGGCGCTTACCGACGAGCACGCCAGAATGATTTCGCAGTATGCCGACGAGGTTGTGCTTGCCTACGATTCCGATGAGGCGGGACAAAAGGCAACCAAGCGAACGATAGAAACCTTTAAGAACACCAATCTTTTGGTTCGGGTCGTAAATATAGAAGGAGCGAAGGACCCCGACGAGTTTATTCAAAAATACGGCGCGGAGCATTTAAGAGAGCTTCTGGAGAAGTCGGAAAACTCGACCGAATACGAGCTCTTTAAGGCAAAGCAGAAATACGACGTTGAAACCGACGCGGGTAAGACGGGATATCTCAAAGAAGCGTCGGCGGTGCTGGCGCGGCTCGTGTCGCCCACGGAGCGGGACGTCTACGCGGGGCGAGTTGCCAAGGAAATCGAGGGCAACAAGGAGTATATACTTCTTGAGGTTGAACAGATAAGAAAACGTTCGAGAATGAACGAGGAGCGGGAAGAAAAAAACAAATTCGCCCGAAGCGTTAACGAACGATATAACGTAAGCGTGTCGAACGACGGAAAGCTTGGCGCCGTTTCGGCGGAGCGAAGAATAATCGCGCTTTTGTTTGCAAATCCCGACCTGTGCGAAAGAGTGAGCGAAAGGCTGCTTCCAGACGATTTTGTTTCGAGCGAAACGGGGGAGATATATCGTCGTCTTATCGAGGCCACGGCGTGCTCGGAGTTTTTGGGAATGGCGTCGATTTCAAGCTTGCTGACCGACGTTCAGACCGCAATGCTCAGTGGTATACTCGCCGAAACGGCGGGGGTTAATTTTGCCGTCGAGGACGCGGATTTATATATTGATAAAATTCTTAAAACCAAAAACGAGCCTGCTAAGGAAGAAATTAAGACAATGGACGCAGAGGCTCTTAAAGACCTGATTAACAAAAACAAAAAATAAGAAGAGGTAAAAACGATGAGTGGGGAAAAGAAAAATCTTATTAAGGAGCTTATTGAGCAGGGAAAGCGCAAGGGTAAGCTTTCAACAAAGGAAATCAACGACGTGCTTGAGGAGATGGATTTCGACGTCGAGCAGGTGGACAAGCTGTACGATACCATTGAGGGACATCGTATAGAGATAGTTGAGGATATGGACGCCGAAGACCTTGAAAGCGATATTACCAAGGACGTCGCGCTTCTTGTCGACCCCGCGGTGGTCGACGGAACCGACGACCCCGTCAAGGTGTATCTTAAGGAAATCGGCCGTGTGCCGCTGCTTACCCCCGAGGAGGAAATTGAGCTTGCTATAAGAATGGCGGAGGGCGACGAAAAGGCAAAGAAACGTCTTTCGGAGGCTAATCTTCGTCTTGTCGTGAGCATCGCGAAAAGATATGTCGGGCGCGGAATGCATTTTCTTGACCTCATTCAGGAAGGCAACTTAGGACTTATTAAGGCCGTCGAGAAGTTTGATTACACCAAGGGCTTTAAGTTTTCGACCTATGCCACATGGTGGATACGACAGGCGATTACCCGAGCCATAGCCGACCAGGCGCGCACAATAAGAATACCCGTACATATGGTTGAAACGATAAACAAGGTAAAAAAGGTCAGCAGTCAGCTTCTTCACCGCAACGGTCACGAGCCGACGGCCGACGAGATAGCCGAGGAGATGGGCGTGTCGGTCGAAAAGGTTCGCGAAATTATGCGCGTCGCGCAGGAGCCTGTTTCCCTGGAAACCCCGATTGGCGAGGAGGAGGACAGTCACCTTGGCGACTTTATTCCCGACGAGGAGGCCCCCGTGCCGGCCGAGGCGGCGTACCATACTCTTCTGCGCGAACAGCTTGGCGACGTGCTCAACACCCTGACCCCGAGAGAGGAAAAGGTGCTTCGCCTTCGCTTCGGGCTCGAGGACGGACGTCCGAGAACCCTTGAGGAGGTCGGCAAGGAATTTAACGTCACCCGCGAACGTATCCGTCAAATTGAGGCGAAGGCGCTTCGCAAGCTTCGTCATCCAAGCCGAAGCAAACGTCTTCGCGATTTTCTCGATTAGCCGAATAACCAAAATAAACTCACAACCCGCCCGCGCGTATCGCGAGTGGGTTTTTGCGTTTTTTTATTTAATTTTGCCTCTTGACAATCGCTTGACAGGAATATATAATTTAAAATTAGCATTATAATGGATTTTTGTGTCCCAAGGGTGTTTTTATTGGGATAAAAAACCTAAAATTATGACGAATTTCTGCAAAATTTTCGGCTCAACTTGTGCAACTTGTATAATAGTAAGTAACGAATAGGAGTGACTGCGAAACATGGAAAGAGTACATCCCGTTAAACTTGGAAAAAACGAACGAATGAGTTTTTCGCAAATCGACGAGGTTTTGGAGATGCCAAACCTCATCGAGGTTCAGAAAAATTCATATCGCTGGTTTTTAACCGACGGCTTAAAGGAAGTATTTCGCGACATCTCGACGATTAAGGATTATACGGGAAATTTAGTTCTCGATTTTATCGACTATCGTCTTGAGGAGACCCCGAAATATACCGTTGAGGAGTGTAAGGAGCGCGACGCGACATATAATGCGCCGTTAAAGGTCCGCGCCCGCTTGCTCAACAAGGAGACAGGAGAAATTAAGGAGCAGGAAATCTTTATGGGCGATTTCCCGCTTATGACCGACAGCGGCACCTTTGTAATCAACGGAGCCGAGCGCGTTATCATTTCTCAGCTTGTTCGTTCGCCCGGCGTCTATTTTCAGGAGACACGCGACAAATCGGGGAAAAAGCTTTTCTCGTCTACGGTTATTCCGAACCGCGGCGCATGGCTCGAATACGAAACCGACACCAACGACGTTTTCTATGTTCGCATCGACAAGAACAGGAAGATGCCCGTTACGGTGTTTCTTCGCGCCCTCGGACTTGGAAGCAACGAGCAGATAATCGACTTTTTCGGCGAGGACGACAGAATTATCGCTACGCTTGCCAAGGACTCGACCACCAACGAGGAGGAGGGGCTTCTCGAAACCTACCGCAAGCTTCGCCCGGGCGAGCCGCCGACGGTAGACAGCGCGAAGACTCATTTAAACAACCTGTTTTTTGATGCGCGCCGTTACGACCTTTCCCGTTTCGGACGCTATAAGTACAACAAAAAGCTTTCACTCGTTCCGAGAATATACAACCATGTTCTTGCCCGCGACGTTATCGCGCCTTTAACGGGCGAGCTTCTTGCAGGCAAGGGCGAAGAAATCAGCCGTGAGCTTGGCGACAAAATTGCCCAAAGCGGTGTGTCGGTCGTCTACCTTATGGCCGGCGAAAAGGAAGTCAAGGCGATTTCCAACGGCATGGTCGACATCTGTGATTACATTGATTTTGACCCCGCCGAGGTCGACATTAACGAGAAGGTCTGCTTCTCGGTGCTTTGCGAAATCCTTGAGTCGGCAAAGAACAACGAAACGAGAAAAGAGCAGATAGTTGCCCGCCGCGACGAGCTTATTCCGAAACATATTACGATTGACGACATTATGGCGTCGATAAATTATATCTGCGGAATAGCGAGCGACGTCGGAACGATTGACGATATCGACCATCTCGGAAACCGTCGTATCCGTTCGGTCGGTGAGCTTCTTCAAAACCAGTTCAGAATCGGTTTCGCGAGAATGGAACGCAACATTCGCGAAAGAATGACACTTCAAGCGCAGGAGAGCGAAACGGTAACGCCGCAGGCTCTTATAAATATTCGTCCCGTGGTTGCGGCAATTAAGGAGTTCTTCGGAAGCTCCCCGCTGTCGCAGTTCATGGACCAGACAAACCCGCTCGCAGAGCTTACGCATAAGCGCCGTCTTTCGGCTCTCGGACCCGGCGGACTTTCGCGTGACCGCGCCTCGTTCGAGGTTCGCGACGTTCATTACAGCCATTACGGCCGTATGTGCCCCATTGAGACCCCTGAAGGGCCTAACATCGGACTTATTTCTTACCTTGCGACCTTCGCGAGAATAAATGAATACGGATTCATTGAAGCGCCGTACAGAAGAATAGACAAGGAAACGGGCGTCGTAACAAGAGAGGTCGTTTATATGACCGCCGACGTCGAGGACGAATACGTCGTCGCGCAGGCGAACGAGCCCCTCGACGAGCAGGGACATTTCACAAAGCCCCGCGTCAACGCACGTCACCGCGACGAGATTATCGAGGTTGACGCCGCGCGAGCCGATTATATGGACGTTTCGCCTAAAATGGTCGTCTCGGTCGCGACGGCGATGATACCCTTCCTCGAGAACGACGACGCTAACCGCGCCCTTATGGGCTCGAATATGCAGCGTCAGGCTGTTCCGCTTCTTAAGCCCCAGTCTCCGATAGTCGGAACGGGTATGGAGTACAAAGCCGCGATTGATTCGGGCGTTGTCGTGCTTGCGAAAAAGCCCGGCGTCGTAACGAGTGTTTCCGCGGACAAGGTTACCGTCAAAAATGACGACAAGACCGAAACAACATATAAAGTAATTAAGTTTCTTCGTTCAAACCAAGCGACCTGCTTCAATCAGCGCCCCGTCGTCAAAGAGGGCGAGCGCGTTGAGGTCGGAACGGTTATCGCCGACGGCCCCGCGACCGATAACGGCGAAATTTCGCTCGGCAAGAACGTACTCATCGGGTTTATGACGTGGGAAGGCTACAACTACGAAGACGCCGTTCTCATTAACGAAAAGGTTGTCCGCGACGATGTGTTTACTTCCATTCATATCGAGGAATACGAAATCGAAGCGCGCGACACCAAGCTTGGACCGGAGGATATAACCAGAGATATTCCGAACGTCGGCGAGGATGCTTTAAAAGACCTTGACGAGCGAGGAATTATAAGAATAGGCGCCGAGGTCGGCGCGGGCGATATCCTTGTCGGTAAGGTAACGCCTAAGGGTGAAACCGAGCTTACCGCAGAGGAAAGACTTCTTCGCGCAATCTTCGGTGAGAAGGCGCGCGAGGTAAGAGATACCTCCCTTCGCGTTCCTCACGGCGAATATGGTATCGTCGTCGATGTGAAGGTGTTTACTCCCGAAAACTGTGACGAGCTTAACCCCGGCGTAAATCAGGTTGTCCGCTGCTATATCGCGCAGAAGCGTAAGATTTCCGTCGGAGATAAAATGGCGGGACGTCACGGAAACAAGGGCGTTGTTTCAAGAATACTTCCGCAGGAGGATATGCCTTTTCTTCCCGACGGTACGCCGCTTGATATCGTGCTTAACCCTCTCGGCGTTCCTTCGCGTATGAATATCGGACAGGTGCTCGAGGTCCATCTGGGCTATGCCGCAAAGGCGCTCGGTTGGAAGGTTATGACGCCTGTATTCGACGGAGCGAACGAGTACGACATTATGGACTGTCTCGAAAAGGCGGGCTATGAGCGCGACGGTAAAACGTGGCTTTACGACGGAAGAACGGGCGAACGCTTCGACAACCGCGTAACGGTCGGATATATGTATTTCTTAAAGCTCCATCACCTTGTCGACGACAAAATCCATGCGCGTTCCACAGGCCCCTATTCACTTGTAACGCAGCAGCCTCTGGGCGGTAAAGCTCAGTTCGGCGGACAGCGTTTCGGAGAGATGGAGGTTTGGGCGCTTGAGGCTTACGGCGCGGCGTACACCCTTCAGGAAATCCTGACGGTGAAGTCGGACGACGTCGTCGGACGTGTTAAGACCTATGAGGCGATTGTCAAGGGACAGAATATTCCTAAGGCGGGTATCCCCGAATCCTTCCGAGTCCTTATTAAAGAGCTTCAGTCTCTTGCGCTTGACGTAAAGGTGCTTGACGGCGCGGGCGAGGAAATCGACCTTAAGCAGAGCCTTGACGACGACGATATCGGGCTTGCCCCGATGGCTGACGATATGAATGATGTTATTATTGATTCCGAGCTTGAAGCCGGATACGCTGTCGAGGATATCGAATCGGGTGAACACGACAGCTATTTGGACGACGGCGACGAAAGCGACGACGAGGACGAAATCGACTTTGAGCCCGATGGAGAAATCGACGCTGACAGCGATGACGACTTTAACGAAGAGTTATAATTGAAGGAAGGTAGGTCAGCTAATGGAACACAACGTTTTTGAATCAATTAAAATAGGTCTTGCTTCGCCCGACCAGATAAGAGAATGGTCCTACGGCGAGGTCAAGAAGCCTGAAACGATAAACTACCGCACACTTAAGCCGGAGCGCGACGGACTCTTCTGCGAGCGTATTTTCGGACCGACAAAGGACTGGGAATGCCACTGCGGAAAGTATAAAAGACTTCGCTATCGCGGAAAAATATGCGACCGCTGCGGAGTTGAGGTAACGAAGGCTAAGGTACGCCGCGAGCGCATGGGACATATCGAGCTTGCAGCCCCCGTATCTCATATTTGGTATTTTAAAGGTATACCCTCGCGCATTGGCCTTATGCTTGACGTTTCGCCTCGCGACCTTGAAAAGGTGCTTTATTTCGCATCGTATATCGTAACCGACCCCGGTTACACCCCACTTGAAAAGAAACAGCTTTTAAACGAGAACGAATATCGCGATATGCGCGAACGCTACGAGGACGAGTTCAAAGCTTCTATGGGTGCCGAGGCTATTCGTGACCTTTTGGCGGAAATTGACCTTGACGTTCTTTCGACCGACATTAAAACCGAGCTTGAAACGGCCTCGGGGCAAAAGAAGATTAGACTTCTTAAACGTCTTGAAGTGGTTGAGGCCTTCCGCGCTTCGGGCAACCGCCCCGAGTGGATGATACTCGACGTAGTGCCCGTTATCCCTCCCGATATCCGTCCTATGGTTCAGCTCGACGGCGGACGATTCGCGACGAGCGACCTTAACGACCTTTACAGAAGGGTTATCAACCGCAACAACCGTCTTAAGAGACTTCTTGAGCTTGGCGCACCTGATATTATCGTTCGCAACGAGAAGCGTATGCTTCAAGAGGCCGTCGACGCCCTTATAGACAACGGCAGGCGCGGCCGTCCTGTTACGGGACCGAATAACCGCCCGTTAAAATCCCTTTCGGATATGCTAAAGGGTAAGCAGGGACGCTTCCGCCAGAACCTTCTCGGTAAGCGTGTCGACTATTCGGGTCGTTCGGTTATCGTTGTCGGTCCTGAGCTCAAGATGTATCAGTGCGGACTACCGAAGGAAATGGCTCTTGAGCTGTTCAAGCCCTTTGTTATGAAGCACCTCGTTGAAAAAGGCGTCGCCACCAATATTAAAAACGCAAGAAAAATGGTTGAACGCACAAATACTGCCGTATGGGATTCCCTTGAAACGGTCATCAAAGACCACCCCGTACTGCTCAACCGTGCGCCTACGCTTCACAGACTTGGTATACAGGCTTTCGAGCCGGTTCTCGTTGAAGGACGCGCTTTGAAGCTTCATCCGCTCGTTTGTACGGCATATAACGCCGACTTCGACGGAGACCAGATGGCGGTTCACGTTCCGCTTTCCGCAGAGGCGCAAGCGGAGGCTCGCTTCCTTATGCTTGCCGCGAACAATCTGCTCAAGCCCTCCGACGGTCGCCCGATTACAGTCCCGACGCAGGATATGGTTCTTGGTTCTTATTATCTTACAATGAAAAAGGACGAGAACGAAAAGGGCGCGGGAAAGGTTTTCCGCGATATTGACGAGGCGATGATGGCATATGCCGAGGGCGAGGTTTCGCTCCACGCTCCCGTTAAGGTTCGCCTTACGAAAAATATCAACGGTGTTGATAAGACAAAGCTTGTCGACGTGACGGTCGGACGTCTTATATTTAATACGCCTATACCGCAGGACCTTGGCTTCTGCGAAAGGAAGACGGAGGACGACCTGTTTAAGCTTGAGGTCGATTTTCTCGTTGGCAAAAAGCAGTTAGGCAAAATCATCGAGGCGTGTATCCATGTTCACGGAACGTCGATAACCGCCGAGGTGCTCGACAAGATTAAATCACAGGGATATAAGTATTCCACACGAAGCGCGATTACCGTTTCAGTTTCTGACGTCGTTATTCCGCCCCAGAAGAAAACCCTTATCGCCGAGGCGGAGGAAAAAATCCTTGTCGTTAACAAGAAATTCAATCAGGGCGTTATGTCCAACGACGAACGCTACAAGGCGGTCATAAGCATTTGGCAGGAGACGACCGAGCTTGTCGCTGATGCGCTGAAGGATAACCTTGACCAGTACAACCCGATATTTATGATGGCAGATTCGGGCGCGCGCGGTTCGATGAACCAAATTCGTCAGCTTGCGGGTATGCGCGGACTTATCGCCAACACCTCGGGAAAAACAATCGAAATTCCTATTCGCGCTAACTACCGCGAAGGCTTAAACATACTCGAATACTTCATCAGCTCCCGCGGAGCGCGTAAAGGTCTTGCCGATACCGCCCTTCGTACCGCTGACTCGGGCTACCTTACCCGCCGTCTGGTCGATGTTTCCCAAGACGTCATTATTCGTGAATGGGATTGCGGAGCGACAGAAGGAATTAAGGTTTTCGATATCAAGGACGGAAACGAGATTATCGAGGCGTTCGAGGAAAGGCTTGTCGGACGCTATGCCGTCGAGGATGTGCTTCATCCCGAAACGGGCGAGCTCATTGTCGATAAGAATACGATGATTACCGCGGCTATGGCGAAAACAATCGTTAAGTCCGGAATTAAGAATGTAACCCTTCGCTCGGTTCTTAACTGTCGCTGCAAGCACGGCGTGTGCGCCAAGTGCTACGGCGCGAACCTTGCCAACGGCAAGGAGGTCGGTCTCGGCGAAGCGGTTGGCATTATCGCCGCGCAGTCTATAGGCGAGCCGGGTACACAGCTTACGATGCGTACCTTCCACACGGGCGGTATCGCCTCGGACGAGGATATTACGCAGGGCCTTCCCCGCGTTGAAGAGCTCTTCGAGGGAAGAAAGCCGAAGCCGAAGAACCTTGCAATCCTTACCGAAATCAAGGGTACTATTCATATCGACGAGAGCAAAAAGAACCGCTATGCCGTCGTTACGGGCGAAACCGAGGACGGAAGCCCCGACGAGAGAAGCTATCTTATCCCCTACGGCGTAAGCCTCAAGGTTGCCGAGGGCGAAACGGTTGACGTCGGCGATATGATAACCGACGGACTTGCAAATCCCCACGACATTCTCGCTATTAAAGGCAAGCTTGCCGTTCAGAATTACCTCATTCAGGAGGTGCAGCGTGTCTATCGTATGCAGGGCGTTGATATCTGCGACAAGCATATCGAGGTTATCGTTCGTCAGATGATGCGCAAGGTTCGCGTAACCGAGCAGGGCGCATCTCACTTCCTTGGCGGAACACTCGCAGACCTCAATGAAATCCTTGAGCTTAACGAAGAACTCCAAAAGAGAAAAGACGCGGGCGAAGAGGTTCAGCTTGTTGAATACGACCCCGTCCTTCTCGGTATAACCAAGGCCTCTCTTGCAACCGACAGCTTCCTTTCGGCGGCGTCCTTCCAGGAGACGACGAGGGTTCTCACCGACGCGGCGATTAAGGGCAAAAGCGACCCGCTTATCGGACTTAAAGAGAATGTTATCATCGGAAAGCTTATCCCTGCGGGAACGGGAATGGACCAATTTAACTCCGCCGGCTATGAGATTAACCCCGATTATGACATAACAGGGGCGTAATAGTTACAAAAACGTAATTTATTACAAAAACCTTGCAAAAATATTAGCCATAATGTATAATCGATTTGTTGCGCGGTTCGCAAAAGATGTTGATTTACGGGTATAACCCGACAAGTCATATAATAATTGGAAAAGGAGGTGCAACGGTTGCCGACATTCAATCAGTTAGTGCGTAAGGGACGCGAACAGTCAATCTACAAGTCAAAGTCGCCGGCTCTCGGAAGTGGATACAACTCCCAGAAAAGAGAGTATACCGAGGTGAATTCACCGCAAAAGCGCGGAGTTTGCACGACGGTTAAGACAATGACACCGAAAAAGCCTAACTCGGCTCTTCGTAAAGTAGCGAGGGTTCGTCTTACAAACGGTATCGAGGTTTGGGGTTACATTCCCGGCGTCGGTCACAACCTTCAAGAGCACAGCGTTGTTCTTGTTCGTGGTGGACGTGTTAAGGATTTGCCCGGTGTTCGTTACCATGTCGTTCGCGGTACGCTTGATACACAGGGCGTAAGCGGAAGAGGACGGTCGCGCTCGAAATACGGCGCAAAACGTCCAAAGAAGTAAACCAAAACCGCCAAAATTGGCTTAATATATAAGGTATTTTATACTTATATATTGCTTGTTTTTGGCAAGACTACAAGGGCAAATTCTGCTCTTGAGTACCGATGAAATCATAACAATATGAGGGAGGGAAGAAGATATGCCGAGAAGAGGCAATATCGCAAAACGTGACGTTTTGGCCGACCCGCTTTACAACTCAAAAATGGTAACCCGTCTTATTAATAGTATTATGTATGACGGAAAAAAGGGAGTTGCGCAGAAAATCGTTTACAGTGCGTTTGACATTGTAAAAGAGAAGACTGGCAACGAGCCCCTTGAAATGTTCGAAAAAGCAATGCAGAACATTATGCCTGAGTTGGAGGTTAAGGCACGCCGTGTAGGTGGTTCCACCTATCAGGTGCCTATGGAGGTTCGTCCGGAGCGTCGTACAACGTTAGGTCTTCGTTGGCTTACCACCTATTCGCGCGCAAGAAATGAGCGCACGATGGCGGAAAGACTGGCGGGAGAAATAATGGACGCCGTCAACGAGACGGGTAGTTCCGTTAAGAAGCGTGAAGACACTCACAAGATGGCAGAAGCCAACAGAGCGTTTGCACATTACAGATTTTAAGAGTAGTTTATCTACCATGCTAAGGAGGATTATATGCCAAGAGACGTTTCACTTGAAGCTACCAGAAATATTGGCATAATGGCGCATATCGACGCCGGAAAAACAACGACAACCGAAAGAATATTGTTTTATACGGGAATTAACCACAAAATCGGTGAAACCCATGACGGCGCGGCGA
>CAYWQL010000002.1:0-120870 GCA_964460755.1 uncultured Oscillospiraceae bacterium | reverse complement strand
TGCGGCGTGCGGGGGAACATATCGACGGGATATGCTTCGTTTGCGGTATATCTGTGGTCGAAAAGATACTTTAGGTCGCGCGCGAGCGTCGATGGATTACAGGAAACCATTACTATTCGCTTTGGGTTCATTTTAACAAGATAAGACAGCACCTCGTCGCCGCACCCTTTTCTTGGCGGGTCGGTTATGGCGAGGTCAATTTTTTCGCTTCGGGTGTTTATCGCGTCTGCGGCGTCCTTAGCGTCGGCGCAGATAAACTCGCAATTACTAAGACCCATTGCCGCCGCGTTTTGCTTCGCGTCGGCTATGGCTTGGCTGACGACCTCAACGCCGATAAGCTTTTTGCAGTCGCCTGCGAGCGAAAGTCCGATTGTGCCAGTACCGCAATAAAGGTCAAGCAGGGTTTCGTCCTTGCCAACGTCTGCAACCTCGCGAATTTTGTTGTAAAGCTCCGCCGCGCCCTTTGAATTCACCTGAAAAAAGGAAAGGGGCGAAAGCCGAACGGGAACGGAGCAAAGCTCATCGTTAAGATATCCCCCGCCGAAAAGCGTCTTACATTCCTGACCGAGTATGACGTTGGTCTGCCCTTTGTTTATGTTGAGAATAATCGTCTTTATTTCGCTGAAGCGGTCGGTTATCGTTATGAATTCTTCCTTGCGGGGAAGGGAATTTCCGTTAATAACAAGGCAGACCATAACCGAGCCGTCCTTTTCGCTTTGACGAATAAGAATATGCCGAAGAAGCCCCTTGCGGGTTTGCTCGTCATAGGCGGTAAGCCCCAGAGCGTCAAGACTTTCGCAACAGGCGACGGCGATTTCGTTAAGCCGAGTCGGCTGTAAAAGACAGTCGCAAACGGGAACGACGCGATGACTTCTTGAGGAATAAAGCCCGACGGTAAGCCGACCGTTTATTTCGGCTACGGGGAACTGAACCTTGTTGCGATATCGGTCGACGAGCGGGCTTGGTATAACGTCGTTGACGGCGATATCGACGCCGCCAAGCCGCAATAACGCGTCGCGCACAAAGCCGCGCTTTGCCGAAAGCTCAGCTTCGTAGCTTATCTGACGAAAAGCGCAGCCGCCGCATTTTGAAAAATGAACGCAGTCGATGGGTATTCGTTCGGGTGAGGGAACAAGAACCTCGTCGATTATACCGAAGGCATAGCTTTTTTGAAGCTTGACGATTTTTACGCGAAGTCGGTCGCCGACGGCGCAAAGCGGCACGAAAACCGCCATACCGTCTATGTGACCAACCCCATTTCCGTCGCTCGAAAGACTTTTTATTTCTATTTCGTAAAGTCCGTTTTTGTTTATCATAACCCCACCAGCAGATATGTTTTCGTTTATTATAACACAAAATTCCGTTATTTCATCTACCGCTGTTCATCAGAAAAAAATTATCGAAAAACAATAAATAAATGTTGACAAAAAACAAACAGCGTGATATTATAGCCTCGACAACAGAAAGGTTGGGAAATATTATGTGGTCTAAATCAAATTCTATTAAGCTTTCGAGCATTCTTGTAAAGGTGCTTTTCGTTTGTCTTATCGCTGCGGTGTTTCTTATTCCGTTCGGCGCGAGGTACTACGACTATGTTTCAACGGGGTATTACAACGGAACGGTGACGCGAGCAACGGTCTTTGTGCCGCTGTGCATAACCCTTTATTTTACACTTGTTCCCGCGTTTATTTTGCTCGTTAAGCTGAACCGACTTCTCGAGAACATAAGGGCGGACAAGGTGTTCGTCAACGAGAACTGCGGAATTATGCGGCTTATGTCCTATTGCTGCTTTGCGGTAAGCGCAATTTATCTCGGCTTTGGTTTCTTCCGTCCGCTGTCCTTCCTTGTCTGCTTTGCGGCGGGATTTATGGGACTCATTTTGCGGGTGCTTAAAAACGTCTTTGCGAAGGCAGTCGAGCTTCGCGAAGAAAACGACTCCGTGATATAGGAGTGAAAATGTAATGGCAATTATAGTTAACCTTGACGTGATGATGGCGAAAAGAAAAATTTCACTCAACGACCTTGCCGCAAGGGTAGACATTACCCCCGCGAATCTTTCGATATTGAAAACCAACAAAGCCAAGGCTATTAGATTTTCTACCCTCGAAAGGCTCTGCCACGAGCTTAAATGTCAGCCCAGCGACATACTTGAATTTGAAGAGGAGCAAACAGAACAATGACACAAACAAACAATAACAACGCGACCGCAGTTTCTGCGTCGCCCTACGCGAACTATTCCGCGCCGCAAAAGCAGTTAATCGACTTTGACAGGAACGAAGGCGTTATCGCCTTGCTTATGCTCGTAGCCGGCTTCTTTTTTGCACGGTATGTGTTCGCGAATAATCTTGGCTTTTTTACCTCGTTTTTCTTTATCCTGCTAATGGCGGTAGACCTTGTGTTTCTTTCGAAAAAGGGATACAAGCTTTCCTACTATCATCTGACGCTCGTCGGCATTTATTTCGCCTTCTCGGCGGCGTTCTCGCTTACGGGGAATAATTTTGTAAAATCTCTTGACGCGGTTTTCCTTATGCTTCTCGGTGCGTACACGATTTTTGCAATATGCAATGAAAGAAACAAAACGGGAAAATTCTTTGCGTTCGATATGTTGAAATCAGTTTTCGGCGTTCCGCTTTCGGGTTTCGGCTACGCTCCGAGGGCGATTAAAAGTGGAAAGGGAAAGGGCGCGAAAAACGTCTGGTTCGCTGTGCTTGGTGTTGCAATAGCCGTTCCGCTGTTGTTTGTCGTTATCGGACTTTTGTCCGAAGCGGACGCAGGCTTTGAGCAGGCGCTTTCAGATTTTTTTAAGAATATAAGGCTCAATAAAATCATAGTGATCGTATTCGAAATACTCATTGGTATACCTGTCGCGTTCTATCTTTTCGGGCTTGTATTCTCAAATACGAGAGGCTTAAAATCATTTTATCTGACCGACGATTATAACGAGATGAAAACAAGAAAGCTTCGCTTTGCCCCCTCAGTGACCATTTACGCCGCCGCGACGCCGCTGATTCTCGTTTACGCCGCGTTTATAGTCATTCAGCTTAACTATTTCTTCTCAGCTTTCAACGGAGTGCTTCCAAAGGGCTTCAGCTATTCTGAATATGCGCGAAGAGGCTTCTTCGAGCTTTTCGCCATAGCCCTTATTAATCTCGCCGTCATCATTCTTATGACTGTGTTTTCCAAATGGAAAGACGACAATGAAAAGCCGGTTGTGCTTAAGGTTTATACAACCGTTCTTTCGGTGCTGACCCTTTTTATTATCGCCACTGCGTTTTCAAAAATGATGCTTTATATAAGCGACTTGGGGCTTACGAGAAAGCGAGTCAACACGTCGTGGTTTATGATACTTCTGACGTTTTTGTTTATCGCAATAATTATTAAGCAGTTTGCGAAAAGGTTCAGCGTTTCCACCGTAATGGGAATTGTTTTTACGATGATGTTCGCCTTCCTTTGCTTTGGAAGCGTCGACGAGCTTATCGCGACATACAATATCCAAATGTATAAGGCAAGCGAATATACTCAAAAGCTTGACGTCGCCGCGCTTGTTCAGCTTTCCGACGACGGCTGGATAACGATGCTCGAGAACAAAGACCTTCCCGAAATCAAAAACTACGAATTAGGCAACGCGGTCGAATTTGACGAAGAGAATAATATCTATTATCAGTTCGGCGACGAGTGCATAGATAATGAAAACGACGGAAGGGCATACGGGGGAACCTTCAAGGAAATATGTCAGCAAAAGTATGAGTATTTGCAGATGTCAAAATTCAATCGATGCAACGCTTCCTCAATCAAATTAAAGCTGCTGCTTGAACAGGTAATAAAATAAATTACAGAAAGACCGCCCTTGTGGCGGTCTTTTTGCACCTTGGAATAATTTTCTACTTAACAACAAAGAATAAAATGGGATAACTATATACGACAGCTGTGACGTCCGAAAAAAAGTGAACTTTTTATAAAAATTGCGCGAAAGGTAGTGCATTTTTTCTTATTTTGTCTTATAATATTAGACACTCTACTTTTGTTGAACATATCTTTGACTTGGGTTAAGGAAGATTTGGAGTAAGTTTTTTAATGATAAAGAGTACGGATATTTTTGAGGGCAAACGTAAAAAGCGACATGACAGGTGGAAGAAGTTCAAAGAGAATAACATTCTTATGAACTACACGGTTATGCTTATCCCTCACTCTCAAAAGAAACCACGACATCTCAAAATGCCCGCGGGGCTTATCCTATTGTTTCTTATCTCGACCTTTGTGTTGCTGTGTTTTACGACCTATTGGGCGTATTCGGCATATTGTTTAAAGCTTGTTGAAGCGGAAAACGCGGGACTTAAAAAGATAAGCACACGTCAG
Organism: uncultured Oscillospiraceae bacterium; assembly: GCA_964460755.1. Lineage (GTDB taxonomy): Bacteria > Bacillota > Clostridia > Oscillospirales > Ruminococcaceae > JAYFNU01. The sequence continues at coordinate 116,514 of CAYWQL010000002.1, read as the reverse complement.
GAACGGCAGATAAGCGACCTTGACGAGATGGCGAGCGCGATGCTGGCGCGGCTTGACACGGTTAGCTCGTCGGAGGATGCCGTTCGCGAGAAGGTGGGACTTGAGCCCGCGCTCGATGGAGTCGGCGGAGTCCCGTCGCAAAAGTTTATCGAGACGGAGGCGATTACGCCAAACAAGCGGCTCTCGGGGGATATTTCCCTTCAGGTTCAGCTTTCGGCGCTTGAAAACAAGCTTGCGGCGCTCGACCTTCTTCTTGCAGATGAGGAAACAAACGTCGGAAATCTTTCGACAGAGGTCGACGCACGTCTTTATTATCTTGATTGTCTTCCCGATTATTGGCCCGTTAGCGACGCAAGATATACCTCCGCTTTCGGTGCGCGCGTTGACCCGTTCGGCGACAGCGACTATGAAACGCACAGCGGAATAGACCTTGCGTGCAATCGCGGAACGCCGGTTTATGCCGCGGGACGGGGAACGGTTTTCACCGCGACCTATATGCCGAGTTGGGGCAACGTCGTTATGATTGACCACGGCTTCGGCTATCGAACGGTATATGCGCATATGAGCGAAATTGTATCGTCGGTCGGTCAGACGGTCGCCAAAGGACAGCTTATCGGTTACGCGGGAAGCACAGGAAGAAGCACGGGAACTCACGTTCATTTCAGCGTCGAGTACGACGGCGAGTTTATCGACCCGCTTTCGGTGCTAAGACCTACTGACAGCATATTGGATTTGAATTATAATTAGTATTTGTTATGAAAGGAATTTTTAAAATGAGAAGGGACAAGGGTAACGTAATTATGGAGAACAACGCGTCTAAATCAGATGTTATGGAAACAATTATCGGCGAAAGCACAATATTTGAGGGCTGTATCACTTCTTCGGCAACGCTTAGAATAGACGGAACGCTAAACGGCGAAATAAAGTCGAAGGGCACGGTTATTATTGGGCCGTCCGGCAAAATCAAGGGCGACATTCGAGTACGTCAGCTTTATGTCGCGGGCTATATCGAGGGCAACGTCACAGCGGACGAAACGACCGAATTTGCGTCGAGCGGACATCTTCTTGGCGACATTAAAACGGCTAACCTCGTTGTCGAGCAGGGCGCGGCAATCGACGGAAAGTGCACTATGAAAACAAACGAGCAGAAAGCCCCGTCCGCCGTTCCTGACGAAAAGGGATTTACGATGAAGGTAGACAAAAACGAAGCAAAAAAATAAACGATAAAACCTGAAAAAAGCCGTGGCCCGAATGGACCGCGGCTTTTTAATAAAAGACGACAGCTTTATTAATAAAAATATGGTATTATATAATTGTTTATAGGAGGGGTTATATGGATATTGTTTTTCAAGCTAAGGCGGTTAAGCTTATTCGCCAGCTAATCGACAAAAGCGTCAGCACCACGCCCGTAATTCCGTTTATTGCACAAAAACCAAAAAGCTCGGGTATTTGCGAACAACCTTATTTTCAAAGGGTTGTCCCTGAAAGCGAGGGCGTAAGCTCAAAATATCTTTTTGATTTTCTAAAGGAACTCGACGAAAACAAAGGTCTTGATATGCACAGCATAATGATTATGCGAAACGGAAGGGTGCTCAGCGAAGGAAGCTTCGGCGCATATAAGAAAAGTGTTTGGCATATCACCTATTCAATGTGCAAGAGCATAACGGGGCTTGCCATAGGGCTTCTTATCGACGAGGGAAAGCTTTCGCTCGACGATAAGCTTGTCGACATTTTTTCTAAAAACGCGAACATTATAACAACGACGCTTCAAAAAAACATTACCGTAAAAAGTCTTCTTACTATGAGCACGGGGGTCGTTTTTAACGAAGCGGGCTCGGTTACCGAAACCGACTGGGTGCAGGGATTTCTTGAGTCGGCGGTTCGCTTTGAGGCGGGCAAGGGCTTTTCATATAACAGTATGAATTCCTATATGCTCTCGGCAATAGTCTGCGAAAAGTCGGGCAGGTCGCTTCGGGAATATCTCGACGAAAAGCTATTCATTCCAATGGGGATAACAGACCTTTTCTGGGAGAAGTGCCCGAAGGGGATAGAGAAGGGCGGCTGGGGGCTTTACATAAAGCTTGAGGACGTCGCAAAGCTCGGTCAGCTGGTGCTTCAAAACGGCGTATGGAACGGCGTTCAGCTTATTTCAAAGGAATATATAAGCGCGGCGTCGACCAAGCAGAACACAGCGCAGGACAATATCGGCAACTTCGACTACGGCTTTCAGATGTGGACGGGGCGCGGTCAAAACTCGTTTTTATTTAACGGTATGTTTGGTCAAAACCTTATCGCCTTTCGCGATACCGGCATAATTGTCGCCTCCAACGCGGGAAATGACGAGTTCTTTCAGGTCAGCGATTTTTTCACAACCGTGGAAAAATACTTCGGCAAGGACTATGCTCCGTGTGATAAGCTGCCGCGGCGTTTCGCAGACTGTCGGCGGCTTCGTGAGCTTGAGGCTCGGCTCGGCAGGGATAAGAAAAAGGGCTTTTTTGAAAGAAATAAAATATGTAAGCTGGCGCAAGAGCTTGACGGCAGGGTTTATACTTTTTCGCACGACGATACGGCGGGCGTGGGTATAATGCCGCTTTACCTTCAAGCCGCCCAGAACAATCACACCAAAGGGCTTGACAAAATGGCGTTTTACTATAAAGACAAAAAGCTTATTGTCGACGTCACCGAAAGCAAGCTTACAAACAGCTTTGAAATTGGGCTTTTTGAGCCGAAATATAACGACGTTTGTTATGACGGAGAGCCCTACAAGGTCGGACTTCTCGGCGAATTTTGCATTGATGAGGACGGCTTGGAGGTTTTGAAGCTTCGTTTTTCGTTTATTGAAACGGCGAACTCGCGTATCGTTAAGCTTTTCTTTTTGCCGAATGGCGACGTGAAGGCTGAGTTTATGGAGAAACCGGGCAAGGACTATCTTATGCTGGCTCTCGACTGTACCGTCAAGGATATAAAGAACGTCGGCTTCCTCGAGCCGCTTGTCGATAAGTTGGATTCGGACTTTATCGACTACAAAATAAGCGCTATGCTTGAGCCGTCTGCGATAGGCAGGCTTAAAAAGTAATCTGCTCGAAAAAATATTAACGCCCTAAGCCTTTGGCTTAGGGCGTTTGCCGTTATTGGCAACAGAAATTATCTTAGAAAAGAATAAGCTCAAAAACGAAGAAACTAAATTACTCGCTCGTCGCCCTCAAAGAAAAGCGCGACGGTGCCGCAGCCGGTGTGCGAGCCGATAACGGTTCCGATATTGTTGATTACGACTTCGCCGTCGAGCATTGGGAAGGTGCTTTCCACAAGGTCGGCGACGGCGCGCGCGTCGTCGTAACAGGCGGACTGGGAAATGAAGCACTTTCCGCTGTAATCAAGCCCGTCCTTGGCGTGCTGCTTCATACGCTCGACAATGGTTAACGTAACGTTCTTTTTGCCGCGTATCTTTTCTCGGGGAATAAGGCGTCCCTCTGTGTTCATATTGAGAAGGGGGCATATGCCAAGCAACGAACCGAAGAGACCCGCCGCCTTCGAAATGCGTCCGCCGCGTATGTAGGAGGTAAGGTCGGTCGAGAAAAACCAGTGGTGTATGTGAAGCTTTGTTTTTTCTGCATAGTCGCAAAGCTCCTCAAGGCTTGCGCCCTCGTCACGCTTATCTGCAAGCATTTCCATAAATAATCCGTATCCCGACGAAGCGCCAAGCGAATCGACAATCACAATTTTGCGCTCGGGGTATTTTTCAAGCAGCTCGCCTTTCGCGATATTAGCCGAGCTGCAGGTTCCCGAAAGACCCGAGGAAAGGGTGACGTGAATAATGTCCTTGCCGTCCTTTAGGAATGGTTCAAAATAGTTTTCGAATTCCTTTACGTTGACCTGCGCCGTCGTCGGTTCAGCGCCGTCGGCAATTTTTTTATAAAAGGTTTCAAACGGCATTGTCTCGCCAAGGTCGTCCGGGTACTGGTCATCGCCTATTTTATAGTGGAAGCAGATATAATGAAGGTCTCTTTTCTCAAAGTGGCTTTTTGATAAATCTGCCGTGGAGCAGCAGCTTAAAATGTAGTCGCTCATATTTGTTCTCCTATTAAATCTTAGTTTGTCGCTCGGCTTTCCGCCGACAGTAATATAATACACAGCGACGGCAGTATAGTCACCCTACGCGACGGGAAAAACCGCTCTACTCTTTGAAATGATTGCGGTAGAGAGGATAAAGCTAACTCTACTCGCGGTAGAGTAGTCAAAAATAATTAATATTTAGCTTGTTGAATTAATTAATTATATATGTTACAATTTAGGAACTTTGTAGTATTCGGACGAAAAAACTGGAGAAATTATGGACGACTTAAAGAACATAATTGCAGGCAATATTATTGAGCTTCGCAAGACGGCTAACATTACTCAAGCCGAGCTTGCGACAAAACTGAATTATACCGACAAGGCGGTTTCCAAGTGGGAACGCGGGGAATCCCTTCCCGACATTTCCGTTTTGAAGGATATCTCGGATATTTTCGGCGTTACTGTCGATTATCTTTTGTCCGACGAGCATATCGACAAGGTTGAGATGAAAAGCCGCGCCGACAAGCGAAGAAACAAAAATCATCTCATTATTACCCTGCTTTCGGCGGCGCTCGTCTGGCTTATTGCTACGGCACTTTACGTCGTCTTTGAGCTTATCCCAAATGTCGACGGAATGTGGTGGATGGCGTATGTCTACGCTGTTCCCGTAACTTGTATAGTGCTTATCGTCTTTAATTCCCTTTGGGGAAGACGCTATACGAATTTCGCGCTGATATCAATTCTTGTTTGGAGCATACTCGTTTGTCTTTATCTCACGTTTTTGACCTACAACATTTCGCTCATATTTATAATCGGAATTCCCGCCCAGATAATTGTGATTCTATGGGCGAACCTAAAGCCAAAAAAAGCAAACAAGACGGAGCTGTAAAAAAGCTTCGTCTTTTTTTAAAAAAGTTCTTGACTCTCCTCTTAGGGGAGCAAATAGAATAAATTCACAAGGAAGGAGATACCGCGTATGTTTCGTATCGGAGAATTTTCAAAGCTGAGCAGAACCACAATCAAAGCCCTTCGCTATTACGACGAAATCGGGCTTTTGAAACCGGAGAAAACCGACGATTTTACAAGCTACCGCTTCTACACGACCGACCAGCTCGTAAAACTACACAAAATTCAGTCGCTTCGGCAAATGGGAATTTCTATCGAAGCAATAAAGCTTATTATGTCGGGCAAAAGCGTGGGTGCGATACTCGAACAGAGAAAAGCCGAGCTTATCGACGAAATTACGAACGTACAAGGTCAACTCTCTCGAATTGAATTTATTTTATCAGGAGAAGAAGAAATGAAAGAAATGAACTATCAAGCCGCGATTAAGGAAGTCCCCGCTTGCAACGTTTACTCAAGAAAGATGAAGCTTACAAGCTACGCAGACTACAACACGGCAATACCCGAAACGGGAGAAAAGGTTATGAAAAAGTATCCCGAGCTTGAATGCTCCACGCCGGGTTATTGCTTCGTTCGCTATCTTGACGGCGAATATCGTGAGAAGGATATCAGCATTGAGTTTTGCGAGGCGGTAACCAAGCTTATGCCCGATTTCGACGATATCAAATTCTTTGAGATTCCAGCGGCGACCGTCGTTTCTGTTTTTCATAAGGGCGCGTACGACGAGCTTTCTAAGGCATACGCCTTCGCGTTCGATTGGGTTAAAAACAACGGTTACACACCTGTGGAGTTGCCCAGAGAAAACTATATCGACGGTATTTGGAACAAGGAAAGCGTCGAAGAGTATCTTACCGAGATACAAATTCCGATTATCAAGAAATAAGCGAAACGAGAGAGGAGCCGAACGGCTTCTCCCTCGTTTGAGTTTTGCAAATGTAATAAAATTGTTATTGACAAATGCTTTTTGCGGTGGTAAACTACCAATCAATAAGAACCGTTGAGCAAGGAGAGTAACCCTTCTCTACGCAATTAAGAGAGTCGCAAAGCGGTGGGATTGCGATATTGCGCGAATGGCGAATGGGCTTGCGAGGGCGAACCGAACGAATCATCGTTAGGGGAGACGGGAACCGACCGTTATATCGGCGAGCGTATGATAGTACGCGAAAGAGTGCATTCGTTTATCGAATGAATTTAGGTGGTACCGCAGGAATTATCTCCTGTCCTAATTGTTTAGGACAGGAGTTTTTTATTTTTACGGACGCCAAAAGAAAAGCGGTCTTATTCAAAAAATTCTATTTTACGAAAGGAAAAAACACAATGGAAAAGAAAGTTCCGTACAAAATCTACTTAGAAGAACACGAGATGCCAAAGCAGTGGTACAACGTCCGTGCGGATATGAAGAATAAGCCCGCGCCGCTTCTCAACCCCGCAACGCTAAAGCCGATGACGGTTGAAGACCTTTCGCCCGTTTTTTGCACCGAGCTTGCCAAGCAGGAGCTTGACGACACGACGCCCTATATCGACATTCCGCAGGAAATCCGCGATTTTTACAAGATGTACCGTCCTTCGCCTCTCGTCCGCGCCTATTGTCTTGAGAAGGCGCTCGACACCCCCGCGAAGATTTACTATAAATTCGAGGGCAACAACACTTCGGGGAGCCACAAGCTCAACAGCGCCATAGCACAGGCCTACTACGCCAAGCATCAGGGCTTAAAGGGTGTTACTACCGAAACGGGCGCGGGTCAGTGGGGAACAGCGCTATCAATGGCGTGCTCCTATTTCGGGCTCGACTGCAAGGTGTTTATGGTAAAGTGCTCGTACGAGCAAAAGCCCTTTAGACGCGAGGTTATGAGAACCTACGGTGCGTCGGTCACTCCGTCGCCTTCTATGTCAACTAACGTCGGCAAGAAGATTTTAGCCGCTCATCCGGGAACGTCGGGAAGCCTTGGCTGCGCGATTTCCGAGGCGGTCGAGGTTGCGACGTCAACCGAGGGCTACCGCTACGTTTTAGGCTCCGTGCTTTCTCAGGTGCTTCTTCATCAGTCGATAATCGGTCTTGAATCAAAGGCGGCGTTTGATAAAATCGGAGAAAAGCCTGACATAATTATCGGTTGCGCGGGCGGCGGCTCGAACCTCGGCGGACTTATTTCTCCGTTTGTGGGCGAAATGGTTCGTGGAGAAAACGACTATCGTATTATCGCGGTTGAGCCGGCGTCCTGCCCAAGCCTTACGCGCGGCAAATACGCCTATGACTTCTGCGACACGGGTATGGTTTGCCCGCTTTCGAAGATGTACACCCTTGGAAGCGGCTTTATTCCTTCCGCTAACCATGCAGGCGGCCTTCGCTATCACGGTATGAGCTCGACGGTTTCCCAGCTATATGATGACAAGCTTATCGAGGCTGTGTCGGTTGAACAGACGTCGGTATTTGAGGCGGCGACCCAATTTGCGCGCGTCGAGGGTATTCTCCCCGCGCCCGAAAGCAGTCACGCGATAAAGGTGGCTATCGACGAGGCACTAAAGTGCAAGAAAACCGGCGAGGAGAAGACCATTCTTTTCGGACTTACGGGAACGGGCTATTTCGATATGGTAGCCTATCAGAAGTTTAACGACGGTGAAATGAAGGACTATATTCCCACCGACGAGGAATTGGCAGTCGGCTTCGCAGGACTTCCTAACGTTAACCTTTAAACTAAAACAAAGTTAAAAAGAAAAAGCCAAGCTGAATAATCAGCTTGGCTTTTTGCGTTGTCTTATTTGTCTGCGGGAAGGCGGTTGAAAAAAATTACGATAAAGGGCAGAATGGTCAAAAAGGTTAGTATGTCGGATATCGCCTGAGATGCTTCAATGCCCCAAAGCCCAAAGAAATGCGACAGCAAAATGACAAGGGGAATAAAGTACATTCCGCTCCTCAGCACCGACGTAAGTGTGGCGATGCCGCGCTGCCCCGTGCTTTGAAAGGTCATATTCGACATAACCGAAAGCGGTTGAAAAAACAGGGCGACGCATTGATATCGAAGGGCGACCGCGCCGATGGCGATAACCTCAACGTCGTTGCGAAACCAACCTACGACGGTTGGCGAAAAGAAGAAGCAGATAATCGCGAATACGCCAAGGGCGATTTCTGAAACAAGAAGGGTGAAGCGATAGGCTTCACGAACGCGGGAAAACTTGCCTGCGCCGTAGTTGTAGCCGCAGACGGGCTGAAAGCCCTGTCCCATACCCAGACCGATAGCGAACATAAAGAAGTTTATGCGCGACACAATGCTCATAGCCGCTATTGCCGCGTCGCCGTAAGCCATGGCGCATTGGTTTAGAATCATTGTCGATATGCTCGTAAGTCCCTGACGGATAAGGCTTGGGAAACCCGTGCTTACGATTTCCCATATCTTTTTGAAATCGAAGCTAAAATACTTGAGCGAGATTTTACTCTCTGTTTTACCCAGTAGGAAAATTGAAAGAAGAATAACAAAGCTCACGCACTGGGAAAGCGCTGTCGCAAGGCCTGCGCCCGCAACTCCCATTTTAAATATGAAAATAAATATAGGGTCGCACACTATATTAAGAACTCCGCCCGCAACAAGCCCTATCATCGCAAGCGACGCTTTACCCTCAAAGCGAAGGATATTGTTCATAACGAAACAGCTCATCATCAGCGGCGACGCGAGCATAATATAAGTAACGTACTGCCGAGCATACGGCATAATTGTCGGGGTGCTTCCGAGAAGCTTTAAAATCGGGTTCATATAAAGAAATCCGAAAATAGCAATTACAGCGCCGGAAATCAGCGAAAGGAAAAAGCTTATCGAGGCGTAGCCGCTTGCGCTTTCGGCGTTCTTTTGACCAAGCCGACGGGAAATAATGCTTCCCGCGCCCTGCCCGTACATAAAGCCGAAGGCTTGGATAATCGACATAAAGCCGAAGACAATCCCGATAGCTCCGCTTGCGCTTGTGCCAAGCTGTCCGACGAAGAAGGTGTCCGCCATATTGTATATGTTGGTCACGAGCATACTTATCGTTGTCGGAATACCCAGCGAAATTACAAGTCGCGGTATCGGCGTTTTGGTCATTTTCTCATATTGAAGGTTTTCTTGGTTTTCCATAGCTTATTCCAGTCAAAAAATATATGATGTTATTATAACATAAAAGCCTCTGCAAAGCAGAGGCTTTTGAAGATTTTTATTTAATGCAAAGGGTGAAAAACTCAGCGACAAGCTCGCTTGCGTTAAAGCCCGAGGAGGATTCGACCGGCCACGAGTGACCGCCGTTTTCGATTTCAACGTACCATACGAGGTTGTTGTTGCTGTCGGAAGAGTAGTATGTAGCCTCGCTTCTTTCCGAAAGCTGCTTGGTTTCCTGCTTGTCAAGACCGTCGGTTGCGACCCAGTAGTTAACGATGTCCTCGACGTTTTCGGTGTCGGTTGAGTTTTCACCTGTAATTTGAACGCCGTCGTTCGTTCCGCTTATCTCAAGAACGCTTACGGGAACGTCGGTCTTCTGAGCAAAGACACCCTTGTTCATTGACGCAGACGCGCTTGCTATCGCGCTAAACGTATCAGGAGCCTGGACCGCTAACGCCTGGGCCATTTGTCCGCCGTTACTGAAGCCTGCGACGAAGGTATTGTCCTTGCTTAGATTATATGTCTTTTGAAGATATTGTGCCAGAGATACAAGAAACCCTACATCGTCGTTTCCGTTTTCGTCAAGCCATGAGTTCCAGCAGGGAGACGCCGAGCCGTTCGGGTCGGCAAGTCCTTGAGGGAATACAATCGCGTAACCGTATTTGTCCGCGACCTGCTTCATGCCCGAGCCGGAGAAAAAGCCTTTGGCGGCACCGTTGTAGAAGTGGAGTACAAAGATGAGCGGAGCATTTTTTTTCGCATTTTCGGGGAGATAGAAGACGAAGCTTCTTTCAACCTCGCCGAAGCTGCAAGTGAAGTCGCCTCTGCCGTTGGTGTCGACTACATTTGTCAGCTTCGTCGAAGCTGGTGAGGAGGAACAACCAAAGAGGGTTAACATGAGAAGCAAAGAAAGAATAACCGCCATAATTTTTTTGTGCATATTTTATTACCTCAATAAAAATTTTGCAAAGATTTGGAAGCCTTTGCGATGAGGGAATTGTAGCACTCACATGGCGAGTAGACAATAGATATAGGGGTTTGTTTATCCTTTGTTTATGCTTTGTTTATTATTTCATATTTTATTTATTTTTGGCGCACTGGCTGAAGAAATCGCCGATTATTTCGCCGGTGTTAATGCCTGCGAAGCTTTCCGAAGGCCACGAGTGCGTGCCGCCTTCTATTTCGACGCGCCACACTAAATTGCTGCTTTTCTCGCTTGAGTAGCAGCTCAGCTGCGACCTGTCCGAAAGCTTTTTTGTCTCACATATTTCAAGCTTGTCGGCGTCAACCCAATACTGAATAAGCCCTTCCGCGCCGGGCGCATCACCGTAAAAGCCGCCGAGGTTTGTACCCGTGTTTGGAACCATTTCATCCCGAGTGCCGTTTATTTGAAGCACGCTTAAGGGGACGTTGGTTTTTACTTCCCAAGCCGAGGCGTTCATCGTTCCGGCAACGCTCGCGACCGCGCTAAAGGTAGAAGGAGCCGAGGCGGCAAGGGTATAAGCCATAAACGCGCCGTTGCTAAAGCCCGATACAAAGGTATATTTTTTACTGTAGCCGTAGGTTTTCTGAAGATACTGCGCAAGTGAGATAAGAAAGCCGGCGTCGTCATTTCCGTTTTTGTCAAGCCCGTTGTTCCAACCGGAAGCGCCTGTTTTGTCCAAGGGAGATTGTATACCCTGCGGATATACCACTACAAAACCATACTTGTCCGCCTGCACATTCATACCCGTGCTTGCGGCAAACTTGTTTGAGCTGTCGCCGTAGCCGTGAAGCATAAAGATAAGCGGCGAGTTTTCGCCCGCGCCGTCGGGAACATAAAGAGTAAATTCTCTTACGACATCACCGTAAAGACATTGATAATAGCCCTCGTCGTTGGGTTCTGTTACGTCGGCAAGCGCGGTTACCCTCGGCGTCGCTGAGCAGCCCGAAAGAGGAATAAGAAGAAAAACCAAAAGAAGAGCAGCAACAATTTTCAATCGCATATTAAGATACCTCATAAAGTGTTATACAAAGAATAGAATATCCTTGTGTTGAGAAAATTGTAGCATTGTATTTTAGGCGCTGCAATGAAGTTGGCGCTTTTTTATACTTTGTTTATTTTTCGACGTAACGGTTAAAGTACTCGGCAATTAGCTCTGTCGCACAAAACCCCGAATACTTTTTTTGCGGCCAAGAGTGACTTCCGTTTTGAACCTCTACATACCAAACGAGCTTATCGCTGTTTTCGCTTGAGTAGCTTTCGATATCAGCTACCGAGGAAAGCTCTATCGTTTCGTGCTTTTCAAGCTTGTCTGTGTCGACCCAATAGCCAATTACACCGTCGATGCCGGGCGCTTCGCCGTATACGCTCCCGAGGTTTGTGCCCGTAAGGGGAACGAGGGTATCCTCAGTTCCGCTGATTTGAAGAATGCCGACGGGCAGATGCTTTCTTACCGCCCACGCGCCGCCGCTCATTGTTCCCGCGACGCTTGCAATCGCCTTGAAGGTTTTTGGCGCTTCGCACGCCAGCCTATGCGTCATAAAAGCACCGTTACTAAAGCCGGCGGCGAAGGTATATTCTTTGCTGTATCCGTAGGTTTTTTGAAGATATTTCGCGAGGGCAACAAGGAAGCCTGTGTCGTCGGTCGTGCTTTTTACTATGCCCGAGTTCCAGCACGACGCGCCCGTGGCGTCCGTGGGAGAGGGAAGCCCCTGAGGGTAAACTACAACAAAGCCGTATTTATCCGCCTGTTCGTTCATGTGTGTGAAGGAGGCGAAGCCCTGTGGTATGCCGCCGTAACCGTGAAGCATAAAAACGAGCGGCGAGTTTTTGCCCGCGCCTTCGGGAACGTATAGGGTAAATGTTCTTTCAAGCTTGTCAAAAAAACAGTGATAAAGCCCGTTCTCATCTGGCTCGGATACATCAGAAAGCCTGTTGTTTGTTGAACAGCCAACAAGGGAAAAACACAAGAGCAGGCAAAGGAAAACAGCCGTTATTCTCAGCCGCATTTTTTAGCACCTCCAAAATAAAAAATTCTTCTAAAAAAATTTTAACACTCAGCTCCAAGCCACGCAACAAAATATGTATTTATTAATTTTTTATTTATTTTTAAGAAAGCCTGCGAATTTGCCGCCGCCTATTGACAAAAACATATGAACGGTGTAACATATGAACAAAAAGACATATGAACGGAGGCGCATTTGAATGCCCCATAACCATAAACAGCTTTTAGATGAGGTTCGCGGAGAGCTGCCGACCGACGAGGTGCTTTGCGATTTGTCGGATTTGTTTAAAATTTTCGGAGATACGACAAGGTGCAAAATATTGATTTCGCTTTTTGAGTCGGAGCTTTGCGTCTGCGCGATAGCCGAGCTTCTTTCGATGACACAGTCGGCGATTTCTCACCAACTCAAGATTTTGAAGGGTGCCAACCTTGTCGGAAACAGGCGCGAAGGAAAAACTATTTTTTATTTCCTGTCCGACGACCATGTTCGAACTATCGTTGAAAAGGGCTTTGAACATTTGACTGAGGAAAGGAAGAACAACAAATGAGAAAAAAATTTGATATTGAAATAGATTGCGCCAACTGCGCGGCGAAATTAGAAGCGGCGGTTCAAAAGCTTGAGGGGGTCAACGAGGCGTCTATTAATTTTATGAGCCAGAAGCTTATTCTTGACGCCGACGACCAAGCGTTTGACGACGTGCTGAAAAACGCGGTTAAGCTTATGAAAAAAGTCGAACCCGATTTTTCTATCAAGCTTTAGGAGGGGGACAATATGAACAAGAAACAAAAGCGAGTTCTTTATAGAATTATTGCCGCCGCCGTGTTTTTGGCCGCGGCATACCTTTTGCCGACAGAAGGGATTTGGCGGTTCGCAGTTTTCGGTGTTCCGTATTTGATAATCGGTTACGATGTGGTGTGGTCGGCGCTTCGCAATATTCTCCGCGGCGAGGTTTTTGACGAAAGATTTCTTATGATGATAGCGACGATAGGAGCGCTTGCTATTGGGGAATATCCCGAAGCTGTTGCGGTTATGCTCTTCTATCAGGTGGGTGAGCTTTTCCAAAGCGTTGCCGTCGGGAAAAGCCGAAAATCCATTTCGGCGCTTATGGATATTCGTCCTGACTACGCCGTTGTGCTTCGCGGCGAAGCGGAGCAAAGGGTCGAGCCCGACGAGGTCGTCCTTGGCGAAATAATTGTTATTAAGCCGGGTGAAAAAATTCCGCTTGACGGCGAAATTGTCGAAGGGGAAACAACGGTAAATACCGCCGCGCTTACGGGGGAAAGCCTTCCGTCGGACAAGGCGGTCGGTGACAGGGTGATAAGCGGTTCAATCAATCTTTCGGGTGTTATTCGAGTTCGAACCGAGAGCGTATATGCCGAAAGCACCGTCGCGAAAATTCTTGAGCTTGTTGAAAGCGCTTCTGACAAAAAGGCAAGGGTTGAGGGCTTTATTACCCGCTTTGCGAGATATTATACCCCTTGCGTCGTTGTGGCCGCGGTGCTTTTGGCAGTTGTTCCGCCGCTTGCTTTTGCGGGAGAATGGAGCGTTTGGATAAACAGGGCGCTTATTTTTCTTATGGTTTCGTGTCCCTGCGCGCTTGTTGTGTCGGTTCCGCTTTCCTTTTTCGGCGGTATCGGAGGCGCGTCGCGCCAAGGAGTGCTTATTAAGGGGGCGAACTATCTTGAAGCGCTTGCGGGAGTCGACACTGTGGTCTTCGACAAAACGGGGACCCTTACGAAGGGCTCTTTCGCGGTAAATGCCATTCACCCGACGAACATCTCCGGCGACGAGCTTTTGGATATAGCTGCCGCCGCGGAAAGCTATTCCACACATCCTGTCGCCGAGTCGATAATCAACGCCCATAACGGGCATATCGACAAGGAGCGAATCGGCGGCGTGAGCGAGCTTGCGGGAAAGGGCATAAAGGCGCTAATCGACGGAAAAACCTTCTTTGTCGGCAATGGCGCCCTTATGGACGAGGTCGGTGCTAAGTGGCACGAATGTCACCTTACGGGTACTGTTATTCATATAGCAGGCGAGGAGGGGTATCTTGGGCATATAGTCATTAACGATGAAATCAAGCCCGATTCAAAACAGGCGGTTGTTGAGCTTAAGACGCTTGGAATTACGAAAACGGTTATGCTCACGGGTGACGCCGAAAAGGTTGCGGGAGCGGTCGCAAGCGCTGTCGGCGTCGATGAATACCGCGCGAAGCTTATGCCGGCTGACAAGGTAAGCGAGGTTGAACGGCTTTTGGGCGAAGGGCGAAGGCTTGCCTTCGTGGGCGACGGCATAAACGACGCGCCTGTTTTGACGAGAGCCGACGTCGGGATTGCCATGGGCGCGCTCGGAAGCGACGCGGCGATTGAGTCGGCGGACGTTGTTGTTATGGACGACAAGCCCTCTAAGCTTCCAACGGCAATCAAGCTTGCGCGAAAGACAATGCTGATTGTTCGCGAGAACATCTGGTTCGCGCTTGCGGTCAAGGCGGTGATTCTTGTCCTTGGCGCGACGGGCTTGGCGGGAATGTGGATTGCCGTCGTCGGCGACGTGGGCGTAATGATTCTCGCGATACTCAACGCCATGAGAACGATGTCGAAAATAAAATGACTGCTAAACATAACGAAAGCCCCGAAGCGAAAAGCTTCGGGGCTTTCTTAATAATAGCTATTAAACAGTTATATTACAGCTTCATACATACGTCCCACGCACGCCAGATAACTGTGCGAAGGTTTCCTATGCCGTTGGCGTCTCCGACGAGGTGAACGTGAGCCGAGGGCTTCGCAAGGGGAGTGGGGTTGTAGCCAACCGACACGATTACCGAGTCGCCCTTGAGGTCGAACTCTTTGCCTTCCTTGTCCCTGACCGTTACGCCGTCCTTCTTGATTTCAACGAGGGTGGTTTCAAGATAAATGGGCGCTTTTTTGAAACGGAGCATTTCCCGAAGGAAGGAGGAGTTCGCAAGACAGACCCCCTTGACCGCGATAAGGTCGTTTTTCATTTCAACAATGGTCGGCTTTTTTCCTTTTAGTATAAGGTCGTAAGCGATTTCACAGCCCGTAAGCCCGCCGCCGATGATTATGACGTTGTCGCCGACCGCTTTGCCTGCGAGGTACTCGGTCGCCTCGATAGAGTTTTCAATTCCCTTTATCGGAAGGCGCTTGGGCTTTGAGCCTGTCGCGACGATAATTTCGTCCGCCTTTATCGAGCTGACGTCGGTGATTTCGCTGTTGTATTTGACCGTTATTGGATTTTTTGCGATTTCTCGTCTGTACCATTCGATAAGAGCGCGGTCGTTTTCCTTATAAACCGGAGCCGCCGCCTCGATGAAAATACCGCCGAGTCTGTCGGATTTTTCATAAATTGTGACGTTGTGTCCTCTTGCGGCAAGAACGAGCGCCGATTCCATTCCGCCTATACCGCCGCCGATAATCGCAATATCTTTCGACCGAGCGGCTTTTTTGATTTTATATTTTTTTGACTGCATAGTTTGCGGAGTGAGCGCGCAGCGCGCCATATGAATGGCGTCCGAAAGGTCTTGGATATTGGATGTTCCTTCGTACCGCGCCATAGTGAAGCAGGCGTTGTGGCAGTTGATACACGGCTTAATGTCAGCCTCGCGTCCGTCGATAAGCTTGGTAACCCACGTCGGGTCGGTAAGGAACTGACGGGCAACGCCCATACCGTCTATTTCTTTATTCGAAATTGCCTTCGCCGCGACGGAGGGGGTCATTTTACCCGCGCAGACGACGGGAATAGAAACGAAATTCTTAATGTGGCTTACATATGAAAGGTTGCAGTTTTCCGGCATATATGCTGGTGGATGCGCCCAATACCACGAGTCATATGTTCCGTTGTCGCAGTTGAGCATATCATAACCCGCGTCCTCTAAAAACTTTGCCGCCTTTTCCGATTCCTCCATATCGCGTCCGACCTCGATGAAGTCCTCTTCTCCCGGAACGGCACCCTCTCGAAATCCTTTTGTTTTGGAAACGACCGAGTAGCGAAGAGAAACTGGAAAGTCGTCGCCGCAGGTCGCCTTAATTGCCTTTACAATTTCGGCGGGGAAACGGTATCTGTTTTCAAACGTGCCGCCGTACTCGTCGGTGCGCTGGTTGGTATATTTCATCGTGAACTGGTCGAGCATATAGCCCTCGTGAACGGCGTGAACCTCAACGCCGTCGACCCCTGCGTCCATACAAAGCTTTGCCGTTTTGGCAAAGGCTTCGATGATTTCGTGAATTTCCTCAACCGTAAACGGGCGTGAATACACGTCGTCTGCCCAGCGGTTGGGGGTTGCCGACGCACTCGCACAGATATAGTCCATATCAAATATGGGCTTGCCAACTGCGCCGAACGCCTTGTTTTTTATCATTTTGACCATAAGGTCGTTGACCGCCATAGCACGCCCCATACCCGCCGTAAGCTGGATAAACATCTTGGCGCCTGTTTTATGGAGCTCGTCCATAAACTTTTTAAGCTCGTTGAATTTTCCCTTGTTTTGATAGAGCCATTTTCCACC
Source organism: uncultured Oscillospiraceae bacterium (assembly GCA_964460755.1). GTDB lineage: Bacteria > Bacillota > Clostridia > Oscillospirales > Ruminococcaceae > JAYFNU01. The sequence continues at coordinate 99,927 of CAYWQL010000002.1, read as the reverse complement.
CATTGTGTCGCGGATTGGAGCGATACCGGGGAGAATTAAACCGACGTTGTTTTTTGCCCTTTCGAGAAGAAAGTTCGCCGCCTCCTTGTCAAAATGGTTCGGCTCCATCCAGCCGAAAATTGAAGTACCGCCCATTGAGCACATAACGATGCGGTTTTTTATTTCGACCTTTCCGATTTTCCACGGAGTAAATAACGCTTCGTAGTCTTTTTTCATAGAGGTTCCTTTCATTTTATTCTATTGTTACGGCGCCGTCGTCGGAAACCGTTACCGTCATACCGTCCTTTACGCTGTTCAGAAATTCCTCGCCAAGGCTGTCTATTACCGGCATTTTGGCGTCGGTCCAGTTTGCGGCAAGAATCGCGCCCGACGCCGCGAGGGAATCAATCGGCTTCGAAAAGAGCATACATGACGGCTGTTTTCCAAGCGCGCACGCCGCGTAAAGCACCATTCCGCCGGTCGTTGAGCCGATGGTTTCGGGCAGACAGAGCGCCTTGGCGACCATTGGCTTTTTGTAAATGTCGGCGTTGTTTTGGTCGCCGCACTTGACCTGCTTGTCGCCGAACATCAGCGCCATTTGATAGCTTGCGAGGGTATTGAAGCCGCCGTGGGAAACAAGAGCCTCCGACTTCGCCGTTCCCGGTGCAACCACTCGGCCTTTAAACGTCATTGCCATTCTATTTATCTCCCTTCGTTATCATCTTCAAAATCTCGTCGTCGGTATAAAAGCGCGCGCTCGTATAGGTGCGAAGCTTGTTTGACGAGGTGATTACCGGCATTTTCTTTGACAGAGGATTGTTCATATACATCAGCGGGCAAATATAGCTTAGTATGATGCCCGTTTCCTTTAGTCGGCAGGCAAACTCGGTTTTCTCAAATTCCTTTATTACGCCGGGCGCTGAGGTGAAGACGGTCGGAATTACGACCCGCTTGTTTCCCGCTTCCTTAAGCGATGCTTCTACCTTTTCGGTCCAGTCCTTAAGCTGTTTGAGCGTCATATGCGGACAGCCCATAAAACACAGCTTTGGCTTTGCGTCGAGGTCCTTCCATATGCAGGGATAGCTGTTCTTAACGCGTTCAAGCTCGGCGTCGTCGATAACATAGGTTTTCGCGCCCTTGTTTATTAGCTTGTCGCCGAAATCAACCGCTTCGGGTGTGAGATTTTCGATATGATAAAGACCGACCGAGCCGTTAGAGGCGGTCGCCGCACCGAAGTCCTTAAGGTAAGCGCAGGCGTCGTCGTTAAGCGTCGAGCCTATCCATTTGTCAAGTCCCTTTACATAGGGTACCTTTTCAAGAGCCTTCATTCCGACCGCGGAGCCGAGAAGCTGGGCTTCGGGCTTTTTGGTTGTGCGAATTTCGATTATCCAGTCGGCTTTTCGCCCCTCGTCGGTTAAAAGTCCGAATTCGGGGACAAAGCCCGCGATGGAGCCCATCATTTCGATTATGCCGGAGTTGCGGTTGCATCTCGCGCCGAGAACGCTGTTGGCGTAGACGACGGCGGAGGATTCCGCCCACGAAAGGATATCGCCGCGCTTCGGTGTGTTGCCCACCTCCGGCAGATAGCACGCGCAGGTATAAGCGTCGTCGCTCATAATGCCGAATTGTTTAAGCTGCTGCTCATATTTGTCCTGCTGGGAGTACATAAATTTAAAAACGACGTCCTGCAAAAGCGAGGAGGGTACGTTTTTGTCAAGGGGCCTTGGGTCGGCGGAAATCTTTTGGGTATTGACCGCGCCCCCCGAAAGAAGCATATCGTACAGCTCATAAACGGGCTTCATTACGCCGATGCCGAAGCTAATAACCGTATGACCGTATTCGCTTGTAATAGGTACCATTTTCTTTGCATTGAAGGCGTCGCCGTACATAACCAGTGTCTTCATAACCTTGGCGAGAGTTTCGCCCTTTTCGCCGTCAAGCAATGCCTGCTGTTCCTTTGTCAGAATCATGCTGTGCCTTTCCTCCTATGTTAATTTTTGAGTTGTTCCGTTTCAGCTAAAACGCAGACCAAAATTAATGTACTCGGCTTTAGTATTTGCCATATTTTTTAAAAAACACCAAAACCTAACAAAATTCATAAAAGTTGCGTTGCTGCTTGTAATTATTATAGCACATTTAACAATAACGAACAAGAAAAGTTTAATATGGGTAATAATTCAAAAAAAAGAAAGCGAGGGTCCAAAAGACCCTCGCTTTAGCCGTTTTTTATTCAACCGTGACTGATTTTGCAAGATTGCGGGGCTTATCGACGTCGCAGCCGCGCAGTATCGACATATAATACGCGAAAAGCTGAAGCGGCAGTATCGCGACAAGGGGAGCGAAAAACTCGTTTATTGTCGGGATAGTGATAACGTCGTCGGCTATGCCTTCAGGCACAACGCTGTCCTCTTGCGTTATAAGAAGAACGCGCGCGCCGCGGGTTTTGACCTCTTTTATGTTGCTGTACATCTTTTCGATAACCCGCTTTTGCGTGGCGACCGCGATGACCGCGACGCCGTCGACAATAAGCGAAATTGTGCCGTGCTTGAGTTCGCCCGCCGCGTAAGCCTCGCTGTGGATATAAGAAATTTCCTTAAGCTTCAGCGAGCCCTCGACCGAAACGGCGTTGTCGAGCGAACGACCGATAAAGAAGGCGTTTTCGGCGTTCATATATCGGCTGGCTATCTTTTTGATTTCGTCGGTGTCAACGAGTACCTTTTCAACTATTTGAGGAAGCGAAAGAAGTGTAGATGTGAGCGACTTTTCCTCATCGGCAGAAATTTTGTTTTTGATTGCCGCGAGCTTTATCGCAATTAAATATAAAAGCGCAAGCTGAACGGTATAAGCCTTCGTAGAGGCGACGGCAATTTCGGGACCCGCCCAGGTGTAGAGCACCATATCAGCCTCGCGTGCGATTGTCGAGCCGACGACGTTGACTATCGCGATTATCGGGCAACCGCGCTCCTTAGCAAGGCGCATGGCGGCGATAGTGTCGAGGGTTTCGCCCGACTGTGATATTACGATTACGACGTCGTTTTTCAAAAGGATAGGATTTGAATATCTGAATTCCGACGCGATGTTGACCGTGACGGGTACGCTCGCAAGCTGTTCAATGGCATACTTTCCGACTATACCCGCGTGCATTGCCGTGCCGCAGGCGACTATATGTATCGTGTTCGCGTTTTTAAAAAGCTCGTCCGGAATGTCCTCCTTGAAGAAATAGGGAGCGCCGTCTTTTACGCGCGGCATAACGGTGTTGCGCAGCGCGGTGGGCTGTTCGCAGATTTCCTTGAGCATAAAGTGGGGATAGCCGCCCTTTTCAGCGCTTTCAATATCCCAGTTTGCGACGAGGACTTCCTTTGTGACCTTTCGTCCGAGCGGGTCGATGACCTCGACGCCGTCGGGAGTTATCGTTGCGATTTCGTCCGTTTCAAGCAAGCAGTAGTTTTTCGTATATCGAAGAATCGCGGGTACGTCGGACGCGACGAAATTTTCCCCCTCGCCGAAGCCGACGATAAGCGGGCTTTCGCGGCGAACGGCAAAAATTCTGTCGGGGAAATCTCGAAAAAGAATGGCAAGCGCATAGTAGCCGTGAAGCTGTTTTATGGTGTTGCTTATAGCCTCGATTGGGTCGCCGTGATAGTTGTAATCAAGAAGCTTGACGGCAGTTTCGGTGTCGGTTTCCGACTGAAACTCGTAGCCACGCTCGACAAGGAAATTCTTTATTTCTGAGTAGTTCTCAATTATTCCGTTGTGAACTATCGAAACCCTTGAGCTTGAGTGGGGGTGGGAGTTGACGTCGCTCGGCTCCCCGTGGGTAGCCCAGCGCGTGTGACCTATTCCGCAGGTTGAGGCATCGAAGCTTTTCATCGTTTCGAGCTTTTTCTTAAGATTGGAAAGCCGCCCCTTAGCCTTTACGACCTCGATTTGTCCGTCGTCGATTATGGCGATTCCCGCCGAGTCATATCCCCGATATTCAAGCTTTTTCAGCCCGTCCAAAAGAATAGGCACGCTTGAGCGATTTCCGGTAAAACCAACAATTCCGCACATATTTTTCTCCTTATTTGCCGCGTGTGAGACGCGGCTTGATTTTCACAAAATACATATAGGAAAACCGCGTGATTAATAGGTCATAGAAATAGAACGCGATGTTTCCTAAAACGAGCATAATAGCCACCATCCAGGTGGAATAATCGGCGAGCTCGCTGCTTATGACGTCCATACGAAAGAGCCTTATAAGCACCGTGTAAGCAAGCAGTATACAGCCGTTAAAGACGATAAACTTAAATATTAATCCGATAATTTTCGAGCAGTGCTTTTCGATTATAAGCTTCAAAATCGGATAAAAACCGAAAAAGCAGGCAAAGAGCAGCGCCTGCTCTTTGTCCGGAACGAGAAGCACCGAAAGCGCGGAAATCGTCGCATAAACCGCGAACGCTGTCGATTTCTTAAATTCAAGACAGAAGTACAAAACGCAAAACCCCGCGATAGCGGGGGAGGCGAAGGTCGCAAAGGGGATAATCGAACCCATAAACATAATCGCGACAGCGGCGGCTGAAACTATGCCGCCAAGTGCGACGCGATAGGTCTTTTTGTTTTCGCGCATAGCCATAGCCGTTAGTTGCCGTGACAGCAGCAGCTTTGGCAGGCTGAGTAAAGGCATAAGCACTGGCAAAGGGTTGAGCAGGCGTCGCCGCCGTCCGCGCAAGGGGAGGAGGGGTTGTTCGAATAGGGAGTGCCTGTCTGTTGGGACGAAGCTGTGCTATTGCCGTAAGGCGTATATGATGAGCCGCTGGCGCGACCGCTTGAAAGGGCATTGTAAAGCGCTGAGTATTCGGCGTTGTCGGGCTCCATTGAAGTCGCCGCACAGGCATAGCGAAACGCGTCCTCAAGCCAGCCCTTTTCTCGCGAAACACAGCCCATAAGGAAGTTCCATTCCGCGCCCCTGTTGGCTTCGGTTATTTCGTTAAGCTTTTGGGTCGCGCTGTCGAGACTTCCGTTTTTAATAAGGGTGCGTATATCGGCATAAACGCCGCTTTTAGCCGAAAAGCTTCCATTCGATTGCTCCGAGGAGGAAACGCCAACCCGCCGACGGGACATAATCTCGTCGTAAGCGGCGTTAAATTCTTCAAGCTTTTCTGCGGCGATAGTTGCGTTCGGTTCGGCTTTATAGTTGTCCGAGCTGTATTCGACTACTCTTGCGCGATAGGCTTTTTTGACGTCGTCGTCACTCGCGCTTTCGCTTATTCCAAGTAACGTATAAGGATTTGTCATCTGTCCTTCTCCTTTTTCCTTTTCTTGCCGAGCTTTTCGGCGGTATCCATAAGCCCAAGATAAACAATGTTGTCGAGTATGGATTTATATATCGTGAGCGGAAGATGCCGATATGAGCTTTCCGCTTCGGATTGACTCAAGCGAAGCTGACTTTTTATTTCCTTTTCGGCAAAAAGTATTTCATCACTGCCGCTCTTTTTTGTAAGCTTATACCTTTCGATAAACGGGTTGTATCTGTTTTTCTTTATATCCTTTTTCAGGTCGTCGAGCGTGTCGGCAAGATAGACGAATCGTCCGAGAAGATAACCGAAGCGTTTAATCGCCGCCTTAGCGCCGTTATCCCTTACGCCGTTTTCAAGGAGAAAGGAAAGCCCGTTCGCCGTAGAATCGCTTGCGCGGTCGACGCTTTCGCTTCTTTCATTTTCAACAAGAGTCTGCTTCTCGGTTTGACTCTCTATGTATGCGTCGTAATCTGGAAGCTTAATTTTCGCTTTATTGTACGCTCTTTTTGTTAAGAAAGTAAGAACGTTTGCCGCGGCTTTTTTGAACGAAGCTTCGTCGACACGGTCGTCAAGAAGCTTATAGCGAACGGTGATTATCAGCGCGGCGGCGCAGTAATCAAGCGCGTCGTTTTTTTCAATCGAGCCAACCCTTCGCCATGGGTAGGTGTTGCAGCGTATTTCCTTGAAGGCGGGGCGCTGGTCGTTCAGCGACATAAAAAGCATTGCCGCGAAAACAAAGTCGTAGTTTAAAAACAGCTTCGCGCCGAAGCCAAAGGAGCGAAGAGCCTCGCAAAGACCGCAATATACCGCGCGGTATTCCGCGAATTCGCGTATCTTAAGTTCTGGTTTTTGCGGGAATACATATCCAAACAAAAAGCGTCGCTCCCTTCGCAAATAACTTTTAAATTATACACGTTAGGAGAAAAAAAATCAACGAAAAGCAGGACCTAATCAATGTTATGGTGGACAGCTGCGCCGATTTCGTCCAGACGCGAAAACGAGTAGCCCTCGTCTATAAGCTCTGGAATAATAATTTCGAGCGCTTCTGCGGCGTTTCGTCCGAGTGTTCCGTCGTGCATAAGTATGACGGCGACAGGCTGTTGCCTTGCGCCGTCGACCGCCCTTTTTGCGATAGAGGACGCGGATATAGTGCCGTTAACAGCGTCCTTTGTGTCGACGTTCCAGTCATAGTAGGATATGCCGCGTTCGTCGCAGTCGGCAATAAGCGATTTCATAATGTCACCGCCGTATCGGCGACATATCGTGTTTGAGCTTCCGCCGGCGAAGCGAAGGGCATTGCTCGATTTTCCCGTTTGATTTACGATAAGTTCCTGTAATTTGTTTATATCCGTCCAAAAGCTCTCACGGCTGGCATAGATTTTTGAAAACTCGTGGGAGTAGGTGTGGAGCGCGATTTGGTGGCCTGCGCGATGCGCCTCGCCGATAAAGGGGAAATACTCCTCGTTTTGCCCTGTTACAAAAAAGGTTGCCTTGACGCCGTACTTGTCGAGTACGGCGAGCACCTGCTCGGTGTATGCGCTCGGTCCATCGTCAAAGGTAAGACAAGCGACCTTTTTCGGCGTCGCCGTCGCGGCTGTTCGTTTCGTTGCGTTTATGAAATAGGGTAAGAGCAGAAGAACGGCGACGAGCGACAAAACCGCGACCGTCCGCTTTAGGTTCAGGCGAAAGGTAAAAAACATACTATCCCTCCAGCAATATTTCTTTTGTAGATGTTATGTTTATAAAAACAAAAAAAGTCTTCTTAAGCTGCGGGGAATATCAAGCGGCGTGCTCGAATAGATTTTTTTGAGGTGGTTATATATGACACTTGACAAGCTCCCGGTCGGAAAAACGGCAACAATAAGAAAAGTTAACGGCGAGGGGGCGCTCCGCCGTCGGCTTTTAGATATGGGGCTTACGCCGAACACAGAAATAAGGGTGAAAAAAATTGCGCCGCTCGGCGACCCGGTCGAGCTTTTTCTTCGCGGTTACGAGCTTTCCATAAGAAAGGCGGACGCGGCGAAAATCGAGGTAAGCTCAAAGGAACAGGGCTTATGACAAAAACGGTATTCGCCCTTGCGGGCAATCAAAACTGTGGAAAAACAACCCTTTTTAACGCACTTACGGGAGGAAACGCTCACGTCGGAAATTTCCCCGGGGTTACGGTTGAAAAAAAGCAGGGGCGCGTAAAAAAAATGCAAAACGCCGTTGTCGTCGACCTGCCGGGAATATATTCTCTTTCGCCCTACACGGCGGAGGAGATTGTCGCTCGGGATTTTTTAATCTGCGAGAAGCCGAACGCGATTATTAATATAGTCGACGCAACAAGTCTTGAACGAAGCCTGTATTTTACCCTTCAGCTAATAGAGCTAAACATTCCCTTGGTTGTCGCGCTCAATATGATGGACGAAGCCAGACAGAACGGCTATTCCATCGACGTCGATATGCTTTCAAGGCGGCTTGGAGTTGCGGTCGTACCCATTTCGGCAAAAAACAGAACGGGAATAGAGAAGCTTTTAACGGCGGCGGAAAGCGCGGCGAAGAACGAGATTAGAACGACAAAGGTATGCTATTCGCCATCCTGTGTCAAACGGACTATTGACGAAGTGGCAAAGACAATCGAAGCTAAAGCGAAGGACGCAAACCTTCCGCTTTTTCACGCCGCGACCAAGCTTATCGAGGGGGACGAAACGCCCCTTTCATTATCCTTGCTTGAGCGTGAAGGAATAAATGCTGCCGTGTCAAAATTGGAGCGAGAGCTCGGCGTCGACGGGGCGGCGGCTATTGCCGATTTTCGTTATTCCTTTATCGACGAGGTCGTAAAGCTAAGCGTAAAGAAGCCGAGCGAAACTCAATCGCTTTGCCGTTCCTTCGCCCTTGATAAAATACTGACCCACCGACTTTTCGCTCTTCCGATTTTTTTCGCTGTTATGCTTCTTATCTTTTGGTTAACCTTCGGTTCTCTTGGCCATTTTTTATCTTCCCAAATGGAACGTTTGGTGCTTGCCTTGACCGACGCCGCGTGTGAGCTTTTCATTAAGGTCGGCGTTGCTCCTCTCATTCGCTCGCTTGTTATCGACGGAATTTTTGCTGTGGTGGGAAGCGTTCTTTGCTTTATGCCGACGGTGCTTTTGCTTTTCTTTTTTCTTTCGATTTTGGAGGACACGGGTTATATGGCGCGTGTGGCTTTTTTTATGGATAAGCCGCTTCGCTCAATCGGGCTTTCGGGGCGCTCGTTTGTTCCGATGATAATCGGCTTCGGTTGTACCGTGCCCGCGATTATGGCGAGCCGAACCCTCGCGTCAGAGCGCGACCGAAAGATGACAATACTGCTTTTGCCCTTCATTTCCTGCAGCGCAAAGCTTCCGATTTATGCGATGATAACAAACCTGTTTTTTTCCGAAAACAAGCCGCTCGTTATGCTTTCGCTATATCTTTTCGGTATGGCGGCGGGAATTGTATATGGACTGTATTTCAAAAACACCGTATTTAAAAGCGAGCCGACGCCGTTTCTTATTGAGCTTCCCTCCTATCGTCTTCCATCTGTGCGAAGCGTTTTCGTAAACATCGCAGAGAGAGGAAAGGGCTTCATAAAAAAAGCGTTCACCGTCATTCTTTTGTCGTCGATTGTCGTGTGGCTTCTTCGAAGCTTCGATTTATCCTTTTCACCCCTGGGCGACGGGGAGGGGAGTATGCTTGGTGCGTTGGGGCAGGCGGTCGCGCCGATTTTCGTTCCTCTTGGCTTTGGAGATTGGCGTATTTCAACGGCGCTTATCGCGGGGCTTACTGCTAAGGAGGCGGTCGTGAGTACCCTTTCGGTGCTTGTCAGCGCCGAGGAAATCTCGCTGCTTTTAAGCCCGCTTTCCGCGGTGAGCCTTATGACCTTCGTGCTTCTTTATATGCCCTGCGTCGCGGCTATGGCGGTGGCAAAGCGGGAGCTTGGAAGCCGTTTTGCCGCATTTGCCGCTATGCTCACCCAAACGGGCATCGCGTGGCTTGCTTCGTTTGTTATATATAACGCGGGACTTCTTCTTGGGCTCAAATAACTGAACGCCGCCCATAATAAAACGGGCGGCGTTCACGCGCACAATATTTTAATTGGAACGTTAAAACGCTCCGCTTAAAAACTAATCAGGCGCAGTTTGGATTGAGGGTGTTCGGCGAGCGAATGGTTCGCACCATTGCCGCCGCCTCTTCGGCGTCAAGCTGGCTTGGAAGTATGTCGTAATAATGCTCTGAAGCATTATATATACCGTAGCAGTCCTCGCCGTAGTAGATGACGTTGCAGTAAAGCTCAAGGATTTCGTCCTTTGTAAAAAGCCGTTCAATCTGTGTCGACGCGAAGACCTCCGCGACCTTTCGCTCGTAGGTTTGGTCGTGGGTGAAAAGCAGGTTTTTCGCAAGCTGTTGTGTTATTGTGCTTCCCCCCTCGACGATTCGTCCGCACATAATGTCGACCGAAACGGCGCGGCATATGGCAATGGGGTCGATTCCAAAATGATAGTAAAATCGGTGGTCCTCGACGGAAACGAGTTTTGTGGTATATTCGGTCGAAATCTCGTCGATTGTAACATAGCCGTCACTACTTCTGATGTCGTCGACCATTTCAAGGAAGGCTTCCTCGTCAAAGGCGTTTTTGTACATTCGGTAGCCGCCGACGACTATGGGTGCGAACTTAAGTACTCCCGCCGCGACTACGGCAAGAATTATGAGCCAGACGACAAGCTTTATTATCTTTTTGGTTTTGACCTTTTTCACAGTATCACCACTTTACAAGTCTGTAATAAACCTTTGCGGTTGTCTTAAAGACGATAACGTACACAACCGAGAAGATTGCGCCGGTAATCAAAATTGTCGTAATAACGGTGCCGAACTCGGTAAGAATAAGCGCCGAAAGAATGAGGACAAGCAGGTTGCTCGCTACAAGCAGATGGATGAGCGCAACGGCGAGGGGCAAAAAGAACAGGGTAACAACCTGACGGTTAATTGTTTTTTTGACCTCTTGGTCGCTCATTCCCACTTTTTGCAGTATAACATATCTTTCCCGGTCTTCATACCCTTCGGAAACCTGCTTGAAATACATTATCGTCACAGTGTTAACAAGGAAGAGTATAGCAAAGAAAATTCCGAGGAAGAGAAGTCCACCGTATATCGCGTAACCGCCAAGACGGTTGGTGTCGATGCAGTTTGACGAATAGGTCGCGCCGTCAAGCGACGGACGAATTGCATCGTACACCGTGCGCCCCGCAACATCGCCGAAGGCAAGACGGGCGTCTGTTTCGCCCGTGTAGTTTATCATAACGTTCTGCATAGCGATGTATTCGCCGAAGTATTTATCTATCGAAAGACCGGGATTAACGGCATATCGAAGGGCATCGGCGCTTTCAAGATTTCCCGCGACGAAATACAACCCGTTAAGTCGCTGACTGTTCTTGCAGTCGGTGAAGGGGGTGTCGGAAAGAACGGCGTTTATCTTGTACGTCGAGCCGTTAATATTAACCGCTGTTTTGTCGTTGATTTCCTTGTCGGTAAGGATAATGATTTCGTCCTGCGCAAGGGTAGCGTTGCTTCCCGTTATGCGGTTAAAGTCGTCGACGGTTATTATGAATAGGGGATAGATTTTGTTGTAATCGTTGAGATCGGAAATTTTGAGCTCAGCGGTTTCGTCTTTGAAGGTGAAAATGCCGCCGTCGAGAAGTACCGAATCCCGCATAGAATAATAGTGTATAAAATCGTCAACCGTCACGCCCGTTTCCGCCGCGAGAGCGTTTATCGCGTTCTCGGCAAGGGACATATCTGGCATATCGAGACGCTTGTCGTAGCCGACTTCGATTTCAACGTCGCAGGGGTTCTGCTTTTTAACTATTGTTTCCTGACCGAAATACAGCGAGCATACGCCCGAAACGGTTATGAGCACCATCGTGCAAAGAATACAGATATTAAAAAGTCCCGACGCGTTTTGCTTAAGACGGTACATAAGCGAGGAAATCGAGATGAAGTTCTGTGGCTTATAGTAGAACTTTTCGTTCTTCTTAAGCGCGCCCAAAACAAACTGACTTCCCGCCTTGAACAGGCAATAGGTGCCGATAATTACGAGCAGCACCGCGGGCCAAAATAAGGTTATCGCAAGCGCTCCGACCTTGACGATAATGGAGAAGGTGTACGCCGCGCCGAGCGACAGTACGCCGAGAATGGTGATGGGAATAATTCCGCGAAGCTTCTTTTCGCCCTTCTTTTCGCCGTTAATCAGGTCGATTGGGTTAGCGAGACGAACCTGAAGCTGGTTATAAATCGACGATACAAGGAAAATTACAATAAACATTCCCGCCGTAATAAGATAAGCGGTCGGCGAAAGTCTGAATTCGCCGTCGGCGATTTTCGCGGCCTTCATAAGAAGCATAAATATCAGACGACCGAAAACCGTGCCGCACAGAAGCCCGAGGGAAAGAGAAACGGTATTAAGTATGCGGCTTTCGATACGAACGATTTTTGAAACGTGCCGCTTTTCAAGTCCCAAAATGCCGTAAAGACCGAATTCCTTTTTGCGGCGTTTGATTAAAAAGCTGTTGATATAAAGCATATATCCGACGGTGAATATCGCCATAATCACGATACCGAGAATAAGCATAAAAGCAAGCGTTCCGTCGTAATTAACTCCGTTTACGCTGCGAGATAAAACGGTGTTTATTATTATAAAAAACATTGCTGACATTATCATCGAGGCGATGACGTAAGGACCGTACATCTGTTTGTTTCGAATAAGATTGTTTTTTGCCAGCTTCCAATAGAACCCGTTACCCAATGTCAACACCTCCGTCGGAAAGCACCGAGAGGGTAGAAACGATTTTGTCGAAAAACTCTCTTCTTGAAACGTCGCCCTTATAAATTTGATTAAAGAGTTCGCCGTCCTTTATGAAAAGCACGCGGTTGGCGTAGCTTGCGGCGTTGGTGCTGTGCGTGACCATCAGTATGGTCTGTCCGGCGCGGTTGAGCTCGGTGAACTTTGAAAGCAGGTTGGCCGACGCCTTCGAATCGAGCGCGCCCGTCGGTTCGTCGGCGAGAATGATTTTCGGGTTTGTGATAACCGCGCGGGCGACTGCGGCGCGCTGTTTTTCTCCTCCGCTGACTTCATACGGGAATTTGTCGAGTAGCTCGTCTATGCCAAACCCCTTTGCGAGCGGGGCAACCCTCGCCTTCATTTCCTCAACGCGGGTGTTCGAAAGCACGAGCGGAAGAAGAATATTGTCCTTTATCGAAAAGGTGTCGAGAAGATTAAAGTCCTGAAAAACAAAGCCAAGGTTGGTTCTTCTGAAAAGCGAAAGCTCCTTGTCCTTTATGGATTTAAAGCTCTGGCCCTCTAATATAACCTCGCCCTCGGTCGGCTTGTCGAGCGACGCCAAGATATTAAGCAGGGTTGTTTTGCCCGAGCCCGACGCGCCCATTATGGCGACAAACTCGCCCGCCGCGACGTTAAAGCTAACGTCCTTGAGCGCGACGCACTGGTTAGAGCCAAGGCGTGTGTTGTATATCTTCTTGATGTGTTTGACTTCTAAAAGTTCCATTTCTAATAATTCCTTTCGATTTCATCTTACACGTCCAGTATACAAAAACGAAGAAACGCGTTGCCATAGATTTGGCTTACATTTCTTCGTTCAATCTTACATTTTTGTAATATTCCCTATTTTTCAACATTTCCCGAAAAGGCAACCGTCATCTTGGTTCCCTTCTTAACCTTCGAGGCGACCGAAAGGGTTATATTAAGGCGCTTGGCGATATTAGACGCCATATAAAGTCCCAAGCCGCTTGCGCGGTTGTCGAGCCGCCCGTTGTAGCCTGTATACCCCTTTTCAAAGACGCGATTAAGGTCTTCGGCGCGTATGCCTATGCCGCTGTCCTCTATTACGAAGCCGTAGCCCGATTTGTAAATTTTTATTCCGCCCGTCATTGTATACTTGACGGCGTTGCTCAAAAGCTGTTCGATTATAAAGGACAGCCACTTTTTATCTGTTATAACGGTTGTTTCCGTATGCTTGAAATCGACCGAAAGATTTTTGTAAATAAAGGGAGCGGAGTACCTTTTAATACAATCAAGAAGAATTTCGTCAAGGCTGTAAGGCAAAAGACAAAGGTCGTTCTCGATGTTCTTAAGCTTAACGTACTGAAGCGCCATTTCGACGTATCGCTCGATTTTAAAAAGCTCCTGCTCGTAAACGGGGTTTTGGTTTTTGTCGTTGTCAATAGCGAGCCGCATGGCGGAAATGGGCGTTTTTATCTGGTGAAGCCACATGGTATAGTAATCCACCTGTTCACCGTATTCGTTGACAAGCTCGCGCCGTTCGTCGTCCATAAGGGCATACAGCGAAGCGATGATACCGGAATAAAGCTGTTCGATATTGTTTTCGCTTTCGGGATAGTCGTGGGTGGTACGGGTAATGTGCTCGCCAATTTCCGAAAGGCGCTTGACCTTGTTCGCATATCGGAAGCTGTCCAAAACGACGAAGCCGACGATAATAAAAAGATAAATCGCGACAGAATACAGCGTGAGGTCAAGCCTTGTGCCCGTAAGGAGCATAATCGAGGGGAACACGCCCACCGCTGCGAGCGACGCGCAAAGCATTGTGCGTCGATAGCGAATATAGCCTTTAATCATATATACAGTACCCCAAGCCTTTCTTGGTCGAAATAAAATCGTCAAGCCCCGCGTCGCGAAGCTTTGCGCGAAGACGGTTTATATTGACCGTAAGGGTGTTGTCGTCGATAAAGCTTTCGCTGTCCCAAAGGGCTTTCATTATATTTTCACGCGAAATAATATTATTTTTGCTTTCCAAAAGCACGCTCAAAATCCTGAGCTCATTTTTCGTAAGCGACACATTCGTTTCGCCAACGCTTAAAATACCCGTCGAAAGATTAAGATTTGCCCCTTTCGCCGTTAACAAATTTACCGGAGTGTCGTCGGTGTAGCTGTAGGTTCTTCGGAGCACGGCGGTTATCTTCGCGATTATCACGTCGGCAAAAAAGGGCTTGGTGATATAGTCGTCCGCCCCCATATTGACCGCCATAACTATATCCATGCTTTCTGTGTGAGAGGAAACAAAGATAATGGGCGTTTTCGTTATTTTTCGTATTTCGGCGCACCAGTAGAAGCCGTTGTAGTAGGGAAGCGAGATATCAAGAAGGACAAGGTCGGGACGAATGGCAAGAAATTCGTCGAGCACCGTCGAAAAGTCGGTGCAGCAATAGCTCTCAAAGCCCCACCTGTCAAGGCTCTCCTTTAACAGTGAAGCAATGGTGCTGTCGTCTTCTACTACATATATCTTATACATAGTCAACCTCATTACAGTCATAGGACAATAATACTTATTTTCGTTATTATACCATAAAAACAAAGAGCGGGCAAAGCCCGTTGGCTTTGCCCGCAGGGGGTTATTTGTTTTTTTTGTGGGTATTGTAGCAAAGCGTCATCAGACTGTCCGTCAGGTGGACATTTTCAACGCTTATCGAGCTGTCGAGCCGCAGGTCGACATGGCTGAAGTTCCAAAAGCCCTCAATGCCGAGAGAAACTAATTTTTCCGCCATAGACTGAGCGTGCTCGCTTGGAATACAAAGTATCGCGAGCTTGGGGGCGTTTTCGGCGCAAAACTCATCAAGTCGGGCTATGCTCATCACGTCTAATTCAGGATTGTGCTCGGAAATGCTCTTTGGATTTTTGTCAAAAAGCCCGATAAGACGTATTCCCTTTGCCTCAAAAAGAAAGGAAGAAAGCGCGCGCCCGAGGTTTCCCACGCCGATAAGTATTGTCGGAAGATTGTCGTCAAGACAAAGAATTTGTTCAATTTCGTTTGAGAGCTGGTCGACGTTGTAGCCATAGCCCTGTTGACCGAAGCCGCCAAAGCAGTTGAGGTCTTGACGAATTTGCGACGCGGTGAGGTTCATCTGCTTCGCAAGCTCCTTCGAGGAAATCCGAACAATACCGCTTTTTTTGAGTTCGCATAAAAAACGATAATAACGGGGAAGCCGTCTTACAACGGGAAGGGAAACGGCGTCATTGTTTTTCATGGATTATCCTCACATTTCGGAAATGGTTTTCATTACGTAGTCGCCGAATTCCGAGCAGGTGCAGCCCGTGTCGCGACCTGTAATAACGAGCTTTTTGTCGCTGAACATACAGAAGTCGAGAGCCTTTTCAAGCTTCGCCGCCTTGTCGATTTTCCCGATATGATTAAGAAGAAGAGCCGCGGCACGAAGCATAGAACAGGGGTCGGCGTATTTGTCGCGCCCCTCCTCGACCATACGCGGAGCTGAGCCGTGGATAGCCTCGAACATGGCGTAGTGCTTGCCGATGTTGGCGCTTCCCGCCGTGCCGACGCCGCCCTGTATCTGCGCCGCCTCGTCGGTGATGATATCGCCGTAAAGGTTAGGAAGCACGATAACCTCGAACATATTTCGGCGTTCCTCATCGATAAGCTTGGCTGTGAGTATGTCGGCGTACCAGCTGTCGGTTAGGATATCGGGATAGTTTGCGCCGACCTCGTTGCAAAGTCGAAGAAACTTTCCGTCGGTTTCTTTTATTACATTCGCCTTAGTTATTACCGAAACGCGCTTTTTTTCGTTGTTTTTCGCAAATTCATACGCGAGCTTTGCTATTCTTTTGGTGCCATCGTCGGTCGTAATCGTAAAGTCGACCGAAAGCCCCTCGAGCGAAGCTCCCTTATCGCCGACGGCATAGGCGCCCTCGGTGTTCTCACGGAAGAATGTCCAGTCGATGCCCTTTTCGGGTACCTTTACGGGGCGAACGTTGGCAAACAGGTCGAGCTCGCGTCTCATCGCGACGTTGGCGCTCCCGATATTCGCACCTTTATAGTTTGCGTCAGGAGTTGTCGTCGGTCCCTTTAAAATAACGTTGCACTGCTTTAATTCCGCGAGTACGTCGTCTGGGATTGCCTTGCCCTTTGCTATGCGGTTTTCTATGGTAAGTCCTTCAATATCGCGAAACTCGATTTTTCCCGCCTTAACCTCGTCGTCGAGCATAAAGCGAAGAACCCTTGCCGCCTCGCGGCAGATAACGGGTCCTATTCCGTCGCCGCCGCATACGCCGATAACGAGCTTATCAAGCTTGGAATAATCGTCGAAGTCGCCGTCCTTTTTCATGCGCTCGCAACGTGCGAGCTGGGAGTCAAGAAGCTCCTCGAATTTTGCAATCGCCGCTGTTCTGTCTAAAATCATTTTTATTTACCCGCTTTTTCTTTCGTTAAATTAAGAAGTCCGCCCGCGCCGAGAATTTCGCGGTGGCGTCCGCTGAGTTCAATTTTCGCTTTAAAGCGATAGTTTTGCGTTTTGTTGAAGATGGTTGCGTCGTCCGCCGAAGCTACGGATTTCTTTATGTCCTCAATTACAAGCTCGTCGCCGAGCGCAAGCTTTTCATAGTCGGCGTCGCTTTCAAAAAGAAGCGGAACGATACCCGAATTTACGAGGTTGTCGCGGTGGATACGCGCAAAGCTTTTCGCGATTATCGCGCGCGTTCCAAGGTAGAGCGGAACAAGCGCGGCGTGTTCGCGAGAGCTTCCCTGACCGTAGTTTTCGCCGCCGAGAATGATTCCGCTTCCCGCCGCCTTAGCGCGCTCAGGGAAATCCTCGTCGCAGCGTGTGAAGCAGTGCTTTGACATTTCGGGAATGTTTGAGCGAAAGGGAAGAAGCTTCGCCCCCGCGGGCATAATGTGGTCGGTCGTTATGTTGTCGCCGACCTTTAAAGTAACCGAAGCCGCAACATTGTCGTCGAGCGCTTTGGCTATCGGGAAGGGCTTTATGTTCGGTCCTCGTCTTATTTCAACCGAGGCCGCCTCGCTTTCGGCAGCGGGGGCTATTATCATATTGTCGTTTATCGTGAAGCGGGAGGGCATATCGACAACAAGGTCCTTGCACATTTCCCGCGCGTCGGTAAGCACGCCGGTTATCGCGCTCACGGCGGCGGTTTCGGGACTGACAAGATAGACCATAGCGTCCTTTGTTCCGCTTCTTCCCTCAAAGTTGCGGTTAAAAGTACGAAGGCTTATACCGCCGCTTTGGGGCGACTGACCCATACCTATGCATGGGCCGCAGGCGCATTCGAGAACCCTTGCGCCCGACGCTAAAATGTCGGTTAACGCGCCGCAGGCTGAAAGCATTTCAAGCACCTGACGCGAACCGGGAGAGATAACAAGGGAAACATCGTCCGCGATGGTTTTACCCTTTAATATTTTCGCGACCTTCAGCATATCAAAAAGGGAGGAGTTTGTGCAGGAGCCTATACATACCTGGTCGATTTTCATTCCCTCGAGTTCTTTTACCGTCTTGACGTTGTCGGGCATATGAGGGCAGGCGCAAAGCGGGGCAAGCGTGCTCAAATTAATGTCGACCGTTTCGTCGTAAACGGCGTCGTCGTCGGCCTTAAGCTCGGTGTAGTCCTCTTCGCGGCCCTGCGCTTTAAGAAAAGCCCTCGTAGTCTCGTCACTCGGGAAAAGCGAGGTCGTCGCGCCAAGCTCCGCGCCCATATTTGTTATCGTCGCGCGTTCGGGAACCGAAAGGGAAAGCACCCCTTCGCCGTGATACTCGATTATCTTCCCGACGTTGCCCTTAACCGAAAGCCGACGCAGCATTTCAAGGATAATGTCCTTTGCTCCGACTCCGTTTTGAAGCTTGCCCGTAAGGTTAACACCGACGATTTTAGGCGAAGCGATATAGTACGCGCCGCCGCCCATTGCGACCGCTACATCGAGACCGCCCGCGCCGAAGGCGAGCATACCTATGCCGCCGCCCGTGGGCGTGTGGCTGTCCGAGCCGATAAGCGTCTTGCCCGGCTTGCCGAACCGCTCGAGGTGAAGCTGGTGGCAAATGCCGTTGCCCGGGCGGGAATAGCGAATGCCGTGCTTCTTGGCGACGGTGCGGATAAAAGCGTGGTCGTCGGCGTTTTCAAAGCCCGACTGAAGGGTGTTGTGGTCGATATACGCGACCGAAAGCTCGGTTTTTACGCGGGGGATTTCCATAGCCTCAAACTGAAGATAAGCCATGGTGCCCGTCGCGTCCTGCGTGAGCGTCTGGTCGATTCTTACGCCAACCTCGGCGGATTTAAAAAGCTCTCCGTCGACGATATGACTTTTTAGTATTTTTTGTGCTGCGGTTAGTCCCAAGGTCAATTCCTCCCCAAATCTATTGTTTATATAATTACTCTAATAATTTAAACTTTATAAACAAGTTTGTCAATTACTTAACGCACAAATTAACGGATATTTTGCGGCTTTCGGGAAAAAATATTATGAAAAGGGAGGCGTTATTTTGGCAAACAAGAAAAAAGAGGACGAGGACGTCAGGAGAAAAGGAAAAAAAGAGGACGACAAGGACGAAGACGATGATAATTCGCTTCTTGACAAGGAGCTTTTGTTTGAAGCGGCGGCGGTTGACAAGACCAAGGGGAAATACCCCATTCATTGTCTTACAATAGCGGGACAGGTCGAAGGGCATACCGAGCTTCCCGCAGGAACCAAGGCGACTAAATATGAGCACGTTATTCCGCTTCTTGTCGCGATTGAGGAGGACCCCGAAATCGAGGGACTTCTTGTGCTACTCAATACTGTCGGCGGCGACGTTGAAGCGGGGCTTGCCATAGCCGAGCTTATCTCGGGAATGAAAAAGCCTACAGTGTCGCTCGTTTTGGGCGGCGGACACTCGATTGGCATACCGCTTGCTGTGAGTGCGAAAAAGTCCTTTATCGCGCCGACGGCGACAATGACCGTTCACCCCGTTCGCCACAACGGAATGGTGCTCGGCGTTCCGCAGACGATGAGACATTTCGACAAAATGCAGGAGCGTATAACGGGCTTTATATGCGATAATTCTAATATTAAGCGGGAGCGTTTTAACGAGCTATTATTTACGACGGGAGAACTTGTGCTCGACGTGGGCACAGTGCTCGACGGAGAACAGGCGGTCGCCGAGGGGCTTATCGACGCGACGGGCACCCTCCACGACGCCCTTCGTTATCTCTATTCGAAAATCAAACGCCGCAAAAAAAAGTTTTAAAAGTTACCTTAATATGATATTATATATAAAGCAATTTTATCGTGGGAGGGTATCCCGCGAATTACATAATAAAGCGAGGTTACATATATGACGGTGTTAGAGGGCTTCTTTCAAGGCGTGTTACAGGGACTTACCGAGTTCCTTCCCGTTTCAAGCGACGGACATCTTTCCCTTTTCCAGCATTTCTTTTCGCTGAACGGGGAAAACGCGCTTTTCTTCACGGTTATGCTTCACGTCGGAACGCTTATCGCGGTTTTTATTGCCTTTTGGAAGGACATATGGGCGATGGTCGCCGAGTTTTTCAAGGCGATTGGTGATATTTTTAAGGGCAGGTTCAAATACAGCGAAAGCAATGAGCCGCGCAAGGGAATGATAATGATAATCATCTCGCTTGTGCCGCTGCTGGGCTTTTATTTAATCAAGGACTGGTTTACCGCTCTTTCCGAGGACTCGGACATAATCGTCGAGGGGGTTTGTTTCCTTTTTACCGGGACCCTTTTGTTCCTTGCGGATAAGTGCGTGAAGGGCAAAAAGACGGCGGTTGATATGAAACCGCGCGAGGCGCTTCGCATAGGGTTCTTTCAAGGCTTTGCCGCTCTTCCCGGCGTTTCCCGCTCGGGCTCGACGATTGCCGTCGGACTTCTAAGCGGCTTTTCAAAGGAATTTATGGTCAAGTTTTCCTTTATTATGGGTATTCCTGCAATTATTGCGGCGAGCGGTATGGAGCTTCTCGACGCGATAAAAGAGGGGATTGAAATCGATATGCTTCCTCTTGCGGTCGGGGTTATTGCGTCGGCGGTCGTCGGACTGGCGGCGATTAAGCTTATAAGCTGGCTTGTTAAAACCGACCGCTTCGGCATTTTTGCTTACTACACCCTAACGCTCGGCGTGATAGTCCTTATTCTTGGCGCAATCGAGTACTTTACGGGAAGCACAATTCCAGTTCTCATAACAAATCTCTTAAATCAAGGGGTAAGATAACATGGCGAACAGTTCATCTAAGCGCGGTCGCCCGTCCAAGGCGGAGAGCGAACGCAAGCAGCGCGCCGAAACGAGAAAAAAGGAAAAGGAGCAGCGCGCGCAGGGAACGGCGATTGCGCTTTTCGCGATTGGCGTTGTTTTAACCGCGCTTACCTTTATTCCCGGCGAGAGCGTTTGGGATACGCTTCGCAACGTAATGTTCGGGCTTCTCGGCATATGCGCGTATGCAATAGGTCCCTGTGTTATCTACATAGCCGTTCGCTACGCATTTGATAAGCTTTCCCCGTCGGGAAGAATAATAAAGTTTTTGCTTCTCGCTTTTTCGGTGTCTGGCGCGTTCTATGCCTTTGGGCTTTATAAGCCGTCGAGCGACACTGAGGTTTTAACTGTCGTAAAGTTCCTTTATACCCTTGGAATTGAGCGTAAGGGCAGCGGGGTTATGGCTTTTCCGCTCGGCTGGCTTTTGGAAAGAGGCTGCGGCGAGACGGCGGCTAAAATTATAATTATTCTTCTTATTTGCGTATCAATTATGCTCATTACGGGCAAAACAATAGTAGACCTCGTTAACGGCGTGAGAAAGCCCATTGACGGAATTAAAGAGAAAAGGCGTCTTGCCGCCGAGGAGCAGGAGGACGACGGGCTTCTCGACGAACCGACGGCGAACGCGGAAATTGATATTCCGCTCGACGAAAAAGCGACCAAGAAGACCGAACGCTTCAACATAGACGTTCCGCTTGATAAATCGCGGGGAAGAAGAAAAAAATCTGACGTAGACGTTCCGCTTGACACACTCGGACAGGCTGTCGCGCCTGCCGTGACGTCGCCGCCGACAAGTGCGACAGGCAGTAAAATTGACATACCGCTCGGGCCCGAATTTGACCCGAAGAACGGCGGTGTTGAGCTCGACCCGGTCGTTAGAAGAAATAACGGACCCGCCTGCGAAATCGTGAAGCCCGTTTTCGAGCGGGAGGAGCGGGTAAATAATCTTTTTACCGATTTTTCCAAGAACAAAGAAACGAGCGTCGACGAGCTTGTAAAGCGAGCGGCGACGTCGACCGCATATAACGCTCCTACGGCAAGCGAGGGCGGAGCCGAATTTCTTGCCGCGGAGTATAAAGCCCCGCCGGCGAGCCTTCTTTCGCGCCCGTCGGGAAGAGTTTCCGGCGACGTGACGGGCGAGCTTCGTTCAAACGCCCAGCTTCTTGTAAACGCGCTCGAAAGCTTCGGGGTGAAAACGAAGGTTGTCGATATTTCGCGAGGGCCGTCGGTTACGCGATATGAGCTTCAGCCCGAGGCGGGAGTAAGACTCAGCCGTATAGTTAACCTTGCAGACGACATTGCGCTTAACCTCGCGGCGTCGGGCGTTCGTATAGAAGCGCCGATTCCCGGCAAGGCGGCGGTCGGCATAGAAATACCTAATAAAGAAGTCAACACAGTAAACCTTCGCGAGGTTATTGAAAGCGACGAGTTTAAAAAAGCGCCGTCGCCGCTGACCTTCGCGCTCGGCCGTGACATAAGCGGAAAAATTCAGCTTGGCGACCTGACGAAAATGCTTCATCTTCTCATAGCCGGCTCGACGGGCATGGGCAAGTCGGTCTGTATTAATTCGATGATAATGAGTCTTGTATACAAATCCAAGCCCGAGGACGTTCAGCTTATTCTTATTGACCCGAAGATAGTCGAGTTTAATTGCTACAACGGTCTTCCGCATTTATACGTTCCGGTCGTGACCGACGCCCATAAGGCGGCGGGCGCGCTCGGCGGAGCGGTGGGCGAAATGCTTCGCCGCTACAAGCTGTTTTCAGAGTTTGGG
Organism: uncultured Oscillospiraceae bacterium; assembly: GCA_964460755.1. GTDB lineage: Bacteria > Bacillota > Clostridia > Oscillospirales > Ruminococcaceae > JAYFNU01. Next base: position 77,826 of record CAYWQL010000002.1, on the reverse strand, counting down.
GCGCGTAATATTGAGGACTACAACAAGATAATTGATAAGGATTATCCAAGCACAAGGGTTATGGAAGATGGCGAAACGCGCCCCGAAAAGAAGCCGCGAATAGTTATTGTTATCGACGAGCTCGCCGACCTGATGATGACCTCTCCCCACGAGGTGGAGGACTCAATCTGCCGTCTTGCTCAGATGGGACGCGCGGCGGGCATTCACCTTGTCGTGGCTACCCAACGTCCGTCGGTTGACGTTATCACGGGAGTAATTAAAAACAACATACCGACGCGCATAGCCTTTGCCGTGTCCTCGCAGGTCGACAGCCGAACGATACTCGACGGAGCGGGCGCGGAGAAGCTTATCGGGCGCGGAGATATGCTTTTTCTTCCCGTAGGAAGCCCGAAACCTATTCGTATACAGGGCTGTTATGTGAGCGAGGACGAGGTGAACAAGGTTGTCGGATATCTCAAGCAGTTTGCCGTTGCTTCGTATAACGAGCAGTTTATAAGGGCGATTGAGGAAAACGCGACCAAGGACAAGGGCAAGATGACCGATTCTGACGGCGACGCTATGCTCGAGGACGCCATTGAGGTCGTCGTCGAGGCAGGCGCGGCGTCCACGTCGCTCCTTCAAAGAAGATTAAAACTCGGATACGCCCGCGCGGCGCGCATTATGGACGATATGGAGGCAATGGGCATAATCGGACCCGCGGACGGAAGCAAGCCCCGCGCGGTGCTGATGTCCCGCCAGCAGTGGCAGGAGCGCGCCCTGCGTATACAGAACGAAGAATAATTTTAAGAGGGTTCAATGAACGAACAACACAACACTCCGACCCAGAAAAGCGTAATTATTAAATTTATCGTTATCGCTGTCGCGGTGGCGATAATGTGGGTTTTGTATTCGGTTTATATATCAAAGACAATTACTTGGAACGATGTTTACGACGTTTTTAGGATAAAACAGGATGTTGCGGCTAACGACGAGCCGACCGAAGAAGGGACTGCGTTGGCGACCGACGGGGTAAGGGTGAGCTTCGTAGACGTCGGACAGGGAGACAGTATTGTTATCGAAGCGGGCGAAAGCGTCGTCGTTATTGATACGGGCGACTATGCCGCCGAGCAATCGCTCAAGAGCTTTTTAGAAAAAGAGGGCATTGACGAAATTGATTACCTTATCGCCACACATCCTCATTCCGACCATATCGGAAATATGGAGGCTTTAATCGAGAATTACAGGGTGGACAAGGTTGTTTTTCCTTATATTACAGACGATTTAACCCCCACGAACAGCACATATGTCTATCTTTTAAAAACGATTGACAAGAACAATATTCCGCTCACAATTCCGGCGGTCGGAGAAAAAATAGTCCTTGACAAGGGAGAAATAACGGTACTGTATAACGGCGGAGGGAGCGATATAAACAACAGCTCGCTGGTGCTTATGTATGTGTACGGCGAAAGCTCCTTTCTTCTTATGGGCGACGCCGAGTTCGAGGTTGAGGACAAGCTTTGCGACGAGTACGGGCGCGAGCTTTCCTGCGACGTGCTCAAGGCGGGACATCACGGCACCAAGTACGCGACGGGCAACAACATTCTTTCCGCCGCCTCGGCCGACTACGTCGTTATAATGTGCGGAATTGATAACGAGTACGGCTATCCGAAAGAAGCGGTGCTCAAGCGTATCGCGAGCGAGGGCGCAGCGGTGCTTCGAACCGACCTTGACGGAGATATAAGCTTTTTGTGCGATGAGCAATCATTTGAGCTTTCGACGAAAAGGGAGGGCTGAAAATGAAAGAAAGCATTGACCGTATCGAGGGCGACCGCGTTGTAATGATAGACGACGACGGAAATCAAACGGTAAAGCCGCGCGAGCTTTTTGCAAAGGGTATAGAGGAGGGCGACGTCGTCGTAAAACAAAACGGCATCTACGAAAAAGACGCGCAGACGACCGAGCAGCTTCGGCGCGAGGTCAACGAGCTTCTTGACAGGCTGATAAAAAGGAACGAGAGAAAATAAAGAAAGCGTGTTAAGTTTACTTTTAAAAAAGCCTCATGTCATAAAATGACATGAGGCTTTGGCGCTATAAGACTTGTGGAAGCCGCACCTTTTGGTGCGGCTATAGTTTTCGTGGAACTAATTAAATACTTCTGCGATCACCGCATAGAAGAGATCGTACCATTCTTTTTCTTCAGCTAAGGCGGCTTTATCCATTGTAAGCGCATTTATCCCCTTTGCAAGAGCCTTAATTCCGCCTTTAACAAGTCCTGTTGCTGCGCTTCCTACAGCAAAACCTGCGCCGACGGCTCCTCCACGAAGAATACCCAAAGCTGTGCCACGGCTCCCGGCTCCATCGAAAACCTTTGTGTTTTGAGAAAAAGCTTCTTTACTCATTTGTGTGCTTTTGCCGAAGCTATAAATGTTTATTAATGCTGTTTTACCCTGCGGCTTTGATGTAATGCAAAATTTATAATAGTCATCAAAATATGTGGGGTTATAAAGTAGCAAGCAGGGAGTTGTTGAAGAATTGAAAAAACCGCCCGTCTCGATTTCGTCATTTTCCACGCTAAGAGCCAAACCATAGTTTTCGGCAACCTCAACAAATTTTTCTTTAATCAAGTCAAGAGTTATTTCTTCGCCATTGGGGTAACGGATCGGATCATATAATTGTTCAAGCTTTTTTTCTGGTATAGACATTTGTAACCTCCTCAATATTTATTAATGCCAATAATACAACATATGTTGTAATTTGTCAACAACAAGCGTTGTATTGGGGCATACTAAAACAAATATACGTAAGGGAGGTCAATCATGCGGCGTTATCCGAGATTAAGGGATTTGAGAGAGGACGCAGATTTAACGCAGGAAGAACTCGTTAAAATTCTTGAAATGCATAAGACAACTTATACGAATTACGAACAGGGAAAACGAGAGCCTCCCTTTGAACTGATAATTCGACTTGCTGATATTTATGGCGTTACTACCGATTATATTGCGGGAAGAACGACAAAAGTAAAAAAACAAAACAAATAAAAGCCTTGAGTTCTTTGCAAACTCAAGGCTTTTTTAGTGCTTACAATTCGATAAAAAGATTTTTTTTAAAAATCTTTTGAGGTGAGCCAACCACTATATCGCCCGTTTTGTGTTCGTGGTTTTTTGATTTAAAAAGCACGGGTGCATATCGGTCGGTGTAGCCCGTGAAAAGACCGTCGCTGTCGGGCGCTTCTAAAATTACCCGAACGTCGCTTCCGATAAATGAGCGAATTATCTCGTCGCGAGAGGGCTCGACCGCCTCAAAAAGGAGCTTGGCTCGACGCTCCTTTTCTGCCTTTTGAATTTGGTCGGGCAGCTTGGCGGCGACGGTGCCGGGGCGAACGGAATAGGGGAAGATATGTACCTTTAAAAAGCCGAAGCCTTTTATGAAGTCAAGGCTTTGCTCAAAGTCCTCCTGTGTCTCGCCGGGAAAGCCGACGATGACGTCTGTGGTAAAGGTGGGGTTTTCAAAAAGTGAGCGTATCCTATCGGCAACGGCGCAATATTCCATAGCGGTGTAGTGGCGGTTCATTCGTTTTAACGTCGCATCGCATCCGCTTTGAAGGGCGAGATGAAACTGGGAACAAAGCTTTTTAACCTTGCTCAAGCGTTCGATAAAGCCGTCGAGAAGGTCGGGCTCGAGCGAGCCGAGCCGTATGCGTTCTATGCCGTCGACCGACGCGATTGTTTCTATTGCGTCGGCGAGATTACAGCCGATATCCTTTCCGTAAAAGGAAAGATTTATGCCCGAAACGACAATTTCCCGATATCCGTTTTCGGCGAGAACTTTTGCCTGTCTTTCGATTTCGGCAAGCGTCATCGAGCGAACCCTTCCCCTCGCGAAGGGAATAATGCAATAGGAGCAATATCTTTCGCAGCCGTCCTCAATTTTCATAAATGCCCGCGTGTGTCCCTCAAGCTCGGGCGCGAAAAGACTTTCAAACTCGCGTGAAGCTTCCTCTATTGAGATAAGCTTTTCGCTTTTTTTGAGGTATTCGTCGATAACCCTGTATATCTCTTTTCGTGAGGCGTTGCCGGTCACTATATCGGCGCCGTCTGTTTTCGCCGCCTCATCGGGAAAAGCCTCGACGAAGCAGCCCGTTAAAACAGTGATAACCTTTTCGTTGTCGCGCTTGATTTTATGAAGATACTGTCTTACCTTTCGGTCGGTGTTCGCCGTGACGGTGCAGGAATTGACGACGACAATGTCGGCGTCCAGCTCGCTTTCAACGACGGTGTAGCCGTGTTCTTTCAATATGTTAGCCATAGCTGCGGACTCGAAGCTGTTGACCTTACAGCCGAAGGTATGAAAATAAACGTTCAAAATATAAGCTCCAAAAAAATAATTGTAGAAATATTATACTACAAAGCCGCAAAGCCTGCATACCCTTTTAGTGACAAAGATTTATCCCTGAGTAAAAAGAGGAGGGTATTTGCAATAAATATGGTACTTAAAAAAGCGATTAGTTTAATTCTTGTTTTGGCTTTCGCGCTCGGCTCTTTTGGCGTTTTCGCATCAGAGGGAATGCCGGCCGAGGGGGACGTTATCGAAACGGCGGCGGGAGCCGGCCTTCAAATGGACGCGACGGCGGCGATACTCGTCGACAGCCGAACGGGAACGGTGCTTTATGAGAAGAACGCCGACGAGCCCCGCGCAATCGCCTCGATAACCAAGGTTATGACGCTTATTTTGGTTATGGAAGCGCTCGAAAGGGGCGCAATAGGGCTTGAGGATAAGGTGACGGCAAGCGAGCACGCATATTCTATGGGCGGGTCGCAAATTTGGCTTGAGCCGGGCGAGGTTATGACAGTCAACGAGCTTTTGAAGGCGGTCTGCGTGGCGAGCGCGAACGACGCGGCGGTCGCGCTTGCGGAATACGTTTCGGGAAGCGAGGACGAGTTCGTAGCCGAAATGAACAGAAAAGCGCAATCACTCGGTATGACAAAAACAACCTTTAAGAATTCCAACGGGCTCGACGAGGAGGGGCATATGTCCTCGGCGCACGACGTCGCGCTTATGTCGCGGGAAATATTGAAGCACGAGCTTATTCGTAATTATATTACCATATGGACAGACGAGCTTCGCGGCGGCGAAACCGAGCTTACGAACACAAACAAACTTTTAAAAAGCTATAACGGAATAACGGGCATAAAGACGGGGACAACGAACAAGGCGGGGGTTTGCGTGACGGCGTCGGCTGTGCGCGACAATATGGAGCTTATAGCCGTTGTACTTGGCTCAAGTGATTCAAAATCGCGCTTTGAGGCGGCGAAAACTATGCTCAACTATGGCTTCTCAAACTATGAGCTTGTCGAAATCAAGGTCGATGACGCGCTTTTCACCCCCGTTGAGGTAGAATGCGGAGAAAGTCAGTTCTGCGAGTATACGGCGGCGATACCCGAATGTATGGTAGTAAAAAAGGGCGCGGGAGAAAACATAAGGTACGAGGTATCTATTGAGCCGTCGGTCGAAGCTCCCGTTTTAAGCGGTCAAACAGTCGGCAGGGTTACGGTTTTCTGCGGCGAAAACGAGCTTGGCGGCTACGACGTAACGGCTAAAACGGATATTCGAAAAATTGATTTCAAAATCGGTTGGGGGCTTCTTTTCAACGCGCTCACAAATATGTAAAAAAGAGCATATTTAAGAGCTTTTCGCCTTGACATAAAATGCGATGTACTATATCATAATAGTATAAAATCTTATATTATTTATAGAGGTCGCAAACTATGCCAATCAAGCTTATCACAAAATATCTTAATACTTTTACAGATGAACGCGAGCTTTCTTCTGCTTCTGACGAGGTGAAGAAGGCTTGCGAATTTCTTCGCAAAAAAAACGGAGCGGGAAGCGATTTTCTCGGCTGGAGCACTCTTCCGTTCGATTACGACAAGGACGAGTTCGCCCGCATTAAAGCGGCGGCGAAGCGTATTCGCGAAACGAGCGACGTGCTCGTCGTTATCGGCATAGGCGGAAGCTATCTCGGCGCTCGCGCCGTGACCGAGCTCCTTTCGGGCGGCTTTCTTAACGAAACCTCGCCGCTCAAGGTTTATTTCGCAGGCAACAACATAAGCGGAGATTATCTTAACCGAATAGTCAGGCTCTGCGAGGGCAAAAGGGTCAGCGTAAACATCATCTCGAAATCCGGGACTACCACCGAGCCCGCACTCGCCTTCCGCGTGTTTAAAGACCTTCTTGAAGCGCGCTATGGCAAAAAAGAGGCGGCGACGAGAATTTACGCCACGACCGACAAGGCGCGCGGAACGCTTAAAGGGCTTTCCGATAAGGAGGGCTACGAAACCTTTGTCGTGCCCGATGACGTCGGCGGGCGTTATTCGGTTCTTACGGCGGTCGGTCTGCTTCCCATAGCGGCGGCGGGCTTCGATATAGACAAGCTTATGGCCGGCGCAAGGGGAGCGGCGGAAAGGTACGACTCCGACGGGCTCGACAACGACTGCAACGTCTACGCCGCGTACAGGAATATACTTTATCGCAAGGGTAAGGGAGCCGAGCTGATGGCGTGCTATGAGCCGTCGTTCGCCCTTTTCAACGAATGGTACAAGCAGCTCTTCGGTGAGAGCGAGGGCAAGGACAAGAAGGGAATACTTCCGACGTCAGTCATCTTTTCTACCGACCTTCATTCAATGGGTCAGTATGTTCAGGACGGCGCGAGAATACTTTTTGAAACGGTTGTCAAGTTCAAGAAAACCCTTTCGGACTACACAGTTGTTAAGGAAAATGAGGATTTCGACGGACTTAACTATCTTGCGGGCAAGTCGATGAGAGAAATCAACGACACCGCCTGCGACGCGACGATACTTGCCCATAATGAGGGCGGTGTGCCCTGTATGGTTATCGAAGTCGACGCGATAGACGAAACCAACGTCGGCGAGCTGATATTCTTCTTCGAGCGCGCCTGCGCGATTTCGGGCTATATCCTTGGTGTCAATCCGTTTAACCAACCGGGAGTTGAAAGCTACAAGAAGAATATGTTCGCTCTTCTTGGAAAACCCGGATATGAAGCAGAAAGACAAAATCTTTTAAATAAACTTAAATAAAATTTGGAGGTAAGCGCAATGATTAAGCTTATTGTCGGAAACAAAGGCTCAGGCAAAACCAAAGCAATGATTGATATGATTAACGAATCGGTTGAAAAGAGCACGGGAAGTATTGTGTGCATCGAAAAGGGAATGAAGTCCACCTATAACATCAAGTCCTCGGTTCGTCTTATCGACGTCGACGACTATGTTATCAAGGGTTACACGATGTTCTACGGCTTCCTTATGGGAGTTCTCGCGGGCAACTATGACATCGAAGAGGTCTATATTGACGGAATACTTAAAATCGGCGAGCAGGATATCGTCGGTCTTGGAAATCTTCTTGACCAGATTTCAGAAATCGCCAAGGAAAACCTTAAGGTAGTCGTCACCGTTTCGACAGACCTTGAGAACCTGACAGACGGCATAAAAAAATATCTCGACTAATTCCAAAAGTGTGTTGACAACCCCTCGTATTATATGTATAATACTTAAGCACGCAAATTTTGCGTAAGCTATGCGAAAATGTGACTGCTCACATGATATATTCACACTTTTGAGGAGGTGCTTAAAGTGGCAGTACCAAAAAGAAGGATTTCGAAAACTCGGCGCGACAAAAGGCGCTCCTCGGTGTGGAAGCTTTCCGCCCCCGCGTTTGCCAAGTGCTCGCAGTGCGGCGAATTAATGGTTCCGCACAGAGTATGTGGTAATTGCGGTTACTACAAGGGCAAAGAAGTCATTAACAAGGAAGCCTAAACCCACGAATTAAGACGAGGAAATTCCTCGTCTTTTTTGTTATTATTTTGTGAGGACAACGGTATGGCGGTAAAAATCACGGGAATAGATAAAAATTCAATCGCCGAAAGCGTCGGCATAAAAAGCGGAGACCTTCTTGTTTCGGTCAACGGACACGAAATAAAAGACCTGCTTGATTACGGTTTTTATACCGCTTCGGAAAAGGTGACGCTCAAGGTCCTTTTACAGAACGGTGAAAAGGAGCTTTTCGACATAGAAAAGGACGAGGACGAGGAGCTTGGACTCGAGTTTGAAAGCTTCCTTATGGACGACCAGCACAGCTGTCAAAACGACTGTATTTTCTGCTTCATAAATCAGCTTCCTAAGGGGCTTCGCGAGACCCTTTATTTCAAGGACGACGACGAACGGCTTTCCTTCCTTTTCGGAAACTATATCACCCTTACGAACCTTTCAGATTCCGAAATCGAGCGAATAATCGAGATGAAAATTTCGCCAGTCAATATTTCTGTACATACGACAAATCCTGCACTTCGCTGCGAGATGATGCACAACCGCTTTGCGGGGGAAAAGCTAAAGTATCTTTACCGCCTTGCCGAGGTCGGAACCGAGATAAACTGTCAAATAGTGCTTTGCCGCGGTGTCAACGACGGCAGGGAGCTTGAAAGAAGTCTTGAAAAGCTCTGCTCGCTTTATCCGTCGGTAAGAAGCATAGCCTGCGTTCCGGCGGGGCTTACCGCCTATCGACAGGGACTTCCGAAGATAGAGGTCTACGACAAAAATAGCGCCCAAGAGGTGCTGGACATTATTACAGATTTTAATAAGATTAACAAAGAAAAATACGGCGTAAATCTCGTTTATCCGTCAGACGAGTTTTTTCTGCTTGCCGGGCGTGATATACCGAACGCGGAATATTACGACGATTTTCTTCAGATTGAAAACGGCGTGGGAATGCTTCGGCAGTTTACAGACGATTTCAAATACGAAATTGACGACGCTCAAACGACCGACGAGGAAATCACACTTGAGCTTGTGACGGGCGAGGCGGCGGGAAAGGCAATAGATACTCTCGTCGAATACGCGAAAACCAAGGCGCCGAATCTTCGCTGCGGCGTGCATATAATTAAAAATGAGTTTTTCGGCGGCAACGTAATCGTGACGGGCCTTGTCACGGCGAGTGATATAATTAAACAGCTTTCAAAAAAAGAGCTTTTGGGAAAGACCCTATTGATACCCCGCGATATGCTCCGAAGCGAGGGAGATATGTTTCTCGACAGTATAACCCTTGACGAGCTCTCGAAAAAGCTTAAAATGGAACTAAAGGTGACGGGCGGCGGAGACGAGCTTGCGCGCGCTCTTTTGAATAAGGAGATATAGAATGTCAAAGCAGGTAGTAGCGGTGGTCGGACGTCCGAACGTGGGCAAATCGACACTGTTTAACAAATTAATCGGCGAGCGTCGCTCAATTGTCGACGACACACCCGGGGTTACCCGCGACCGAATTTACGGCGAATGCGAGTGGCAGCGGTATAAATTCACGCTTATTGATACCGGCGGAATTGAAACGGGCACAGAGGAGGAAATCCTTGTCCATATCCGCGAGCAGGCGCAGCTTGCCATAGATATGGCGGACGTTATAATTATGGTAACCGACATAAAAGCGGGGGTTACCGCATCGGATATCGAGGTCGCGGCTATGCTTCAAAAGAGCGGTACGCCCGTTGTGCTTTGCGTCAACAAGTGCGACAAAATCAGTTCGGATATGCCGATGGAATTTTACGATTTTTATTCCCTTGGACTTGGCGAGCCCGTCGCGGTGTCGTCGGTTCACGGTCACGGAACGGGCGATATGCTCGACACTATATGTTCGTATCTTATTCCCGAGGACGAGAACGCGCCCGAGGACGAGGCGATAAAGGTCGCGGTAATCGGTCGTCCGAATGCGGGAAAGTCGTCGCTGGTCAACAAGATACTCGGCGAAAACCGTATGATTGTCTCGAGTGTTTCGGGAACGACGCGGGACGCTATCGACGCTTCGGTGGAAAACGATTTCGGCAAGTTCACATTTATTGATACGGCGGGTATGCGAAAAAAGGGAAGCATAAAAAACGAGATTGAACGATACAGCGTTATTCGCGCGCTTGCCGCGGTCGACCGCGCCGACGTATGCGTCATTATGGTCGACGCAAGCGAGGGCTTTACCGAGCAGGACTCGAAGGTTGCGGGCTATGCCCACGAGCAGGGAAAAGCGTGTGTAATCGCCGTCAACAAATGGGACTTAATAGAAAAAGACGGAAAGACCATGGACGTTCAGCGAAAGAAGTATGAAAACGATTTCAGCTTTATGTCCTACGCGCCCATTATCTTTATTTCAGCGAAAACCGGGCAGAGAATCGACCGCCTTTTCGAGCTTATTAAATACGTTAACGAACAGAACGCTATGCGTATTACTACGGGAATGCTCAACGAGGTTTTGGCAAGAGCCACCTCGAGGGTGCAGCCGCCATCGGACAAGGGCAAGCGGCTTAAGCTGTACTACATCACCCAGCCGTCGACCCGTCCGCCGACATTCGTTGTTTTCGTAAATCGTGCCGACCTCTTCCATTTTTCGTATCAGAGATATATAGAAAATCAGATACGCGAAACCTTTGGACTTGAAGGAACTCCCGTTAGAGTTATTGTAAGAGAAAGAGGAGACAAAATATGAATGGAATTATTGCCATAGTGCTGACAGCTTTAGAGGGCTATCTTCTTGGCTCGTTCTGCTTCGGAATTATCACAACCAAGCTTTTAAGACAAAAGGATATACGCGATTTCGGAAGCGGAAACGCAGGTATGACCAATGTGCTTCGCTCCATTGACGTTCCCTGCGGCGTTCTTACGGGGCTTGGAGATTTCGCGAAGGGGGTCGCGGCGATACTCATCGGACGCGCGCTCTTTTCCGCGGCAGGGCTTGAGTCGAGCTACGGAACGATGCTCGCGGCGGCGTTTGTTCTGGTCGGACATATTCTCCCCCTTTATTTCGGCTTCCGCGGCGGCAAGGGAGTTATGACTACGGCGGGAATAATGCTCGTCGTTAACTGGCGGGTTATGGTGATTTTGCTTGTCGTATTCGGCACCGTTTTTGCCTTGTCGAAGATTATTTCCCTCGCGTCGATAACGGTTGCGGCGCTCCTTCCCGTGGCTATGTTCCTCGTTTGTTTCTTTTCGGGAACCGAATGGCTCGTCCACACGATTTTTGCCTTCGCAATCGGCGCGCTTATTATTTTCAACCATCGAAGCAACATAAAGCGGCTTCTCGCGGGAAGCGAGAGCAAGCTTGTTGTAAACAAAAAGAAATAAATAGATATATAATCGGCGCACGGCGAAATATGCTGTGCGCTTTTGTTTTTTCTGTTGTTTGACGGCGAAAAAAATGGTATCATTCAATTAACGAAAAAGTGAAGGGAAAAAGCGAAAATGAATAATTACGAGTTTTTACTGCTTCTTTTGATTGCGCTTGCCGCGACGTCGGTGGTGCTTCTTATATTCGTTTTGATAAGAACGTCGGAAAAGAAGGATTATTCGGACATTCTCGATAAGCTTCGCCATGAGGTGCTTGACGAGCAGCGCGGCTCGCGCCGCGAGACGACTGAGACCCTTAATTCGATGTCGGGTATGCTTAACACGTCGCTTCAAAACGCCTTTCAGCGTCAGGACGCTCGGCTTGACGCTCTGACAAAGGGCGTCGGTGACAGCCTTGGCTCGATTAACGAACGGTTTAAAAGCTTTTCCGTCGAAAGCGAACAGAAGCTCGACAACATAAGAACCACAATGGAAAAGCGGCTCGGCTCTATGCAGGAGGACAACAGCAAGAAGCTTGAGCTTATGCGCCAGACGGTCGACGAGAAGCTTCAAAAAACACTTGAAGAAAAAATCGGACAGTCCTTTAAGCTTGTAAGCGAACGACTTGAGCAGGTGTACAAGGGACTCGGTGAAATGCAGACCCTTGCGACGGGAGTGGGCGACCTCAAAAAGGTTTTGTCCAACGTTAAAACGCGCGGAATACTCGGCGAAATTCAGCTTGGCGCGATACTTGAACAGATGATGTCGAACGAGCAGTACGACGTTAATGTCGCCACAAAGCAGGGAAGCCGCGACGTCGTTGAATACGCCATAAAGCTTCCCAGCGAGGACGGAAGCGTGACGTATTTACCTATCGACGCGAAGTTTCCGCTCGATACATATTCAGCGCTCGTCGACGCATACGAAACGAACGACGCTGCGCAAATTGACCTCGCCGCAAAGGCGCTCGACATACGCATAAAGGGCTGCGCGAAGGATATACGCGACAAATACATTGACCCGCCCGCGACAACCGATTTTGCGATAATGTTTCTTCCCATTGAAGGACTCTACGCCGAGGTTATTCGCCGCGGACTTGTCGAAACTCTCCAACGCGACTACAAGGTCAGCATAGCGGGTCCGACGACAATGTCCGCCCTTCTCAACAGCCTGCAGATGGGCTTCAAAACTCTCGCCATACAAAAGCGCTCTGGGGAGGTTTGGAAGGTCTTGGGCGGGGTCAAGACCGAGTTCGACAACTTTGCCGGAGTGTTGACAATGACACAGCAAAGGCTCAATCAGGCGAACGAGGAGCTTGACAAACTCGTTGGCGTCAGGACACGGCAAATTCAAAAGAAGCTTAAGGACGTTTCGTCGGTCGTCGCGAATATCGACGGCGAGAGCGAAACGAGGCTTATCGGAAGCAACGGGAAATAAGGTAAGCGTGTGCTTTGCCGAAGAGCTCACCGCCGCGAATATGCTGAAAAAGCAATCGCTGTGGGTGTTAGAATAAAGCTCAAGCAAAAGAGCATCTCCGTTTGGTGTAATGGCGAGCGTCCAAGCCGCCAAAAGACCAAAGGAAGATGCTCTTTCATAATGCTTTGTTTAAAATTGCCGGAAACCGATTGCTTAATTATTCCGCCTTGTTATCGGGCTTGTTGTCCTTTGTAAAATCGGGATTATCCTCATACTTTTTGCCATAAGCGGCGTTAAGAATTTCGGGCGTTATCCTTTCATCATACGTAAGCTTTTCCTTGTCCTCGTCGGACAAGACGCTGCTGTATTTTCTCGGATTTGAGTTTGTGGAGGAAACGCCAAGCGAGACCGCCTGCTTATACATATCAAAGTTGTTTTCTTTAAGATATCGTTGGTCGCCCAGAGGGACGGAGTTTCCGCCCATCATACGAATGGCGATAAGCATACATTTTCTTAACTTTTCCGCTTCTTCAAGCTGCGTCTCGGCGAGCTTGTTTGCGCTGTCAAGCTGTTTTTGCAGCTCTTTGTTCTTTTTGTCTGTCGAGTCGCGTTTTTCTTCCGCAAGCTTTTGCGCCTCCAAAAAAGCTTTCGCCTCCTTGGAAAGAAGAAACTGGTCGTTTGGGGATATCTTTGTTTCTTTTGTTGGGACAACCACGGGCTCGATAGCTGGGCCTTCCGTAACGGCGGGAATTTTAACGCTTTCCGCGATTTCCTGTGCCGAGCCTATTTCTCCTATGGCGTCGATTTTCATGAAAAAGCCTCCTGTCTTTGACAGTAATGGTTATCTACTGCTTCACTGTAATTATTATCTGAAAAAATGAAAAGTAAATATTTTCAAGAAAAGTCTTTTTTTACGCCATAATTATTCGCATATTACACAAAGGACTTTTTATATTATTGGGCGCAATGACGAAACATTATTTTAACCTACACCCCGTATTTTCCGCATATTTTTTCCACTATGTCTCGTAGAGGTTCAAAATCGAAGCTTTTTGTATAGATTTTTTCGATTTCGTCATGAACAGTCTTCGCTTCGCGTATTATTTCGCATCCCTCACAAAGAAGTGAGAGGGTTGTTTTTTTGATGAAGCCTATTCTCGCGGAATACTTTTTCGCTTCTGCTTTATCATAGAAACGCTCGTCGTTTATGACTCGGCAGCCCCGCGTGCCGATGGGAGAAAGAAAGCTGCTCAGAACGAAGCAGAGGGAAAGCGAGGGAATAAAAATCGCGTCAATTTTGTCGTTCGGCGAAAGAAAGCTTCGGCTTGTGACAATGTCGAGTCCGCGGGATAACGCCTCGCTTCGGATTTGTTCGAGCGCCGCGTGCCCAAAGGCACAGAATCGGTCTTTAATAACATAGCGATAGTTACACGTGGCGAGGTTTTTTGAAAAAAAGCTTGTAAGCCCCTCAGGAGTCGGGGCACACAAAAATCTGATTTCCTCGCCGCCTTTGACGCTGTCCTCTTTGGGAAACAGCCGTTCGCAAAGCCCTTTTATGTAGTCGTCGAGCTTTTTGCTCACCAGAAATCCCGATGAGGTGCGAACAAGGTCGCCGTAGAGAGAGGCGGACGCGGAAATGAACCTATTTGCCCGCGTGAAGCATCGCGCGTTTTTTGAAAAAAGCTCACGAAGCTCGTCGGCGTGAAGCGAAATGTTTTCGTCGATAAAATCATAAAGCGAAATGACGTTTTGCCCTGCCACAGGGAGAATTGGCTCGATTATATGCGGTGCGGTTCCGTCGGCGACGGCGAAGCCGAGCGAGGGGCATATCACTCCGTCGAGGGAAGCAGGGTCGCTTGAGCAGTGAACAAGCTCGACATCGTGCCCCGCGACGGTTAGCCGCTCGGCTATTCTTTTCATTGTTGAAGACTTGCCGCAGCCGGGTCCGCCCTTAATAATAAAAAGCCGAAGGGGAAGACGCGCTTCGCACAGGCTGTCAAAATGCCCGACGAATCCGTAGGGGGTAAGCGCGCCCATCAAACTTTCAAAAATCACACAGAACACCGCCTTTTGTTGTTTTAAGGTATAGTATGTAACCGAAAGGCGTGTTGACACAAATAAAAGAACGCCCCGCAAAATAAGTCGCAGAGCGTTCAGAAAAAAGAAAATCTCAGCCAAGATTAATTATACAAATAAGTCTGAAATCAGTCTTAAAATAACGGATTTTTAATACGTTGCAGTCAAAGATATGATATACTACGAATATACGGGCAAAATACAATTATAACAAAGAGCAAAGGAAGAGCGGATTATGAAGAAGATAGCTTTTTTTGATACCAAGCCGTATGATAAGATTTGGTTTGACGGGTTAAACAGCAATTACGAAATTGCCTATTTTGAAAGTAAGCTCAACGAGCATTCGGCTAAGCTTGCCGAGGGGTGCGACGCGGCGTGCGCCTTTGTCAACGACGACATAAATAAGAAGACCATCGAAACCCTTTATTCCCTTGGCGTAAAGGTGCTCGCCATGCGAAGCGCGGGCTATAACAACGTCGATATCAAGACGGCGTTCAATAAAATAAATGTTGTGCGCGTTCCGGCATATTCCCCCTATGCGGTCGCCGAGCACGCCATGGCGCTTCTGTTAACGCTCAACCGAAAAATACATCGAGCCTACAACCGAACGAGGGATTTCAACTTTAGTCTTGTCGGGCTGAACGGAATTGATTTGAACGGAAAAACGGTTGGCGTTATCGGAACGGGAAGAATAGGGCAGGTTTTCATTAATATTTGCCGCGGCTTCGGAATGAAGGTTATCGCCTACGACCTTTTTCCCGCGAAGGATACCGATATAGAATATGTTGACCTTGACACCCTTTTTAAATCAAGCGACGTTATTTCACTGCATTGTCCGTTAACCGACCAGACTAACCATATCCTTAACGCCTCTGCCTTTGGTAAGATGAAAAAGGGGGTATTTATCCTCAACACCTCGCGCGGCTCTCTTATCGACAGCACGGCGCTTCTTGACGCACTCAACAATGAAATCGTCGGCGGAGCGGGGCTTGACGTATACGAGGAGGAGGCGGATTTGTTCTATGAGGATTTGTCGGGAAAGATTATTCTCGACGACGTTCTCGCTCTTCTTGTGTCGCGCCCTAACGTGATAATCACCTCACATCAGGCGTTTTTGACCGACGAAGCGCTGAAAAATATCGCGGGAACGACCTTTCAAAACTTGGACGAGTTCTTCGACGGCAAACCGCTTACGAACGAGATATGCTATCATTGTGAGCGTGCGAAGCAGGACAGAAACTGCCGCAAAACGAAAAAAGAGCGGTGCTTTTAGTTGAATAAGTTTGGTGTTTGTGTACATTGACAGGCATACCTCCGTGTGATATCCTTATGCTGTAGCTGAACGGTTACAAAAATATTTGGAGGTATAAGTTAATGGATTACAATTATTCTTACGCGGCGGCGGCGGGCGCTTCTGCGGGCTCGACAATTATCAGCTTGATTATTGCGGCTTTCACAGTTGTTTGCCTTTGGTTTGTTTTCAAGAAGGCTGGCGAGCCGGGTTGGGCGGCGATAGTTCCGTTCTACAATCTTTATGTTCTTTTCAAAATCACCTACGGCAATGGCTGGAAGTTCCTTCTTCTTCTCATTCCTGTAGCGAACATCGTTTTCGGCATTATAGCTTATGTTAAGCTTGCCAAGGCGTTCGGAAAGAGCACGGGCTTTGCGGTCGGTCTTGTTCTCCTTTGCCCCATCTTCCTTGCGCTTCTTGCGTTTGGCGACGCCCAGTATGTCGGCGTTCCTGCGTAACCTTCTTTTTCAGCAAAAACAAAAAGAGACTCGTAAGAGTCTCTTTTTTTTGCTTAGAAAAGCTTTATAAAATTCTTCTGCTCTTTTCTCATAGTGTATCCGCAGTGGGCATAAAACTTGTGCGCCTCGGCACGGTTCATTCCGGACACGAGCCGAACGCCGACGCTTCCGTCGCTTCTCGACCACTCCTCCGCCTTTTCCAACAGCTGACGCCCAACGCCAAGCCCCTGATACTTTTTGTCGACGGCGAGGGCGAGAATGTTTTTAAGCGAGTCTGCATAGATGCAGTCGTAGTCCGCGACGTGTATGTATCCCGCGACGACGCCGTCAATCTCGGCGACGAACAGCTTATTCGTCTTTGCGGAAAGCACGAAGGAAAGGCGCTTTCTCGTTTCTTCTATCGCATAGTCGTAGCCGAGCGAGTCGCGGTTGATAAGATAAAGCCGTTCGCAGTCGTCGATGGCTGCCTGTCGTATATTTGTCATAATTACTTCTGATAATGCGTCGGACTGTTTCTTGCGAAACAGTCCGTTAAAGTCGCTTATTTTAAATCGTCCTTAATTTCGTCGACAACCTCGTCGAAGCCCTCTTTCGCGTCCTTTGCCGCGCCGCCGAATTCTTTTTTTACCTTTTCGACGTATTCGGGTGTTTTCGCCTTGACCGACTCGGCAAAATCCTTCGCCTTGACCGCGGTTTCGTTATAAACCTCGCTCGCCGCCTTCGATATGTCGTTAAAGACCATTTCGGCGTTTTTCTTTTCGTCGGGGTTTTCGCTTGCCGCTTTGTTTTCGTTATATCGCTCGGCGACCTTGACCGCCGCGACCGTTGCGCCTACTGTAAGCCCAAGTCCTAAAAGTCTGCTAAAAAAGCCCATAATATTTACCTCCTGTTTATTGTTTCGCTAAGTTCATTATAATGTTTATTATTCCTTTTGCCAAGTAAAAAATAAGCGTTATTGTGTAAACTTTTTGAAAAAAATGAAACTAAGTGCGAAAAAGAGGGTTGATTTCACCATATCTCGTATTATCGAAAATTTTGAAGGCTATATGTTATATTTATTTGTAAAATTACCACAATTATTTGTTATATAAAATACCCAAGTTGTGTTTTATTACGAAAATCAAAAATCGGCGCGAAATACATTGCTTTTATAGCGGCAAACATTTAATATTGTATATGTAATCTCAAAACAAATAAAGTTTTCGGGAGGTGCCTTATGTCTTGGATTTTAAAATCATTTGACGTAGGGGATAATATACCCTGTTGCCAGAGAGTGACGAAAGCAAGCGGGGAAAGTTCCGCCTGTAAGCGCCTCACCCTATATAAACACACCGTAATTTTTTAAGGCATTGTTGCACGCTTATGCACAGTGTCTTTTTTGTTTGGAAAGGAAGACGTTATGAAAAAGGTTGCCATCATTATGGGAAGCGACAGCGACTGGTCAGTCGTTAAGGCGGCGGCGGTCCAGCTTAAGAAATTCGGAATACCCTTTGAGGCGCGCGTAATGAGCGCCCACCGTACCCCGCAGGAGGTCGAAAGCTTCGCGAAGGACGCCGAGAAAAACGGTTTTGGCGTCATTATTTCGGCGGCGGGAATGGCAGCGCACCTTGGCGGAGTGATTGCGGCGAATACGGTGCTTCCCGTTATAGCCGTACCGATAAAAGGCGGCGCGCTCGACGGACTCGACGCACTTTTGGCAAGTGTAATGATGCCAAGCGGAATACCGGTCGCGACGGTCGCGCTTAACGGGGCGAAGAACGCGGCGATACTTGCCGCCCAAATGCTCGCACTTTCCGATGAGGGTCTTTCACGCGAGCTTAAAAATATGAGAGCCGAAATGGTCGGCGAAATCGCGCAAAAGGACAAAAAGCTTCAAGAAGAAATCAAAAGCTTATAAATAAAATTTTGAGGTGAAAAGAAATGGAAAAGAAAGAGTTACTCTATGAAGGAAAAGCAAAAAAGGTCTATGCCACAGACGACGCGAGCATAGTTCTTGTTGATTACAAGGACGACGCGACGGCGGGCAACGGCGCTAAGAAGGGCACAATTCGCGGAAAGGGCGTCGTAAACAATCGCGTGACAAATTCGCTTATGAAGATGCTTGAAGCGAAGGGAATACCCACTCATTTTGTCAAAGAGCTTAACGACCGCGAGACGCTTGTCAAGAAGGTTCAAATCGTGCCTCTTGAGGTTATCGTTCGCAACGTTGCGGCGGGCTCGCTTGCGAAACGCCTTGGAATGGCGGAGGGCACCAAGCTTAAAAGCACCGTGCTCGAATACTGCTACAAGGACGACGCGCTCGGCGACCCGATGGTCAACGAATACCATATCGCGGCTATAGGCGCGGCGACAAAGGACGAGCTTAATACTATTGCTACTCTTTCTTTTAAAATTAACGATATTCTTACCGAGTACCTCAAGGACGCGAATATCGAGCTTATCGACTTTAAGCTTGAGTTCGGACGTCTTCCCGACGGCAGCATAGTTTTGGCGGACGAAATAAGCCCCGACACCTGCCGCTTCTGGGATACCGTGACCCACGAGCACCTCGACAAGGACCTTTTCCGCCGCGACCTTGGCGGGGAAGAGGACGCATACAAAGAGGTTATGAAACGTCTGTTAGGAGAATAGTAAGATGTGTGAATTTCAATACGATAAGCTTCACGAGGAATGCGGCGTGTTCGGCATATTCAACAACGGCGAGGTTGAGGATGTCGTTCAGGCGACATACTACGGACTTTACGCTCTTCAGCACAGAGGACAGGAGAGCTGCGGAATAGCTGTCAACGACGACGGAGTAATAAACGTTCATAAAAACGTCGGCTTGGTAAACGAGGTCTTCACAAAGGAGGTACTCGAAACAATGCCGCGCGGAAGAATGGCGGTCGGGCACTGTCGCTATGCGACTACGGGAACGAGGAGCGCGAGCAACTGTCAGCCTATCGTCCTTCGCCACATAAAGGGCAACCTTGCCATCGCGCACAACGGAAACCTAACGAACGCGTCCGAGCTTCGCGATAAAATTGAGCTTACGGGCGGGCTTTTCCATTCGTCGAGCGATACGGAGGTTATAGCCTATACGATAATTAACGAGCGACTTAAAACCGCCTCAATCGAGGACGCGGTTATTGCGTCCATGGATACAATAAAGGGAGCCTTTTCGCTTGTTGTTATGTCGCCGCGCAAGCTTATTGCCGCACGCGACCCCTTCGGCTTCCGTCCGCTTTGTATGGGCTCGCTCGGCAACAGCGTTATCTTTGCAAGCGAAAGCTGTGCGCTCGATTCAATCGGCGCGACCTTTGTGCGTGATATCGAACCCGGCGAGGTTGTGACGGTTACCGACGAGGGCATAAAGAGCGATAAATCACATTGCGGTCAAAAAAGCGCGTTTTGCGTTTTTGAATATATTTATTTCGCGCGTCCCGACAGCGTTATTAACGGCTCGTCTGTTCATATCGCGCGTCAAAGGGCAGGCTCGCTTCTCGCGCTCAATCACCCCGTTCAGGCGGACGTCGTTATCGGCGTTCCCGATTCGGGCATTGACGCCGCGCTCGGCTATGCCAAGCAGAGCGGCATACCCTACGGCATAGGCTTTCTTAAAAATAAATACATCGGACGTACCTTTATCGCGCCGACGCAAAAGCAGCGCGAAAACGACGTGCGCATAAAGCTTAATCCCATTTCCGCGACGGTTAAGGATAAACGTGTCGTGCTTATCGACGACTCAATAGTTCGAGGTACGACAAGCCTTAAAATAATCAAGCTTCTTAAAGAGGCGGGCGCTAAGGAAATTCATTTCCGTCTGTCGTCGCCCCCCTTTAAATATCCCTGCTATTTCGGTACGGATATATCTTCGAGCGATTATCTTATAGCTTATAAGCATTCTATCGAAGAAATTCGCGAGATAATCGGCGTCGACAGCCTTGCGTTTCTTTCGGTTGACGACCTTCCGAAGCTTGCGGACAACACGAAATGCTCAATGTGCGACGGCTGCTTCACGGGGAAATATCCTCTTGAGGTTCCCAAGGACGCTCAAAAGAGCAAGTTCGAAAAGAAAATATCCGAAAACAACGATTAACGGAGGAAACTATGGACAGCTTCTCTCAATCCTATAAGGACGCGGGCGTCGACATTACTGCTGGGTATACGGCGGTCGAGCTTATGAAAAAGCACGTCGCAAGAACAATGACGAGCGGCGCTATCGGCGGGCTGGGCGGCTTTGGCGGACTTTTCGAGCTTGACTTAACAGGCATAAAAAAACCGGTTTTGGTCAGCGGAACCGACGGAGTCGGCACAAAGCTTAAAATCGCTTTCATTATGGAAAAGTACGACACGGTCGGCATAGACTGCGTAGCCATGTGCGTGAACGACGTAATTACAACAAAAGCAAAGCCACTTTTTTTCCTCGATTATATCGCCTGCGGCAAAAATGTTCCCGAAAGGATAGCGGCGATTGTGTCGGGCGTGGCGGAGGGCTGCGTTCAGTCGGACGCGGCGCTTATCGGCGGAGAAACCGCCGAAATGCCGGGCTTCTATCCCGAGGACGAGTATGACCTCGCGGGCTTTACGGTCGGCGTCGTGGATAAGGACAAGATAACCGACAACACAGAAATGAAAGCGGGCGACGCGCTTATCGCGCTTCCCTCGTCAGGGGTTCACTCGAACGGGTTTTCGCTTGTTAGAAAGGTTTTCAACGTAGAAAAAAGCGACATAAAGCAGTATGTTGCCGAGCTTGGCTCAAGCGTCGGAGAAGCGCTGCTCACCCCGACAAAAATATATGTAAAGCCCGTGCTTGCCCTTGTTGACAAGGTTGACGTTTCGTCGATTAGCCATATCACCGGCGGCGGATTTTACGAGAATATTCCGCGCGCTCTTCCAGAGGGAAAGAGGGTCATAATAAAAAAATCCGACATCAAAATTCTTCCCATTTTCGACCTTATCGCGAAAACGGGCGGCATACCCGAACGGGATATGTTCAACACCTTTAATATGGGGGTCGGAATGACCCTGACCGTACCCGCCGAGCAGGCGGACGAGGCGGTAAGAATACTTAAAGCCAACGGCGAAGACGCTTATATTATCGGTCAAATCGCAAATGGCGAAAAGGGAATTGAGCTATGCTGAGGGTAGCGGTTCTCGTTTCGGGCGGAGGCACGAACCTTGGCGCGATAATTGAGAAAAAGAAAAGCGGCGGCATAAAGAACGGCGAGCTTGCCCTTGTGCTTTCAAGCAAGGCGGGAGTTTTCGCGCTCGAGCGTGCGAAAGCGGCGGACATACCCTTCGAGGTCGTCGAGCGAAAGAGCTTTGCGACGAACGAGGAGTATAACAGCGCGATTTTAAAAACGCTTAAGGACTATAATATCGACGTCGTCGTTTTGGCGGGCTTTCTTTCGATACTAAGCGAAACGGTCGTAAATGCCTATGAAAATAAGATAATCAACGTTCACCCCGCGCTTATTCCCTCCTTTTGCGGCAAGGGCTACTACGGCTTAAGGGTTCACGAGCAGGCACTCAAAAAGGGCGTCAAGGTAACGGGCGCGACGGTTCACTTCGTCAACGGCGAAGCCGACGGCGGGAAAATCATTCTTCAAAAGGCGGTTGAGGTCAAAGAGGGCGACACGCCCGAAATTCTTCAAAAACGGGTTATGGAGCAGGCAGAATGGTGTCTTCTTCCGAAGGCGCTTGATATGCTTTGCAACGGCGAGATATAAAAGGATAAGGGGAAATGAAATGGAAAAGAAATTAATCGGCGACATATTAAAAAATAACAGCTATCCCGGACGCGGAATTGTAATCGGGCTTGACGAGAGCGGAGAAAATGCCGTTATCGGCTACTTCATTATGGGCAGGAGCGTAAACAGTCGCAACCGCGTGTTCACCGCGACCGATGAAGGCATAATTACCGAGGCCGCCGACGCCGCCAAGCTGTCCGACCCGGAAAACATTATCTATGCGCCCGTGAGAACGATTGGCGAAAAATCCATCGTAACCAACGGTAACCAGACCGACACGATATACGATTTTATAAAAGACGGCAAATGCTTTGGCAAGGCGCTTCGCACGCGCGAGTTTGAGAACGACGCCCCGAACTACACACCCCGTATTTCGGGAATAGTTCTTCCGAACGATAAGGGCGGTTTTAGCTACAAGATGTCGATTTTAAAATCGGACAACGGCAACGGCGACGCCTGCCTTCGCTATTTTTACGAATACGAAACCCCGCTTAAGGGAGAGGGACATTTTATCCATACATATATCGACGACGGAAACCCGATTCCTTCCTTTGAGGGCGAGCCTGCTCGCGTGGCGATAAAGGGCGATATCGAGGAATTTTCAAACAGTATATGGAGCAGTCTGAACGACGACAATAAAGTCGCTTTTTTCGCGAGATATATTAATCTCAAAAGCGGGAAAATCACAGACAAAATAATAAACAAATACGAAAAAATATAACGGATACGAGGAAAAAAGAATGAAAGAGCTTGAGCTGAAATACGGCTGCAACCCCAACCAAAAACCCGCGAAGATTTTTATGAGCGAGGGCGAGCTTCCTATAAAGGTGCTTTCGGGAAAGCCGGGATATATTAACTTTCTCGACGCGTTCAATTCCTGGCAGTTGGTTAAAGAATTAAAAGAAGCCACAGGCGTGTGTGCGGCGGCTTCCTTCAAGCACGTCAGCCCTGCGGGCGCGGCGCTTGGGCTTCCGCTCGACGATACGCTTAAAAAAATGTATTTTGTCGAGGACATAGATAATCTTTCCCCGCTGGCGTGCGCCTACGCAAGGGCTCGCGGAGCGGATAGAATGAGCAGCTTCGGCGATTGGATAGCCCTTTCGGACGAGTGCGACGAAGCGACGGCGCTCATAATAAAAAAAGAGGTTTCGGACGGCGTAATCGCTCCCGCTTACAGCGAAAAGGCTCTTGAAATATTAAAAACCAAGAGAAACGGTAACTACAACATAGTTGAAATAGATAAAAATTACGTCCCGCGCGAGGTTGAGCGCAAGGACGTTTTCGGTATAACCTTTGAGCAGGGAAGAAACAACTTTAAAATCGACGAAACCGCGTTCGATAATATCGTGACCAAAAACCGGACGATGAGCGCCGAGCAAAAGCGCGACCTTCTTATTTGCCTTATAACGCTTAAATACACCCAGTCGAACTCGGTTTGTTACGCTTCGGGCGGTCAGGTTATCGGCGTCGGCGCGGGACAGCAAAGCCGCGTTCATTGCACACGGCTTGCGGGCAACAAGGCCGACGTGTGGCAGCTTCGCCATCACCCGAAGGTTTTGTCGCTGCCCTTCCGTGACGACCTTGGGCGTGCTAACCGCGACAACGCTATCGACGTTTATGTTTCCGACGACTCGGCGGATTTGCTTTCAAACTGGCAGGCGACCTTTACGGAAAAGCCCGAGGAGCTAACAAGCGCCGACAAAAAGGAATGGCTTTCGAGGGTGACGGGAGTTGCGCTTGGCAGCGATGCGTTTTTTCCGTTTGGCGACAATATCGAGCGGGCGAAAAAGAGCGGCGTAAGCGTTATTGTCGAGCCGGGCGGCTCGATACGCGACGACCAGGTAATAGCAACCTGCGACAAATACGGCATAGCTATGGCGTTCAACGGAATGAGATTGTTTCACCACTAAACTTTAAATGGAGTAGATATTATGAAGATACTCGTAGTCGGCGGCGGCGGAAGAGAACACGCGATTATTAAGAAGCTTTTACAGAGTAAAACACCGCTTGAAATCTATGCCTCGCCCGGAAACGGCGGAATAGGCTGCGACGCGGTTTGCACAGGTATAGCTGCGACCGATATTGACGGGGTCGTCGCGTTTTCCAAGCAAAACAAAATAGACTATGTGGTCGTTGCTCCCGACGACCCGCTTGTGCTCGGTATGGTGGATTGCCTTGAAAAAGAGGGAATACCCGCCTTTGGACCGCGCAAGGCGGCGGCAATTATTGAAGGCAGCAAGGCGTTTTCAAAAGACCTTATGAAGCGCTATAATATTCCGACGGCGGCATACGAGGTTTTCGATAATTCCGACAGAGCCATAAAATATGTGAAGAAAATGAATAAATACCCCGTCGTGATTAAGGCTGACGGACTTGCGCTCGGAAAGGGCGTTTTGATATCGGAAAACGAAAAGGATGCCGTCGCGGCGATAACCGACATACTCGACGGCAACAAATTCGGCGCGTCGGGAAGTCGTGTTGTAATCGAGGAGTTTCTTGCGGGCAAAGAGGTGTCCGTGCTAAGCTTTACCGATGGAAAAACGATTGTGCCGATGGTCAGCAGTATGGACCACAAGCGGGCGCATGACGGCGACACTGGGCTTAATACGGGCGGTATGGGCGCGGTTGCGCCGAACCCCTATTATACCGAAGAAATCGCGGCTGAATGTATGGAAACGATATTCCTTCCCACCATTGAGGCGATGAATAAAGAGGGACGTACTTTTAAGGGCTGCCTTTATTTCGGACTGATGCTTACACCCGACGGGCCAAAGGTTATTGAATATAACTGTCGCTTCGGCGACCCCGAAACTCAGGTTGTTTTGCCACTTCTTCGCGGAGACCTGTTGGAGATATTCATGGCGACGACAAACGGAACTCTCGACAAGGTTGATTTCGGCTTTGACGGCGGTGCGGCGGCGTGTGTTATTATCGCGTCGGGAGGATATCCCGAAAAGTACGAAAAGGGCAAGACGATTTTCGGATTAAACAATATGGGCTCGAGCGATAAAGCCGACGTCATCGTTTACCACGCAGGAACGAAAAAACAGGGCGATGAGCTTGTTTCGGCGGGCGGTCGGGTGCTTGGAGTTAGCGCGACGGCTTCGACGCTCAAAAAAGCGCTCGATAAGGCGTATGACGCGGCGAGAGATATCGGCTTCGAGGGCTCTTTTATGAGAAACGATATTGGAAAAAGCGCGTTATCGGCGATAAAGCAGGAGGGCGAAAATGGCTGTTTTTAGAATATATGTTGAAAAGAAAAGGGCGTACGCCGTCGAAGCAAGCTCAATTAAAAACGAGCTTGTGTCGCTTCTTGGTATAAAGGGGATAAGCTCCCTTCGCATAATCAATCGCTACGACGTTGAGGGGATAAGCGACGAGCTTTTCAACAAAAGCATCTCCATCGTTTTTTCCGAGCCTCAGCTTGACGACACATACGACGCTCTTCCGACTGCGGACTACGTTTTCGGAGTCGAGTATCTTCCCGGTCAGTTCGACCAGCGCGCTTCAAGCGCGAGCGAATGTATCGGGCTCATAAGCGCGGGAGAACGTCCGATTGTGGGAAGCGCGCGAATTTTTTTAATCGACGGCAAGCTGTCCGAAAACGAGCTTTCGGCTATTAAAAAATACGTCATCAATCCCGTCGAGGCGCGCGAGGCCGACCTTGGCGAAAAGGCGACCCTTACGGTGAATTACAGCATACCCAAAACGGTAGAAACGCTTGAGGGCTTTATCGAGCTTGATAAGGCAGGACTTGCCGACTTTGTGAAAAAATATGGGCTCGCTATGGATAACGATGATATCGCTTTTTGTCAGGAGTATTTTCTCAAGGAACAGCGAAACCCGACCATAACCGAAATCCGTATGATAGACACATATTGGTCCGACCACTGCCGTCATACAACCTTCGGCACGATAATCGACAAGGTTACGATAGATAACGAGCTTGTTAAAAAAGCGTACGACAATTATTTGAATATGCGCGGCGAGCTGTATGTTAACAGGAATAAGCCCGTCTGCCTTATGGACTTGGGGACGATTGGCGGAAAGTATTTAAAGAAAAAGGGCGTTCTTAAAAATCTTGACGAGAGCGACGAGATAAATGCCTGCAGCGTAAAAATCAAGGTTGACAACGACGGAAAAGAAGAGGACTGGCTTCTTCTTTTCAAGAACGAAACCCACAACCACCCGACCGAAATAGAACCCTTCGGCGGCGCGGCAACCTGTATTGGCGGCGCAATTCGCGACCCGCTTGCCAACCGCGGGTACGTCTATCAGGCAATGCGCGTGACCGGCGCGGCGAATCCCCTTAAGCCGGTCGGCGAAACCCTTACAGGCAAGCTGCCGCAGCGCAAGCTTGTCACCACAGCGGCGGCGGGTTATGCGAGCTACGGCAACCAAATCGGGCTTGCGACAGGTATTGTCGACGAGCTTTATCACGACGGATATGTCGCGAAAAGAATGGAAATCGGCGCAGTCGTCGGTGCGGTTCGCGAGGAGAACGTCCGTCGCGAGGAGCCGATTGACGGCGATATAGTAATTTTGCTTGGCGGGAAGACGGGACGTGACGGCTGCGGCGGCGCAACCGGCTCGTCGAAGGCGCACAAGCTTGAAAGTCTTGACACCTGCGGAGCCGAGGTTCAAAAGGGCAACGCGCCCGTCGAGCGCAAGCTTCAGCGGCTGTTCAGAACAAAAGAAGCGACGTTAATGATAAAGCGGTGCAACGATTTCGGCGCGGGCGGCGTTTCGGTCGCTATCGGTGAGCTTGCCGACGGGCTTCGCATAAGCCTTGACGCCGTGCCGAAAAAGTACGACGGCCTTGACGGAACAGAGCTTGCAATATCCGAAAGTCAGGAGAGAATGGCGGTCGTCGTCGCGAAGGAGGACGCCGAGCGTTTTATAAACGTTGCGAACAGCGAAAACCTTGAGGCGACGGTGGTTGCGGTGGTTACGAAAGCTCCGAGGCTTGTTATGGAGTGGAACGGCAAAACGATATGCGACATAAGCCGCGAGTTCTTGAACTCGAACGGTGCGGAAAAGCATACCGATATTGCAGTAGACCGCGACGAAATATATGCGCCGAAAATCGGCAATGATTTCAAAGAGAACATCGGTCGTTTGGTAAGCGACCTGAATGTATGCTGTAAAAAGGGGCTTTCCGAGCGCTTTGACGCGACAATCGGCGCGGGAACCGTTATTATGCCGTTCGGCGGAAAAAGCCAGCTTACCCCGTCGCAGGCTATGGTCGCGAAGCTTCCCGTTGAGGGGGAAACTAAGACCTGCTCGGGTATGGCGTGGGGCTATAACCCCTTTGTCAGCGAAAAGAGCGAATATCGCGGCGCTTACCTTGCCGTTGCGGAAAGCATATGCAAGCTTGTGGCGAGCGGCTTCAAAAAAGAAAAAATGTATCTTACCTTTCAAGAATATTTCAAGCGATTGGGCGACGATGCCAAGCGCTGGGGAAGCCCCTTTGCGAGCCTTCTGGGCGCGCTTTCGGCGCAGGTCGATTTCGGCGTTGCCGCGATAGGCGGAAAGGACAGTATGTCTGGCTCGTTCGAGGATATCGACGTTCCGCCGACCCTTGTTTCCTTTGCTGTCGCCTCGGGAAACACAGACAACGTCATTTCCGATGAGTTCAAAAAAGCGGGAAGCAAGCTTGTTTTAATCGAGCCGGAATATGACGACGCGCTTCTTCCGAATATTATGTCTCTTCTTGAAAATATAAAAACCGTCGAAAAGCTTATTGAAAGCAAAAGGGTGCTTTCGGCTTATACGCTCGGCTTTGGCGGCATGGCGGAGGCGCTGTTTAAAATGTCGCTCGGAAACGAAATCGGCGTAAAGCTTTGCGACAGCTTGTCTAACGAGCAGCTTTTTAAGCTTAGCTATGGAAGCTTTATTCTTGAAACCGATGGGGAGCTTTCCATCGGACGTGTAATCGGTGAAACGACAAAGAAGTATGTCTTTGAGGCCTGCGGCGAAAGCTTAGACATAAAAACTCTTCAAAAAGACTATGAGAACAAGCTTAGCTCGGTTTTCCCGTATGAGAATATCGGCGAGAACAAGACGGTCGAAAAAATAAGCTTTATTGCAAAAGAAAAATCGACCTCGGCAATCAAGGTCGCAAGACCGCGCGTTGTTATTCCCGTTTTCCCGGGTACTAACTGCGAATACGATTCCGCGCGCGCTATGCGTCTTGCGGGAGCTGTTCCCGAAATTTTCGTTATCAACAACCTAACCCCGTCGGCGGTCGCGCAAAGCGTTGAGAAAATGGTAAGCCTAATAAACAACGCTCAGATGATATTTATACCGGGCGGCTTTTCGGGGGGCGACGAGCCTGAGGGAAGCGCAAAGTTTATTACCGCGTTCTTTAGAAATCCAAGCGTCAGCGAGGCTGTCGATAATCTTCTTAAAAAACGCGACGGTCTTATGCTCGGTATCTGCAACGGCTTCCAAGCCCTTATTAAGCTTGGGCTTTTGACAAACGGCGAAATAAGCGAAACCGACAGCGGCTGTCCGACCTTAACCTTTAACACGATTAACCGACATCAGAGCAAAATTATAAGAACGCGCATAGCCTCCAACCTTTCGCCGTGGTTAACGGGCGTAGAGGTGGGTGATATACATAATGTCGCCGTAAGCCACGGAGAAGGCAGATTTGTCGCAAGCGACGAGGTGCTTGAAGCGCTCAGGAAAAACGGACAGATAGCGACGCAGTATGTTGACCTTAACGGAGAAGCGACAATGGACGTTTGGTTTAATCCGAACGGAAGCTATCTTGCTATTGAGGGAATAACAAGCCCTGACGGAAGAATTTTCGGAAAGATGGCGCACTGCGAACGTGCAGGCGATAATCTCTATAAGAATGTCGCGGGCAACTACGATATGAAGGTGTTCGCTTCGGGCGTTGGATATTTTGGATAAACTGTGTTCGAGGGTTTTGCTTTTAAACAAATACCTCGTCAAAACGGGTCGCTGACCCTGACTACTGCGTGCTTAAATTTACGTCTAAAAGCGGACGATATTACTGCAACTTGAAGACTGAAAACTTTGATATAGAGGAATAAATGATGGAACACGACAGATACATAAGCCCGTTTGAAACCCGCTACGCCTCGAAAGAAATGCAGTTCGTTTTTTCCGAGGATAACAAGTTTAAGACGTGGCGGAAGCTGTGGATTGCGCTGGCAAAGGCAGAAAAGGAACAGGGACTTGACATAACCGACGAGCAGATAGCCGAGCTTGAAAAAAACAAGGACAGCATAAATTACGACGACGCGATAGCGCGCGAAAAGGAATGTCGCCACGACGTTATGAGCCACGTTTATGCCTATGGACTTCAGTGTCCGAACGCCAAGGGGATAATTCATCTCGGCGCGACCTCCTGCTATGTCGGAGACAACACCGACGTAATAATTATGCGGGAGGCTCTCGAGGTAGTTAAAAGAAAGCTTGTCAACGTGATTTCGCTTTTGGCGCGTTTTGCGAACGACTATAAGTCTATGCCCGCACTTGCCTACACGCATTTACAGCCCGCCCAGCTTACGACGGTCGGCAAGCGCGCGACCCTTTGGTTAAACGAGCTTTATATGGATTATTGTGAAATCGAAAGCCGTATCGGCTCGCTCGCGCTTCTTGGAAGCAAGGGAACGACGGGAACTCAGGCAAGCTTTGTCGAGCTTTTTGAGGGCGACGGAGAAAAAATCAAAGCGGTCGAAATGTCTATAGCCAAGGCTATGAATTTTGAAAAGGTGGTTCCCGTTTCGGGTCAGACCTATTCAAGAAAGGTCGATTTCCTTGTACTGAGCGCTCTTTCGGGCATAGCTCAGTCGGCCATGAAATTCGGCAACGATATGCGAATACTCGCAAACTTTAAAGAGATGGAGGAGCCGTTCGAAAAACAGCAGATAGGCTCGTCCGCAATGCCATATAAACGCAACCCCATGCGGTGTGAGCGTATTTGCGCCCTTGCGCGCTACGTTATGATTGACCTGCTCAATCCGTCGTTTACGGCGGGTACTCAGTGGTTCGAGCGCACACTCGACGATTCGGCAAACAAGCGCGTCGCCGTCGCGGAAGCGTTCCTTGCGACCGACGCGATACTAAATATTCTTCTTAACGTCTGTGACGGGCTGGTCGTTTATCCGAAGGTAGTAAGCGCGCGCGTTATGAGTGAGCTGCCCTTTATGGCGACTGAGAACATAATGATGAGCGCCGTCAAAAAGGGCGGCGACCGTCAGGAGCTTCACGAAAAGCTTCGCGTTCATTCAATCGCCGCGGCGAAGGTCGTCAAGGAGGAGGGTAAACCGAACGATTTAATCGAGCGGGTTTGTGCCGACCCCTCGTTTGGTCTTAAAAAGGAAGAAATTGAAGCGATATTGAAGCCTGAAGAATTTACCGGTCGCGCCTCCGAGCAGACTACTGAGTTTCTTCGCGACGTGATTAAGCCGCTGCTTGAAAAAAATAAAGCCGTTTTAGGCGAAACGGCGACCCTGCTCGTTTAGGAGAAGGTATTTATGGCAAAGTGGAATACGGCGCAGTACTTGAAGTTTGAAAATGAAAGAACCCAACCGGCGACCGACTTAGTGAATCGAATAAATATTGAAAACCCCCAAAGAATATTGGATATCGGCTGCGGACCGGGCAATAGCACAAGGGTGCTTTTCGAGCACTTTTCGGCGGCGGCGGTCACGGGCGTCGATTCCTCGACCGAAATGATAGAAAAGGCAAGGACAAGCTATCCCGAGCTTTCCTTTAAGGTGTGCGACGCGGCACGTGATTTATCTTCGCTTGGCGGTGATTATGACGTGGTATTTTCAAATGCCTGCATACAGTGAATACCTAATCACAAGGAGCTTATTGCGAATATGTTCGGGCTTTTAAAGCCGACTGGTGTGCTCGCGGTTCAGTTTCCCATGAACAGGGACGAGAGCATTCATAGGATAATCGACGAGGTTGTATCACAGATAAAATGGGAATTTAACAACGCCGATGTAGAGCAAAGCGGCGTGCTTTCGCCGAGCGAATATTATGATATTCTATCCGCGCTCACCGACGATTTTTGCGTTTGGGAAACGACCTATTATCATCGTATGGGTTCCTGCCGTGACCTTGTGGAATGGGTAAAGGGAACGCGGCTTCGTCCCTATTTGAACGTACTTGACGACAAAGGAAAAAAAGAGCTTGAGGACGAAATCGAGCGACGTGCAAAAGAGGAATACAAGCCACAGGCGAACGGCGAGCTTATTCTTCGGTTTCGAAGATTTTTCTTTATCGCCACACGAAAATAATAAAAAAACCGCTTCGACTAAAAAGCCGAGGCGGTTTTTCTGTATTCAAGCAGCTTATAAAAATGAGGGACTACGCTTTGTTTTCCTTACTTTTCTTGTATTGACCCAAAAGTCCGTCGTATTTTTTGCCCGTAATGCGGTAGTAAACCTCGAAGCCTATGGTTAGTGCGATAAGAATGAAGATGAACACTCCGCCGAAAATAAACCACGGCGACAAGCCCATATTTGTGGGAACCCAGCGGAAAAAGTAGGCGCAGGCAAGAATTATCGCAAAGAAGGGAACGGCGAAAATAACGAGCCGCAAAGAATACTTTGCGCTTTTTATTATCGCGTCGGAAAAGGCTAAAAACTGAAGGAAGGAGCCGACGACGGTAAGCGCAAAAATCGAAAGTACAATAAGCCTTGTTATTTCAATGTCCCAAATAAACGCGGTGATTAGATAGACAATCATGCTGCCCGTAAACATAAAGCAGGCGCCCGTCTTCCACTCGACGACCCTGTCAAGAAAATTTTTCATAATATTATCTCCTTATAAACCTAATTTGTGTTTGATTTCCACCGCATATTGGCGGCTGGCAAAGATTTTTTCACCGTTGCTCATGGTGATCATAAGCCGTCCGCCCATTTCGGGGCGAAGACTTGAAACGTGCGAAAAGTTGATTATCGCCGATTTTGAAATTCTTACAAAATCGTCCGACGATAGCTTCTCTTCAAGCTCATATAAACGAAGCGGGGTTTCATACACCGCCTTGCTTGTATAAAAGAAGGTCTTTTTGTCCACCGTGTCGATATATATGATTTCGCTTGAATTGAGTACAAAGGTCTGACCCTCGAGCGTTCCTGTAAGTTTTTTGTCAAATGCGCGAAGACTCGCTATCATTCTAAGTATCTGCTCGTCGGTCTGCTTACAGCTGATGACGATTTCAGGCTCGGTCAGTTGTGCGTTTTCGTTTATTGTGATTTTCAAGAAGTCACCTCGCTTATCTTTCGTAGCTACAGCTATATTTTATGTTATCGAAGCGCAGGTTTCAATGCTTTTTGCCTAAGAGGTTTTTTTTGAGCGCTGAGTTGCGCTTTTTGGCAAACAAAATCTCAATTAAGCGTATTATTAGCGCAAAATATATGGTAAAATAAACGTTAGAAGCAATCTTGACAAAGCCGTATTGAGAAAAGAGGTAAAGATGTTGTCTGTAAGAAGTGCCGCGATGAAGGCGCAAATTAAACTCGTTCACCCGATAGTCAAACGTATGAATCTAAAAAACGAGCGAAAGGCTCAGGACGCGGTAGGTCTGCTTGGCGCGACCGCCCTTGCCAATAAAATAGAATATGTGGAAGAAAAATTCGATAAATTCGAAGCTGAATGGGCGAAGCCCATTAACGGAGGAAAGAACGCGATTCTTTATCTTCACGGCGGCGCGTATGTGACGGGCTCTATTGCCTACGCCAAGGGCTTCGGCGGCGTTTTGTCCGAGCTTACAAACAGAAACACCCTTTGCGTCGGTTATCGTTTAGCCCCCGAGAATCCTTTTCCAGCGGCGGTGAACGATGCGGCCGAGGCATATATAAGAATGCTCAAAACCTATGAGCCGCAGCAAATTTCGGTTATCGGCGAGTCGGCTGGCGGAGGCTTGATTTTTGCGCTTATGCTGAGAATAAAGGAAATGAAGCTTCCTATGCCGAAGTCGATTGTCGCCATTTCTCCATGGGCGGATTTGACCTGCTCGTATCCATCCTATACGACGAACTCGAAGGTTGACCCAAGCCTTACGAGGGAATCTCTTCGCTTCAGCGCAAGACTTTATGCGCGAAGCGACCTTATGAACCCGCTTGTTTCGCCTGTCTACGGCGACCTGACTGGGCTTCCGAAAACTCTTATTTTCGCGGGAACAGACGAGCTTCTGCTCGATGACACCGCGGTACTTTCTAACCGTCTTCGCGTTGCGGGAGTTGATTGCGAAACCCATATTCAAGAGGGAATGTGGCACGTTTATGTGCTTTTCGGTATACCGGAGGCGAAGGAAGCACTCGAAAAAATTAAAAATTTTGTGAAATAAAGAAGCGATAATTAATGGACAAATTGTCATCTGTACACAGCAAAAAGTGGTACAAGTTAGATAACGCCGCGAAGATTTATCCCGCTTCCATGTCAAAAAAATGGACGGCGCTTTTTCGCGTGTCAGCGACACTCAACGAGAAGATTGACCCCGTTTTTCTTCAGGACGCACTCGAACGGACGGCGGAGCGCTTTCCCGGGCTTTCGCTTAAGCTTAAGCGCGGCTTTTTTTGGTACTATCTTGAGCAGCTTGAAAAGGCGCCCAGAATACAAAAGGACGTCTCAAACCCCTGCGTTCGTATGGACCTTGACGAGAAGGACGCGCCGATGTATCGCGTTCGTTACCACGAAAACCGAATAGCGGTCGAAATCTTTCATGTGCTTTGCGACGGGACGGGCGGAATGTGCTTTTTGAAGACCCTTGTAGCGGAATATATCCAGCTAAAGTACGGCGAAAAAATCCCGCGTGGCGAAACCGTTCTCGATTGCGACGAGCCGCCGCGAGAGGAGGAGCTTGAGGATTCATTCGATAAATATTCGCGAAAGGTGACAATGTCGAGGCGAGAGGCCGCCGCATATAGAATAAAAGGAACAAACGGCGACAGCACAAGGCTTAATATAATAACGGGAATGACGTCGGCTGACGCGGTCAAGAAAAAGGCAAAGGAATACGGCGTGACGGTAACTGAGTTTTTGACCTCGGTGCTCGTTATGGCGATATATCGAATAGAACAGGGCGAGCATAACCCAAGAAAGCGAAATATGCCCGTTAAAATCAGCGTTCCCGTCAATTTAAGAAACTACTATCCCTCAAAGACCCTTCGCAACTTTTCCTCCTTTGTCAATCCGGGAATTGAGCCGCGGTTCGGAGAGTATAGCTTTGAAGAGGTGTTAAAACAGATTAAGTCGCTTATGGGGCTTGAAACGAGCGAAAAGATGATGAACGCCCGTATGTCGACGAACGTCGTTTCAGAGCAAAACGCGCTCATTCGCGTCGCGCCGCTTTTTATAAAAAATCCGACGCTTAATATAGCCCACCGAATTAACGGTGACCGCACATCGTCGACGACGATTTCAAATCTCGGCGTTGTGAAGCTTCCCAAGGAAATGGAAAAACACGTCGAGCGGATTGATTTTTTACTCGGTTCACTCAAATTCAATCCCGTCGCGTGTGCCTGCGCGACCTACAAAGACCTTATGTGTATTAGCTTTTCAAGGACGATAAAAGAAGCCGATGTCGAGCGAAACTTTTTCACATATCTTGTTCGGCTTGGTATTCCGGTTAAAATAGAAAGCAATCGAAGGGACTGAGAAATATGTCTTACTGTGTAAACTGCGGAGTCGAGCTTGCCGAATCAGAGAAGCGGTGTCCGCTATGCGATACCGAGGTGCTTAACCCAAAAAAGGAATGGCGCGAGCCGGATATACGCCCATATCCGAGCAGGGTTGAGCACATTATGGAAAAGGTGAACCGAAAATACGTCGTTTCGCTCATTTCTCTGCTGCTGCTTATTCCGATAATTATACCTGTGCTTACGGATTTTATGTTCAATCTTCATATAACGTGGTCGGCATACGTCGTCGGAGCGGATATCTGTATTTTTTTCCTCGTCGTTTTTCCCTTCCTATATGAAATCCCCAAGCCCTATTTATATCTTGCCATAGACACGGCGGTTCTCGTTGGTTACATCGCCCTAATCGCCTATATGACGGGAGGACTGGCGTGGTTCTGGGGGCTTGGGCTTCCGATAGTTCTGAGCTTGTGCATTACCGTTTCGACCTTTATTTTTGTTATACGCCGAACACGGCTGTCGGGCTTTGTGAAGGCGGCGATACTTTTAATTGTTGCCGCTCTTATGTGTACCGCGATTGACTTCTTTATCAACCGTTTTGTCGGCAACGACTTCGTGCTTTTGTGGTCGCTTTTTGTGGTTGGCTCGAATATAGTATTCGCGTCGGTTATGCTGGTGCTTGAAAGAAAGAAAAATCTTCGCGACGAAATAATTAAAAGACTTTTTGTATAGAAAACGGCAAGCTTTGGAGGAAGAAAAAATGGACGTAAACAGACCTGTTGAAAATCCGTCGCTTATCGCGTCAATTAAGGCGCTGCTTGCAAAAAACAACGAGCAAAACCAAAACGAAATGATAAACGAGGTTATAAGGGCAAAATTTTTGACCCCTGTGATAATTGCGCCCGACCCGACAACGTCGGAAGAAACGGGGAAAAAGACCTTTCCAAAGGGGACGGCTATCGGGTTTATCACGCTTCAAAACGAGAATAACGAGGAATTTTTTCTTGCCTTCACCGATTGGCAGGAGCTCAAGAAGTGGCGCGATAAGGTGGATGAGCAAACTCTTATCGTTTCCTATGCCGACCTTTCGTCGCTCGTGCTTGACGACAAAGGACGCTCGGGTGGCTTTGTAATCAACCCTTACAGCGACGACGTTGTTTTCAAAAAAACGCTCATTGAGGAAATAAAGAAGCAAACGACACAAAAATAGAAAAAGCTCTCCCGCTTTTTGTGGGAGAGCTTATTTTATTACCAGCTTCGGTGTATTTTTTATTGCAAGCGCTGCGAGAGTTTTTATCGTTTTGAGCGCGAAACGTTTTGTTTCACTGTCGACATTTTTAAGCTCGCCCAACATATCCTTGAGCTTTTTGAGCTTCATATCGGTCATATCGTATATTGTATTTGCGCCGGACGCCTCGACAATGCGAAAAAGCAGGTCGACGAAGGTTTCGCGTTTTT
Organism: uncultured Oscillospiraceae bacterium; assembly: GCA_964460755.1. Taxonomy (GTDB): domain Bacteria; phylum Bacillota; class Clostridia; order Oscillospirales; family Ruminococcaceae; genus JAYFNU01. The sequence continues at coordinate 41,634 of CAYWQL010000002.1, read as the reverse complement.
CGTCGGAGAGTGTGGAAAGCCACGAGCTTATGGTGCTGTCAAAATATTTCGCGCCCCGCGTGATTTCCGAAAGGGTTACGAAACGGTTGTCTTCGATTTCCCACGAATAGGGGTCGTGCTGCATTATGCCGGAAGCGTTGCTTTTTATGATGGTGTAGTTTTCTTGGCTTTCAAGCAGCATACCGATAAGCGACGACTGAGGCACGGTTTTCAATATTTTCGGAGTAATAGAGGACAGCTCTATATCGTCGAAAAGCCCCTTCTTAAAGCCTGGACCGTCGTGACTGAAGATATTGACGATACGGCTTTGAATTTTATCGTCGCACATAATCGCCGCGTATTCAGCAAGGTTTCCTCCCTTTGAGTGCCCCCCGACAAAGATGCTGCCGCGAAAACGTTTCGCGCTTTCATTAAGGTATTTAAGCGCAAGCCTTTGGGCGGGCACGGCGGACATAAAGGACATATTGAAGTCCTCCTTCCATCCGACGAGGGTAGAATCGGTGCCGCGAAAGGCAACGTAAAAGCTCTTTTTATTAAGAATAAAGGTTATCGCAGAAAACTGTTTGTCGTCGTTGGTGTCAAATTCGCAGACGCTGCGCGCAACGCCTACGCCGTTAAAGCGGGGATTGTCCTTTATGGCAAGAAGAAGCTTTTTTTCATTTTCACGGCTGTGTATAGCCGAAATCATCGCTTCGATTTTTTCGTCGGACAGAAGCTCGCGGAGCTTTATCACTGGCGCGAGAAAACGTTGGCGCGCCGAAACAAAAACATTGAAGTGTGAATAGGTGAGCTCCGAAAGAACAAGGCTGTCGACCTGTGAAAAGGGCGATTCGTCGAAGGACGCGGTGAAGCTTTTTGCATAATCAATAATGGAGGACATATTTAAACCTTTCGTGGGTGATTTTCAAAAAAACAGCGGTCGAACGCATATATGTACATTATAAAGTAGGCAGGGCGATTTTTCAACTTGAGTTTTGTTTCTCTTACTGTTATTTGTTTTATTTACATGATATAATATTACTAAATCATTCATTTTGTTCTGATAAATATTAGGGGTGATATTATTAAAAGCGAGCTTCAGAAAATCATTGACGAAAGCGAAAACATTGTCTTTTTTGGCGGCGCGGGGGTGTCGACCGAAAGCGGAATACCCGACTTTCGAAGCGACGACGGTCTTTATAAAAAGAAATACGCCTATCCGCCCGAAAGAATGGTATCCCATTCGTTTTTTATGTCGAATACCGAGGAGTTTTTTGAATACTATAAGCAGGCGTTTTTTTATTTTGACAAAAAACCGAACGCCGCGCACTATAAATTAGCCGAGCTCGAGCGTGCAGGCAAGCTCAAAGCCATAGTAACCCAGAACGTCGACGGCTTTCATACCCAAGCGGGGAGCAAAAACGTATTTGAGCTTCACGGCTGCGTTCACCGCAACTACTGTATGAATTGCAAAAAGCTCTATGACGCGCATTTTGTCGCCGACGCTGTCGGCGTGCCGAAATGCGAATGCGGCGGAATAATCAAGCCCGACGTTGTGCTTTATGAGGAAGGCCTCGACAATGACGTTCTTGTGGGTTCAATTCGCGCCATTGAGAATGCCGACGTACTTATCGTCGCGGGAACGAGCCTAACGGTATATCCGGCGGCAGGATTAATTCAATATTTTAAAGGTAGAAGTCTTGTTCTTATTAATAGAGACAAAACCCCCTATGACGACAGCGCCGACCTTGTGATAAGAGATAAGGTCGGGGAGGTTTTGTCACAAATAATCGTTAACGCGAAATGAAAATTCCGTAAGGAGCAAAAAAGCAATACTTTTTTTGACGAAAATACGACGTTGTTTTTAGGCTGTTGTACAGTTGACGGTAAAGAAACTAAAAGGGTATAATGTTCACATCACACATTTAAGGAGAGCGTAAAATGTCAGTTGAGGTTAAACGAGGAAAGTTTTTATCAGCAGACGGAAAAACGGATATCCAATACAAAGAATGGCGCAATTCGGAAAAAGCACCGAAGGCGATTTTACAAATAGCACACGGTATGGCGGAATATATCGAAAGATACGACGATTTTGCGAAGTTTATGGTGAAGAACGGCTTCGTTGTGTTCGGCAACGACCACCTTGGACACGGCGACACCGCTAAGACCGAAGAAGACCTCGGCTTTTTTGCCGACAAAAACGGATATAAGCTTCTTGCACAGGACGTGCATACCCTTACGGGCATTGCAAAGAAGGAGTACGACAGGCTTCCGATTATTCTTTTGGGACATAGTATGGGCTCCTTTGTCGCGCGGCTTTATGCGTCGAAGTATTCTTCCGATATCGACGGCGCGATATTTATGGGAACGAGCGGAAGCAATCCTGTCGGAGGTATCGGCATATTTATAGTGAACCTGATTTCGCTCTTTAAGGGCGAACACCACAGAAGTCCGTTTATAGACAAGCTTGCGTTCGGAAGCTATAACAAGAGCTTTACCGACGCAAAGACCCCTTTCGATTGGCTTTCGACAGAACGTTCGAACGTCACCAAGTACATAAACGACGACAAATGCGGATATCTTTTCACGCTCTCGGGCTATCGCGACCTTATGAAGATTTTGGGCGCGGTATCTAAAAAGGACTGGGCTGAGAAGATAAGAAAAGACCTGCCCGTGCTTCTTATTTCGGGCTCGGAAGACCCCGTCGGCGGGTTAACAAAGGGCGTGAGCGAGGTATACGACAAGCTCAAAAACGCCGGAATAGAAAAATTAGACTTGAAGTTTGTCGACGGCAAGCGTCACGAAATACTCAACGAGGACAATAAGGCGGAAACCTACGATTTCGTTCTCAACTGGTGCAAGGCGGCTGTCGGCATATAATTATTCGGAGAAAACAATGGTACTCGATGTAAGTTCAGTCGCGATGTCCTTCGGCGGAAACGTCGTTCTTCGCGACGTATCCTTCCAGATACATGAAAAAGAGCGCGTTTCGCTCGTTGGCTACAACGGATGCGGAAAAACCACGCTTTTAAACATAATCACCGGCGAGCTTACAGCCACCGGTGGTTTTGTTGTGTTAAAAAACAAAGCCACGATAGGCTATCAGAAGCAGATGTCCGGGCTTTCGCCCGAGAAAACGATTTATACCGAAATGAAGTCGGTAAACGACGCGGACAAGCTCTTGGCGCGTATGAAGGAGCTTGAGGCGACAATGGCAAACGACGACTCGCTTATTGAGGAATACGAGGAGGTTTCAGCGAAGTACGACGCTGTCGACGGGTATAATCTCGACTTCAACATAAAAAAGATACTCAACGGTCTTGGCTTTCCAAAAGAAACCCACGACAAAAAAGTCGGAGTTCTCAGCGGCGGGGAGAAAACCCGTCTTGCCCTTGCGAAGCTTCTTATTATGAAGCCCGACCTTCTTATCCTCGACGAGCCGACCAACCATCTTGATATTGACACACTCGAATGGCTCGAGGAGTTTTTGCTCAACTACGAGGGGGCAATTCTTGCGGTTTCGCATGACCGCCATTTTCTCGACGCCGTTTCGACCAAGACGGTCGAGATAAGCGGCGGAAAATCGAAGATTTATAATGGAAATTTCTCCGCATATCTTCGTCAAAAGCAGGAGAACGATGAGAGAGAAGAAAGAGAATACGAAAAAACCGTAGAAAAGGCAGAAAAGCTTGGCGATTATGTGGCGCGGAATCTCGTGCGAGCGTCGACGTCGAATATGGCGAAAAGCCGTAGAAAACAGCTTGAGAAGCTTGACCTGAGCGCGCCCGAAAGCTCTAACCATGTTAAGGTTAAGCTTGACATTATTCCCGCGAATGAGCCGTATAAAGAGGTTATTACCGCGAAGGAGCTTTGCGTGAAGGCCGGCGGGAGAACTCTTGTTAACAAGCTTGATTTTGAGCTTTTGCGGGGTGAACGCCTTACGATAGTCGGGGCAAACGGAACCGGAAAGACCACGCTTTTAAAGGTTTTACTCAACAAAAACTCGCCCGCGTCGGGTCGTGTTCGGCTTGGCGGCGGCGTTAAAATAAGCTACCTTGAACAGCAGCTTTCGGCAACTCGCTCGAAAAATCCGCTTGAATATATCTGGGATTTGTATCCGTCGATGAACCAGCTTGAAATACGAAGCCTTCTCGCTTCGGTCGGCTTTCGCAACGAGGATGTTTTTATCGACGCGCGCGGTCTTTCGGGCGGCGAACTCGCGAGACTTAATCTTGCTAAAATTTCGTTGGAGCACCCGAACCTGCTTGTTCTCGACGAACCGACGAACCACCTTGATATTTACACGAAGGATATCCTTTATGACGCGCTTGAAGCCTACGAGGGCACGATGATTGTCGTCACCCACGATAGATACTTAATGGAGTGCATTAACAGCAAAATACTGCTTCTTACGGATAACGAATGGAAGCTTTTTGAAAGCTATAAGCAGTATCGTGAATATCGCGAAACGGGGAAGGTTACATTAGCCGCGCCCGGCACAGCATCAAAAAAGAGCGAAGAAAAGAAGAACGAGGCTGAAAGCCTTTTAAGCCAAAAGGAGCTTCGCGCTTTTCGCGCAAAGGAAAGGGAACGAAAGGCTTACATTGATAAACGCATAGAAGAGCTTGAAATTTCGGTCGACGATTTGACCGAACAAATAAACAGCCCCGAGGTCGCGTCCGACCATACGAAGCTGTCTGAGTTATATATTCAGTTAGAGGAAAGCAAAGCCGAGCTCAACAGTCTTTCCGATGAATGGCTGTTAAACTATTCCGACGATTAAAGCTTTTCGCCCGTCAGCATTTCCATGTTTGTGCGAACGATGTCCTCTGCGTTGTCAACGAAGCGGTCACGCACAAGCTGGGCAAAGGTTTTGTTGGGAACCGAAAGGCTGACCGAGAAAATTTCGGTGCCGTCGCTTTCACAAAGCTTGCATATCGCAAAATAGTCGCCGTCGCGTTTGATTATGTCAACGCGATGGTGCTTTTCTTTTTTTGAACGGTTGTGAAGCTCGCTTGCCTTGTCGGTTACGAGGTCGCGAACCGAGGCGGGAACGTCGGCGACCAGTTCGCGCGCGATATAAGCTCCCGTTTCGGTGAGGGTATACTCGTTCATTTCGTTTTGAAGAAGATGTCCCGCCGAAACAAGGTCGGAAATCGCGTCGGCACACTCGAAATAATTTGCGCTGCCCTGTTCGCAAAACGCCTCTAAAAGATTGCTGTTCGAGACGGGCTCATTTAAAGAAAAAAGCACATGGCAAAGGAGAATTTTGATTTCCCTGTGGTCGGTAAGCCCGCCGGGAACAACCCCCGCTGTGAATGTGTTGTTGTTCATACTTTCACCCCGTTTCTTCACTTACAGTATACCATAAAATATTGAGTTAGAAAACAGTTTCAATTATCTTTTGACAGTCTTGAGGAGAATAGACGAAGCGGTCGATGTGGTCGCTTTCACAGAAATAACGAAGGGAAGTTTTTTGGGGCGGTGTCTTGAAGGCGTCGGTTATGGAAAGCTTTATTTTCATTTTTTGAGGAATTATGCTTTTAATATAAACGCTTGCGCCGTCGCCCGCCTCGACGTTTTCATAAGGCTCCGCAAGTCCCGAAAGGTTCGGGGTAAGCTCGACGAAAACGCCGTAATCCTCAACTGAGCGCACCGTTCCGAAAACCGTTTCGCCGGCCGAAAAAAGGGCGGCATTTTCAAGAAAGGTTCCGAGAAGCTCCTTTTGAGATAGTACGATTCTGCCGTTTTCGTCAATTGACTTGACGACGCACATAAGGCGGTCGCCGACAGAAATTCTCTCGTTAGGGTGGGCTATTCTTGAAACCGAGATGAGGTCTATGGGAAGCAGCGCAATTACGCCGCGCCCGACGTCAGCAAAGCAGCCGAATCGCTCAATATGGGTAACGCAGCAGGGGATAACGTCTCCCGGCACCAAGCGCGAAACCTTTTCAAAGACGAAACGCTCCTGAACGGCGCGGCGTGAAAGATATGCGACGGGCATACCGAGCTCGTCGGTGGTTATCTCTTTTATGATAAAGCAAACGGGCTTTCCTACCCGCGATACGGCTACGATGTCCTTCGCGTCGGGGCTATCCATTCCAATCGCGCATTCGGCAAAGGGGATAATCCCGCGTATTCCGCAAAGCGGCACAATGAGGTTTTTTTCGTTATCGAAAACGAACGCTCGCCCTTCAAGCACGTCGCCGTCGAGCATTGCCTGCCTCAGCGCTTCAAAATTTCTTGTTTTTTGCATATTTTCCTTAGTGTGAATTAAACTTCCCTCATAAAGACAGTCTTTCATTATTTGCCACCCTTTTTTGTTTAATCTTACTAACTATATGCAAAAATAAAGAAAAACTACCCCTTTTTATTAAAAGATTATATGAAGGTTTTGCGTTGAGGGCGATATTGTGATATTATATAAGACGAAACATTTTTTATAGGTGGAAGTATGGACGTAAACGTCGGAGATACGATTGTTGTAAAAAAACCTCATCCTTGCGGTAGCAAGGAGTTTTTGGTGCTTCGAGTGGGAATGGATTTTAAGATAAAATGCAAGGGCTGTTCTCACGAGATTATGCTGCCGCGCGTAAAAATCGAAAAAAACATAAAAAAAATAATATCCGATAAAGGTGAATAAGGTATATGTTTGAAAAATTAAAACTTGTAGAAGTCCGCTTTGAGGAGATAAACGAACAGCTGTCAGACCCGTCGGTCGTTTCAGATAACGAGCGGTACAAATCTCTTACAAAGGAGCTTAAGCAGTTAACCCCAATAGTCGAAAAATTTCGAAGCTATTGCAAGGCAAAGGAGGCTTTCGAAGAAGCGAAGGCGCTTCTTGATGAGGGTGGACTTGAGAAAGACTTTAAGGAAATGGTCCAAGAGGAGTACGATTCCTCTCACGAGCAAATGGATATAATTAATGAGGAATTAAAGGTTCTTCTTCTTCCGCGCGACGAAAACGACGATAAGAACGTTATCGTCGAAATACGCGGCGGAGCGGGCGGCGAAGAGGCCGCGCTTTTCGCTAATTCCCTTTATAGAATGTATTCTATGTATGCCGAAACAAAGCGCTTTAAAACCGAGGTGCTCAACGCGAACGAGACGGAGCTTGGCGGCTTTAAGGAAATAAGCTTTTCTATTTCGGGTGACGGCGCGTACAGCCGCTTTAAGTTTGAAAGCGGCGTCCACAGGGTTCAGCGTGTTCCCGAAACCGAGACGCAGGGGCGCATACACACCTCGACCGTCACCGTAGCCGTGCTTCCCGAGGTCGAGGACGTCGAAGTCGATATTAACGAAAAGGATTTACAAATCGATACCTACCGTTCGGGCGGAGCGGGCGGTCAGCACGTCAACAAGACCGAGTCGGCTATTCGCATTACCCACCTTCCGACAGGCATAGTCGTTGAATGTCAGGACGAGCGCAGTCAGTACAAGAACAAGGACCGCGCAATGAAGATACTTCGCTCGCGAATATACGACGCAATGCTCCAAGAGCAGAACGCAACCATCGCCGCCGAACGCCGCGGGCAGGTTGGAACGGGCGATAGAAGTGAACGCATCAGAACCTATAACTACCCGCAGGGGAGAATTACCGACCACAGAATCGGGCTTACGCTTTATAAGCTTGAGGCGGTGCTCAACGGAGATTTGGACGAACTTATCGACGCGCTAATAACGGCCGACCAAGCGGAAAAACTAAAGGCGCAGCAGTAACGATAGGAGAAAAAATGGACACTCAATTTCTTGAAATTGACGACAATAATTTTGAAGAGGCGACGGCGCTTGCCGCGAAGCTTTTAAAAAACGGCAAGGTTATCGGTATGCCGACAGAGACGGTATACGGTCTTGCCGCGAGCGCGTACAACGAGCAGGCGGTAAGGGAAATTTTCAAGGTAAAAGGACGCCCTCAGGACAATCCGATTATCGTTCATATTAGCGATATGATTATGCTTCGCGAGGTGGTCGCGGATATCCCACCCGAGGCGGTGGCGCTTGCAAAAGCCTTTTGGCCCGGACCCCTTACGATGATATTCAAAAAAAGTGAGGCGATTAACGACACGGTTACCTGCAAAATGGACACGGTCGCCGTGCGTATGCCGTCCCACCCCGTCGCGAAAAGAATAATCGAAAAATGCGCACTTCCCATAGCCGCGCCTTCGGCAAATCTTTCCTCAAAGCCAAGTCCGACGACGGCAAAGCATGTGCTCGACGACCTTCATGGGAAAATACCGCTGATTATTGACGCGGGAACCTGCGAATTCGGAGTTGAAAGCACAGTTATTTCTTTGGTTGAAAGTGTTCCTACAATATTCCGCCCGGGTATAATCACCCTTGAACAAATAAGAGAGGTTGTTCCCAACGCGACCCTTGCTAAGGCTGTTTTGACCGAGCTTGGCAAGGACGAGAAAGCCGTTTCGCCGGGTATGAAATATAAGCACTATTCTCCGAGTGCCGATGTAACGATAGTGAAGGGAAGCCTTAAAAAGTTTGCCGAATACGCAGAAAAAAACGCGTCTGGTAATACCTACGCGATGTGTTTTGACGGTGAAAACGAAATGATTTCCATTCCGTCGGTTTCATACGGTCATATCGACCGCCCCGACGAGCAGGCAAAAAAGCTTTTTACCGTTTTAAGAATGCTCGATAAAGCGGGGGCGACGACGGTTTTTGCCCGTTGTCCTAAAAAGGACGGCGTATCTCTCGCGGTCCTCAATCGGCTTATTCGAGCCGCGGGCTTTAAGGTGGTAGAGCTATGAGCAAGTTCTATGTCGTCGCGCTTACGGGGCGTTCGGGCACGGGCAAAAGTCTCGCGTCGGAATACCTTGCTTCGCTTGGTGTTCCCACCATTGACGGTGACGACGTCGCGCGCGAGGTCGTCGAAAAGGGCAAGCCTTGCCTAAAGGAATTAGTTAAAGAGTTTTCAAGCGATATTTTAAACGAGGACGGGACGCTTAACCGAAAAAAGCTTGCGGATATTTGCTTTCCTGTTCCGCAAAATAAGAGAAAGCTCGACGAAATCACCCACCCGTACATTATTAAGCGAATGGTCGAATATTTTGACGAGCTCCACGAAAAGGGCGGTAAATACTGTGTTGTCGAGGCGGCGGCTTTAATTGAAAGCGGGCTTTACGCCGTTTGCGACAAGACAATAATGGTGACGGCGGACGAGGACAAGATAATTGAGCGCATTATGAAGCGCGACAGTCTCGACCGAACGCAGGCGACGGCGCGAATAATGGGGCAAATGAACGAGGACGCGGTTAAGAAGATAAGCGACATTATCATTACGAACAACGGAACTAAAGCCGAGTTTTTGGAAAAGCTGACGAAGCTTAAAAATCAACTTGAGCTTTGGTTTAATGAATAAACAAAGAAGGTATTTAAAAATGGACAAGGAAAAAACGAAGGGACAAAAGCTTTCGGAAGAAATTCTTTCTCAAAAGGAAAGCTGCTACAAGTCGTTTGGCAAAACGGTTGAAAATGAGCTCGACGGCTATATCGACGGTTATATCGGATTTTTGAACGACGCCAAGACCGAGCGTGAGTTTGTCGTAAAAAGCATTGAGCTTTTAGAGAAAAACGGATTTAAAGAGTATGTAGTCGGAAAGACTTACGCCGCGGGCGACAAGGTATATTACAATAATAAGAAAAAGAGCTTAATCGCCGCAGTAATCGGCTCAGAGCCGCTCGAAAATGGCGTCAACATAACCGCCGCGCATATCGACAGCCCGCGCCTTGATTTAAAGCCGAATCCTCTTTATGAGGACGGCGAGTTAGGTTATTTTAAAACTCACTACTACGGTGGTATAAAGAAATATCAATGGGTCACCATTCCGCTTGCCATTCATGGCACGATAGCCAAAAAGGACGGCACGACCATAGAGCTTTCGCTTGGCGAAAAGGACGACGAGCCCGTCTTTTATGTGACCGATATTCTTCCGCACCTTTCCTACAAGGTTCAGGACGACCGCAACGCGAGAACCGTAATTAAGGGCGAGGAGCTTAATGTTTTAATCGGAAGCGAGCCGTTTGACGACAAGGAGGTCAAAGAGCCGGTTAAGCTTCAAATGATGAAGCTTCTTAACGAAAAATACGGTATAACCGAGGACGACTTCATTTCAGCGGAAATCGAGATAGTTCCCGCACTAAAGGCAAGATATATCGGCTTCGACAAAAGCCTTGTGGGCTCTTACGCGCACGATGACCGCGTCTGTGCGTACACGTCGCTCACGGCGCTTCTCGCCAACAAGAAAGCGCCTAAGCGCACAAGCTTATGCGTGCTTGCCGACAAGGAGGAAACGGGAAGCGAGGGAAACACAGGGCTTTCCTCGGATATGCTGAAGAACTTCGTCGCCTTCTTGTGCGCTTCGACAGGCGCGCTCAAGGAAACGGTTTTCGTAAATTCCAAATGTCTTAGCGCCGATGTCAACGCGGCGTTTGACCCCACATTCCCCGAAGTTCACGATAAGCGCAATGCCGCCAAGCTTAACTACGGTCCCGTTATCACGAAGTACACCGGAAGCGGCGGAAAGTACGGCACAAACGACGCTTCGGCGGAGTTTATGGCGGAGGTTCGCGCCTTCCTTGACAAGAACGACATTCCGTGGCAGACGGGCGAGCTTGGAAAGGTCGACGAGGGCGGTGGCGGAACTGTCGCGAAGTATATCTCAAGGTTTGGCGTCAATGTTGTTGATATAGGCGTCGCGCTTCTTGCTATGCACGCGCCCTACGAAATAGCCAGCCGTCTTGATATAATCTCGACCTACAAGGCTTTCGTGGAATTCTATAAAATATAATAATAGTAAAAAAACACCTCAAGTCGCGTCTTGCGATTTGAGGTGTTTTTAATATATCGATTATTCGTTGACTTTCGCTCCGCATTCGCGGCAGAACTTGGTGCCTGCCCGTTGCTTGGCGCCGCAGGAGGGGCAGACGTCAAACAGCGCGTCGTTGAGCTTTTCGATAATAGTATCCTTGCCGTCGTTTTCGCTTTCCTCGCGCTTCGCCGCTATTTTTTCGGCGACGTCGTCCTTATAGTCTTTAACCTTTGTGACGGTTGAGGATACCGTTGTCTTTATGCTTTCAGTTGTTTTTTCGAAAGCCGAAGGAAGCGACGAAATAAATGCAGATGATTTTTCCTTAAGCTCTGAGCCGTACATCGAGGAATACGCCGCGGCTTGGGCAAGCTCGGTTTCGCGTATTGCGCGGCGAGCCTCCTTTTCAGCCTCGCGCTCGGCGGCGATTGCATCCAGAGCGTTTTCCTTTTCCTCATTTGTTCGCTTAATTTCAGCGTTAAGCTCGTCAATAGTCTTCCGCTTATCGTTTATTATATCGCAAAGCGCGGCGTTGCCGTCGGCGTCGGACACCTTTGCAATATAGTCTGAATAGACCTTGTTTCCAAGCTCAAGCGTTTTTGCCGCGACCCCCGATTTAATTGTTCTTATGTCGCGTTTAAGCTTGTTTATTTTAACAAAAGCATTATATCTTACCGATACCGCATCAAAAAAACCGTTCATTTTTGCCCTCCGTATTCTTTCTTTTTATACTATAACATACAATTAGAAAAAAGTTAATCCCCTTTGTATTTTAACCGCATTTTCGGTCAAATATCGTTATTCTACCCGCGGTAGAGTAAAAACAGTTTCTCTACTTTGAGAAAAAACGCGGTAGAATTTCCAAAATAAAAAGTAGAAGCACTTAAAAAGCAAGTAGGGTGACTCTACGAAAGGGTTGATATATTATATAAGCGATGAAGCGAGCCGGCGGTTTTCAAAAACGAAAAACAGCTTTACTTCACGCAAGAAAAAAGCAAAAGAGGAATTAATTATGAAAGGCTTAACGGTGTTCGGCGACTCTGTTATGAAGGGAGTCGAATATATCAATCATAAATATATATTGTCAAACGAGCGTTTTCAATTACAAAACGCGGAATATCACAACAAAAGCAAGCTGGGCTGTACGTCGGAGCGAGGCTTTGAAATAATTAAGAAAGACCTTCCTACACTTGACAAGGGGAGCGTCGCGCTTATCGAGTACGGCGGAAACGATTCCGATTTTGATTGGCAGGCGATTTCCGAAACTCCTGACGAGGAGCACCTTCCGAAGGTGTCGGTTGATAAATTTGAACGGACCCTGAACGAAATGGTCGAGCTCGTTCGTTCGCGAGAAATTGAGCCTGTGCTTATGACTCTTCCACCCGTCGACCCGTATAGGTATTTTGATTTTGTCTCTAACGAGCGCGACGGCGAAAACATATTAAAATGGCTTGGACGAAAAGAGGTTATTTACAGCTTTCAGGAGCAGTATTCTCTTGCTGTGCTTCGCACCGCGCTCAAGCAGGAAACCAAGCTTATTGACGTTCGCGCCGAGTTTTTGAAAAAGCGCAATTTCTTCCCGTATATAAGCGACGACGGCATACATCCAAGCTCGGAGGGACACAGGCTTATTGCGAACACACTTGAAGGCTTCTTCAGCGAAAACATAATAGCGGGATAAAAAATTCCCTCGGTCAAAAACCGAGGGAGTATTTTTTTTATCAAATCAAGAAGCGGACGAATCCTTGCCGATAACGTTTTCGATTGCCTCGGAGGAAATCGAAATCGTGTGTTCCTTGCCGCCGATATGAAGGCTTGGGATACTGTTTTTAAACACGAGCTTGAGAAGTATCGGGCAGAGCACCGACGAGAGCACAATCAAAAGTATCGTCGCAACAAGTGGGTCAATGCCCGCGAGAGCGCCGTTTTCGTAATAGATAAGTCCCTGTCCCGCGGCGTATACCGCAAGGGCAACCTCGCCGCGCGCAATCATTCCACAGCCGATTGTAAGCGAGTCTTTGCCGTTATATTTAAACGCACGCGCCGTTGCGCTGCAGCCGACTATTTTTCCGAGAATGCCCAGAAGCACGAAGACACCCGCGAAGAGAAGCCCCGAAAGAGTGAAGGTGCTGAAGTCCGCGCTTATTCCGATATAAGCGAAGAACATCGGTGTGAAAATCATATAACCGCTTACGACAACCTTACGGTCGACGAAGGAAGTGTCGTCAAGTCCGCTTAGCATAAGTCCCGCCATATATGCCCCGGTTATGGTCGCGATTCCGAAAAACTTTTCCGCGCAAAACGCATACAGCAGGCACATAGCAAGGGCAAAAATACTTGTGCGTCGCTTGTGGGGATAAACCTTGACGAGCCATTTGAAGCATTTGCGAAGAATAAGACCAAGTCCGATTGAAAAGACGAAGAAGCCGACCGATTTTAAAAGGGTGATTTTTACGTCGCCGCCGCCGTTTATTCCGGAAATAACGCTGAGGGCAATTATGCCGAGAACGTCGTCGATTATCGCGGCGCTCAAAATCGTCGTGCCGACCTTCGTGTTGAGCTTGCCGAGCTCGCGCAGAGTTTCAACCGTTATGCCGACGCTCGTAGCTGAAAGTATACAGCCTACAAAAAGGGCATTCATAAGCTTTTGATTACAAAAGCCGTCGCCGAAGCCTTTCATAAACACAAGCGCGCCGAGAGTTCCGAGCGCAATGGGGACAAGCACCCCCGCCGTAGCGATAGCCGTCGCCGCGGCGCCGCTCTTTTTAAGCTCTTTGATATCTGTTTCAAGCCCGCTTGAAAAAAGAATAAAGACAACGCCGATTTGCGAAAAGCTTTGGAGCACGTCCATTTCTGCCGCCGACGGATTGACTATTCCGCCAAAGCCGAGTCCAAGCTGACCGACTATCGCAGGGCCGATTAGAAGTCCCGCGATTATCATTCCAACGACCTGCGGAAGTCCGAGCTTTCTCGTTAGCATACCGAGAACCTTTGTCGCAAGCAAAATGACAGCGCAGTCAAAAAGAATATTGATTACGTTAAAATCCATTACAATTCCCCTAAAACACTCTTTCTATAATACAGCTACTTATTATATTCTTTATTAAATGTGTTTTCAAGGGTTGTATTAACCAAATGGCGACAACGCGAGGACGGCAAAATTAGCTATAAATTAAATTAAGCCGCGCAGCATAATGCTGCGCGGCCTTTACTATTCGTTTTCGATTTCCAGTTGTAGCTTTTTCGTAAGCTTTCCCACCACTGTTTTATAAGAAAGCTCTATCATTCGCCATAGCTCCTCGTCGGAAACAGCTCCGTTTAAAAGAACGGTATAAAAATATGGCTGCTGTATCGCGGGGCAGTGGTAGGCGCGAATGACGGTGTTTTTGTATTGCGACTTATAGAATTCACCCGTCATAGGCTCGCAGTTAAGGGTGAGCTTAAGGTCGTTCTCTTTAAAATAAATCTGGGCGAAAATGCGACCTTTTACCTTAATGCATATCGGTATTTCTCCGAAGGGCAGGTCGAGATAAGCACACTTTTTTGAAAGACAAAGGTCAATTATTTCCTTTATGGTCATTTTGCGTCCACCGGCTTTTCGCTCTGGGACAGCGGAAGGCTTTTAGGCAGATGTATCGTTATCCTTGTGCCGAAATCCTCTCGGCTCAAAAGCTCGAAATATCCGTCGTGGCGGTCGACTATCCATTTCGCTATGGCAAGTCCAAGCCCCGTTCCGCCCTGCTTTTTACCTCTCGCCTCGTCTGAGCGATAGAACCGTTCAAAGACGTGCGCGAGGTCGCTTTGTTTTATGCCGACTCCGTTGTCCTGAACGATGACGAGTGGAGCTTTGTCCTTGTCGTAAATCGCCTTTAGCGTTATTGTTTCGCCTTGCGGGGTGTATTTTGCGGCGTTGTCGACGAGTATTCTCGTCGCCTGCTTTAGCATTGCGACGTCGCCGCAGACGAAGACGGGGTAGTCGGCGAAGAGCCGCCATTCGTGTGACGGGTCAATCATAACCGATTCGTCGTAAACCTCTTTTATCATATCCGAAAGGGAAAACCTCTCGATTGTTAGCCTGTTTCTTCCGCTGTCGCCACGGGCTAAAAACAATAGCTGTTCGACAAGCTTGTTCATATGCTCGGTTTCCGATTTAATCGCCGCGATGGACTCCTCAAGCACCTTTTCGTCCTGCTTGCCCCAGCGGTCAAGCATATCGGTATATCCTTTTATAACTGCGATTGGGGTGCGAAGCTCGTGAGAGGCGTCGGAAACAAAACGAATTTGCTGGCTGTAGCTGTCGCGTGTTCGGGTTAAAAGGCTGTTTATAGAGTTTTCAAGCCCCATTAAATCCTTGTCACCCGTGTGAAGCTCTGCGTCAAGGCGGTCAGGCTTTATGCTGTCGATTGCGCTTTCAAGCGTATGAATGCTTTCGCTTTCGTCGTAGGTCGGGTTAATGGCCCGTTTTTCGGCAACCGAATAATCCTCGTTATCAAGCTTTTTTGCCGCTTCGGCTACGCGATAAAGGGGTTTTAGCTGATTGTTAAGCTTGTTGAGCGAAAACGCCTCCACTATCGCCACGGTGATACATTCAACGATTAGAAGCGCAAAAAACAAAAGCGCCGACATAACGGCAAAGGGGGTCGCGTCAATCGCGGCAGGAGCGAGCGACGGAGCGGCGACATGATAGGTGATAAGAAGGGGAGCACCGTTTAAGATATCGGAAAACTCGAAGCTTCGTTCAACCGAATTAATAAGCTCGTAGAAATCAAAATAGCCAAGATATTTCACGTCGTTAAGCGCGCACCAACCAATAACTATGAGCGCAAGAAAAAACAGGTTAGAGAAAAAAACCACAAGATTGATTTCTCGCGATTGAGCTTTTTGTATTTCTTTTGCGGTTTTTGTAATCGGTATTTCCGCCATAATTACTCGTCCTTGATAACGTATCCGACGCCGCGCACGGTTTTTATGATATTAGTGCCGTAAACGTCGTCAATCTTGCTTCTTAAATAGCGTATATAAACGTCCACCACGTTGGTTTCTCCCATATAGTCGTATCCCCAGACCCGCTCCAAAAAGGTTTCGCGCGAGAGGACAATCTGCTGATTTTCAAGCATAAGCTTCAGCATAAGAAATTCCCGGTTGGTGAGGTCAATTTCGCTGCCCTTTACGCTGACTGTGTGACGCGCCGTATCCATAACAAGAGCGCCGCACGAAAGAAGGGTATCGCGGGTGGTCTTGTCGACCGTCCCCTTTTTGCGAAGGGTAACGCGAATGCGCGCCAAAAGCTCCTCTATGGCGAAGGGCTTCGTTATATAATCGTCCGCCCCCATATCAAGCCCCGAAACCTTGTCCATAACCGCGTCACGCGCCGTGAGCATAATGACGGGCACATCGGAGGTTTTTCGAATACGGCGTATGACCTCTATTCCGTTGAGCTCGGGAAGCATAATATCGAGGAGAATTAAATCGAAGCCGCCGCAAAGCGCAAGGTCGAGCCCCGTTCTTCCGTCAGCCGCCTTTTCGACGGCATAGCCCTCGTGCTTTAGCTCAAGCTCGACGAAGCGCGCGATTTTTTCCTCGTCCTCAACGATTAATATTTTAGCGTCCATAATGCACCTCGTTATAAACCAAAATTAAGGAGAAAAAGCTTTCTCCTTAATTTTTTTAGCTGTTGTTTTATTGGTTATTATCTTTTTTCTCTGCGATAGTCGTCGTTATTTCGGTCTTAATGTCGTCCGCGATATCGGTTGCCTTGCCCATAACGTTGTTTACCTTTTCCTTGCCGAGCTCATTGCCCGAGAACGAGAAGCGGCAGTTAAAGAAGAGTGCGATAATCATAAGGGGAATGACAATCCAAAAGCAGAAGATAAGAAGAATTACGAAGACGGTCACGGGCATTGAGAACTTTCTTTCGCCGTTTCTGTACATTTCAAGGTAGTTCGCGTTGCCCTTGTCAAAAATGCCGCGAAGCCATTCGCCGAAGTCCTTTGTCGTGCGTTTGAAATTCTCGCTCGTTTCGCTCTTGTGCTGTTCGGCGTTGTCGCGCCTTGTTGAATAGGAGTTGTATGCGTTAGCGTTATTTTTGCCGGCGACCTTGCCCTGCTCCTCAAGATATACAAGGGCGTCGAGCATATCGCCGTTTGCTCTTTCGAGCGCGTCTTTTGCGTCGCCGTAGCTTACGCCCGTCTTCTCGACAAGCTTTTCGACCTGTTCTAATTGCTGTTTCATAATGTGTACCTCCGTTTTTTTGTTGTGGCTATATTATGCACAGCAAAAATTAAAGAGAAATATTTTCAAGATTAAAAAAGGATTAGAAAAAGCGTTTATTTATTTAATCCGCAGAAGCATTATACCATACTATTTATCCTTTTCTCAAACGCCCTCGAGGTCAAACGCGGGAATAAAGCTTTCGCTCGCCGTTCCCCCTTCTTGGGTGAAGCCGTTTTTGACCCCGAGCCAAACCGCGTAGTTGACAACGCTTTCGTATTCGTCCTTGTTAAGCGTTCGATTGAGCTCGGAAAAATCGCGGCACTTTTCGTTTGGGGTAAACTGATTCATAATTGAAATATATATGTTATCTTTATAGGTGGAGTAAAGATAATTAATTACCCTTTTGGAGTCGTCAGAGTGTGAGGGAAGCACCAGATGACGAACGATAACTCCGTTTTTAATTATTTCGCTTTCGTCAAAAACAGGCGCTCCGACCTGACGATACATCTCGGCTATCGCGTCTTTTGCTACGGCGAAATAATCAGAAACGCCCGAATATTTTTTCGAAAGAAAGGGGGAAAAGTATTTCATATCGGGAAGATATACGTCGACGTATCCTTCAAGGAGCTTTAGCGTGTGCACCTTTTCGTATCCGCTTGAGTTATACACTATCGGCAGCGAAAGCCCGTTTTTTCGCGCAAGCTTAATTGCCTCAATAATCTCGGGAACGTAGTGAGTGGGTGTGACGAGGTTAATGTTGTTCGCGCCCTTTTGCTGAAGCTCGGTAAATATTTCGGCAAGTCGCTCGACAGATATTTCCTTGCCGGCGTCGCCGTTCGAAATGTCGGAGTTTTGACAGAATACGCAGTGAAGCGGGCAGCCGGAAAAGAAGACGGCGCCGCTTCCGCTTTTGCCCGAAATACAAGGCTCTTCCCAAAAATGAAGCGCCGCCCTTGCAGCCTTAAGCCTGTTTGTTACTCCGCAAAAGCCCTTGTTCATTTCGCGGTCTATGTTACAGTTTTGCGGACAAAGAGTACAATTCATTTCATTACCTCGACATAACAGAAATTATTGCACGAAACAAAACAAAATGCAATATTGAGGAAAATCTATCATAATGGTATACTTTATATATACCTGTCTCAGCGCAGTGCGCGCGAAATCTCGTAATAACACATTAAGTCCCCGTGCGTCGCGGCGTGGTAAAAATGTATATATAAAAATTAAAATGATTTAGGGCTTTACATTGCTAAAGCTTTGTGTTATTATCTCAATTAAGATATTTTTCGGAGAGAATTATGAACACAAAAGCTTTTGCAACGGGATATCGTTATTATTGCCTTACCGCTTATTATTACGGCAGGGTTGTTTCACGTTTCACCGCAGAAAAGCAGGGCTTATAATTTTTCGCGAAAATTACGCGATATTATAAACTAAGGGCTTCGCAGTGAAACGTTGCGGGGCTTTTTTATTTGATGGAGGTAAGACTATGGTAGTTGTACTAAAGAAATCGCCCGATAAGGAGCAGTTGAATAATCTTAAGAACTGGTTAAACAGCCTTGGGGTTTCTATTCACGAAAGCGAGGGCGAAAACAGCCTTGTTTTAGGTCTTGTGGGAGATACGACGGTCGTTGATATCGACCTTGTGCGCTCCCTTTCAATAGTCGAGGACGTAAAGCGTATTCAGGAGCCATACAAAAACGCCAACCGCAAATTTCATCCCGACGACAGCGTTATCGACGTCGGAGGCGTGCTTTTCGGAAAGGGAAATTTTAATTTAATTGCGGGGCCCTGCTCGGTTGAAACGAAGGAGCAGATTTGCGTCGTCGCCGAGGATGTGAAGAAGTCGGGCGCGACGATACTGAGGGGCGGCGCGTTTAAGCCGCGCACCTCGCCATATTCTTTTCAAGGGCTCGGCGGAAACGGCATTGAGCTTTTAATTGAGGCGAAAAAGGCGACAGGACTTCCGGTCGTTACCGAAATAATGGAGATATCCCAGCTTCCGCTATTCGAGGAGGTCGACCTCATTCAGGTCGGGGCGAGAAATATGCAAAACTTCGAGCTTTTAAAGGAGCTCGGACGGACAAGCAAGCCGATTCTTTTGAAGCGCGGGCTTGCGAATACGATTGAAGAGCTTTTGATGAGCGTAGAATATATTATGGCGGGCGGCAACGAAAAGGTGATTGTCTGCGAGCGCGGAATAAGAACCTTCGAGACCTCGACGAGAAACACCCTTGATATTTCGGCGATACCGATTTTAAAAAGACAGACTCATCTTCCTGTCGTCGTAGACCCGAGCCACGCGAGCGGAATGTATTCCCTCGTCAAGCCTCTTTCCCTTGCCGCGACGGCGGCGGGCTGTGACGGGCTTATGATTGAGGTGCACAACGACCCCCAGCACGCTCTTTGCGACGGGGCGCAGTCGTTGACGCCCGAGGGTTTTGACGACGTGGCAAAGTCGGTCTTCGCTTTGCGCCCGTTCGCGTGTAAATACAACGTTTAAGCGGAGGATAAGAGTATGAATGTTGGCGTTGTCGGCTTGGGGTTAATCGGCGGCTCGGTTGCGAAGGCGATTAAGCACAGCACGCCCCACTCGGTTTTGGGATACGACATAGTCGAGCAGGTTACCTATAAGGCAAAGCTTTTGGAGGCTATTGACAATACGCTTACCGACGAGCTTATACCTCTTTGTGATATGCTTATCGTTGCGACCTATCCTGAAATTTGCGTAAATTATATAAAAGAAAAGGCGCCGCTTATAAAAAAGGGCGCGATTGTTATGGATACGTCGGGCGTAAAAGGAGCGGTCTGCTCCGAGCTGTTTTCGATAGCGAAGGAAAACGGCTTTACCTTTATCGGTGCGCACCCTATGGCGGGAATAGAGTTTTCGGGCTTTGACAACGCCCAAAGAAAGCTTTTTAACGATGCGTCGATTATACTAACGCCTCCTGAAAATGTTGACCTTGAAGTTTTGGAGAACGTAAAAAAATTCTGGGCGTCGCTTGGATTTTCAAATTTCGAAATAACCACGGCCGACCGCCACGACAAGATTATCGCCTACACCTCCCAGCTTGCTCACGTAGTTTCAAGCGCCTATATAAAAAGCCCGACAGCGCTCTTGCACAAGGGCTTTTCGGCGGGAAGCTATAAGGACATGACGCGGGTCGCACGGCTTAACGAAGCGATGTGGACGGAGCTTTTTCTTGACAACGCCGACAATCTTTCACAAGAAATCGAAACGATAATCGAAAACCTTAAGGAGTACGGCGAGGCGATAAGAAACAGGGACGAAAATAAGCTCTGCGCTCTTTTGAAGGACGGACGCGAGCGCAAGGAGCAAGCGGATAAAGGGGACCTAAGCGCATGGAAAGAATAAGGGTAAAGACGTCAAACAAATATGACGTTCTTGTTGAATGCGGTATTCTCGAGCTTGCGGGTGAAAGAATAAAGGATAAAATTAAGCCCTGTAAGGCGGCGATAATAACCGACGACAGGGTTGATAGGCTTTATGGCGAAACTCTTCAGACTTCGCTTGAAACAAGCGGTTTTTGTGTTGTGAAATTCGCCTTCCAAAATGGCGAAAAGAGCAAAAACATTAAGACGATAGGTAAAATTCTTGAGTTTCTCGCAAAAAACGAGCTTACGAGAAGCGACATTATCCTTGCGCTCGGCGGTGGGGTTGTCGGTGATATGGCGGGCTTCGCGGCGGCAAGCTATCTTCGGGGCGTTCGCTTTGTCGGTGTGCCGACGACGCTCTTGGCAATGGTGGATTCGTCAGTCGGCGGCAAAACGGGCTTTAACCTTGACGAGGGAAAAAACCTCGTCGGCGCGTTCTATCAGCCGAGCGTGGTGCTTTGCGACCCGGTTACGCTGAAGACGCTTCCAAAGGAGATATTGAGCGAGGGAAGAGCCGAGGCGATAAAGACGGGCGTAATAGGAAGTGAAGCGCTTTTTAATCGTTTTATCAAAGAACCCGACTTTGACGAATATGAGGCGATAATTAAGGACTGCGTAAAAATCAAGGCGGGGCTCGTCAAGCGCGACGAGCGCGACAACGGCGCGCGCCAGCTTCTTAACTTCGGGCATACAGTTGGACATACGATAGAAAAGGCAAGCGGATTTAATATATCCCACGGAAGCGCCGTCGCTATCGGTATGCTCGCCGAAGCGAGAGCGGCAAGAAGCCGTTCGCTTTGCGACGATATAACCGTCGAAAGAATAAAGGACGCGCTTGTCGCTAACGGACTCCCCGTTTTATGTGAATACGGCGAGGAAGAGCTTATAAAAACCGCGCTGCTTGATAAAAAACGCAAGGGTGACGGCATAACCGTTGTTATACCGAAAAAAATCGGTAAATGCGAGCTTTTGAAAATCGGCGTTAACGAGCTTGAGGATTACTTCAAGGCGGCGCTTTGCTAAGGATTGTTTATGGATATATGTATCACTCCAACCAAGTTAAGCGGTAAAATTGAGGCGGTTTCGTCCAAGTCGGACGCACATCGCGCCCTTATTTGCGCTGCGCTTTGTGACGAGCGGTGCGAAATTATACTTAATTCATCTTCGCGTGATATTGTCGCTACGGCGAACACGCTTTCCACCATGGGCGCGTCGATTATTAAAACCGAGCGGGGATATGACGTGCTTCCCATAGGTGAAAACGCGAAAATGGGCGCTACGCTTGATTGCAAAGAAAGCGGTTCGACACTTCGCTTTTTGCTTCCCGTTGCGGCGGCAGTTTTAGGAGGGGCTTCATTTTTGGGTGAGGGACGGCTGCCCGAGCGCCCGCTTACGCAGCTTATTGAACAGATGACGCTCCATGGCTGCGAATTTTCGGGCGACAGCATTCCTTTCACACTTAACGGTCGGCTTTCGGGCGGTGCTTTTTCCCTTTCGGGCGACGTCAGCTCACAGTATGTGAGCGGACTTCTGCTCGCGTTGCCCCTTATCGGCGGCGGAGAGGTTAGTCTTACGAGCCGTCTTCAGTCGTCGGCATACGTCGATATGACGATAGAAACAATGTCGCGCTTCGGCGTTAAGGTCGCGCGGAAAAAAGGCGGATTTTCAGTCGGAAACGGCGAGAGCTACCGTTCGCCTAAGAAATATGTCGTCGAGGGCGACTGGTCAAACGGGGCATTTTGGCTTGTGACAACCTTTTTAGGCTCAAGGGTTGCCGTGGACGGGCTTTCGTTTGGCTCCTGTCAGGCAGACAGGGCGATTGCTGACGTGCTTGAACGCTTTCGACAATCAAACGATTTAACGCTCGACGTGAGCGAAATACCCGACCTTGCGCCCGTGCTTGCTGTCGCCGCCTGCGGCAGAAAAGCGAAAACGCGATTTGAAAATTGCGCTCGGCTTCGGCTCAAGGAGAGCGACAGAATATCCTCTACGGTCAACATGATTGCGGCGCTTGGCGGCAAGGCGGAGGCCGAGGACGAAGCTATTGTCGTATACGGAAACGGCGGGCTTGACGGAGGAAATGTCGACGGCGAAAACGACCACCGCATTGTTATGGCGGCGGCGGTCGCGTCGACTATATGTAAGAACAAGGTGACGATAACCTCGTCGGAGGCGGTCGAAAAGTCATATCCTTGTTTTTTCAAGGATTTTAAGAAGCTTGGAGGAAGAGCAGATGTCGTCTAATTTTGGAATTAATTTAAAAATATCCATCTTCGGGCAGTCACATTCCGAAGGACTTGGCGTCGTAATCGACGGCTTGCCCGCCGGGAAAAAGGTTGATATTGATGAAATAGAGCGATTTCTTGCTCGACGCGCGCCGGGTCAAAGCGAGCTTTCAACAGCGCGAAAAGAAGCTGACAAATCGAGAATTCTTTCGGGAATAGTAAAGGGAAAAACCTGCGGCGCTCCGCTATGCGCTGTATTTGAAAACACCGACGCACATTCTGCTGATTACGACATAATAAGCGATATACCGCGTCCTTCCCATGCCGACTATCCGGCTTATGTGAAGTACGGCGGAAATAACGACATTCGCGGCGGCGGTCATTTTTCGGCACGGCTTACCCTTCCGCTCTGCTTCGCGGGCGCGGTGTGTATTGGATTGCTGCGCGAAAGCGGCATAGAAGTAGCGGCGCATATAGCATCAATCGGCGACGTTTTCGATGAGGGCTTCGACGCGGTTAATATATCAAAAAAAGATATTGAAAAGCTTAGAAATAAAGAAAATCCCGTGCTTTCGAACGAGCTGTTCGAAAAGATGACGAAAATAATTCTTGACGCGAAAAAAAGCGGAGATTCGGTTGGCGGAAGCGTTGAGTGCTGCGTGCTCGGACTTCCCGTCGGCTTGGGCGAACCGATTTTCGACGGGCTTGAAAATCGAATTTCGTCGTCGGTTTTCGCGATACCAGCCGTTAAGAGCATCGAGTTTGGCGAAGGAATTAAATGCTCCTCTATGCTTGGCTCGCAATATAACGACGAATTTTATTATGACGGCGACGAGGTTAAAACCCGAACAAACCGCCACGGCGGTATTTTAGGCGGGCTTTCGTCCGGTATGCCGCTTATTTTCCGTGTGGCGTTTAAGCCGACGCCCTCTATCGCGAAGGAACAAAATTCGGTTAAGCTATCGACAAAACAGAACGAAAAGCTTGTAATTCAAGGACGGCACGACCCCTGCGTTGTTCTTCGCGCAGTACCCTGCGTCGAGGCGGCGGCGGCAATAGCGATATATGACCTTCTTTTGGGGGATAGAAGATGAACATTGATGAGTTAAGGCGGCAGATAAACGAAATCGACGACCAAATAGCGCGGCTCTTTGAAAAACGAATGGAGATTGTGCTGAAAATTGCCGAATATAAAAGGGAGAACAACCTTCCCGTCGTTAACGAAAAAAGAGAACGGGAGGTTCTCGAACGGGTTACCTCGAACGTCAGCGGCGAGCTTGCCGAATTTTCAAGCAAGCTTTATTCCACAGTGTTTGAGCTAAGCCGAAGCTATCAGCAAAGGGCGTTGGACAAAAAGCAGGCGACCGAACAAAAAGGCTATGGACTTATCGGAAAAAACATATCATATAGCTTTTCAAAGGAAATACACGAACGTCTTAAGGGATACAAATACGACATAATAAGCCTTGAGCAGGACGATGTCGTCAGCTTCATTAAAAAACGTAATTTCTTGGGACTCAACGTTACTATTCCTTATAAAAAGCTTGTGCGCGAGCTGTGCGACGAGGTTTCGCCGACGGCGGCGAAAATCGGAAGCGTCAACACTCTTGTTGTTCGCGAGGACGGTTCGCTTTACGGTGACAACACCGATTATTACGGCTTTTTATATATGGCGAAACGCGCGGGCGTTTGCTTGGAAAACAAAAAAGCGCTTATTCTTGGCAACGGCGGAACGAGCGCAACGATTTGCGCGGCAATAGAGGATAACGGCGGTCATTGCTTCGTCGTGTCGCGAACGGGAGAGGACAACTACGACAATCTTGAACGCCACGCCGACGCCGAAATAATAGTTAACGCTACCCCTGTCGGAACCAATCCCGACGTCGAAAAACAGATTGTAGACCTCTCGCGGTTTCCTAATTGTGAGGCGGTTTTAGACGTCGTTTACAATCCTCTTAACACCAGTTTGATTCAGCAGGCGAAGGAGCTTCACCTAAAGGCGTCGGGCGGACTTGCTATGCTCGTCGCGCAGGCGAAGCGTTCGGCGGAGCTGTTTACGGGAACGGCGATTGAGGATGAAAAAATACAGGCAATTATCGACGAAATAACGAAGGAAAAAAGAAACATTATTCTTATAGGTATGCCGGGTTGCGGAAAAACCACAGTCGCAAAGGCGCTGTGTAAGGCGACGGGTCGCGAGGTTGTCGATATCGACGACGTTATCGAAACCCTTGCGGGAATGTCGATTGCCGAAATATTCAGCAAGCTTGGCGAGGAGCGCTTCCGCGAAATCGAAAGCGAAGCGATTAGGGAACAGGCGAAGCAAACGGGAAGGATTATTTCAACCGGAGGCGGCGCTGTCCTGAGCGAACGCAACCGAAAAAATCTTCGTATGAACGGCTTGGTCGTGCTGCTTGAGCGCGACATAAGCAAGCTTGAAACTCTCGGTCGCCCGCTTTCTCTCGGCTTCGGCTCGGTCGAAAGGCTTTATGACGAGCGTATGCCGATATATAAAGCTTTTTGCGATATTGCGGTAAACAACGACGGCGATATTGCGAATACGATTTTATCAATTACGGAGGCGTTGAAATGAAGCTTCTTATTATCAACGGGCCGAATCTTAATATGCTCGGTATTCGTGAACCCGAGATATATGGCAATAAAACCTATTGGGATTTGGTGTGGTGCGTCGAGGTTGCGTGTAAGGCGAGAAACATCGAATGCGAGTGCTTCCAAAGCAACCACGAGGGTGATATCGTCGAGAAAATACAGCGAGCTTATAATAATTTTGACGGAATAATCATCAATCCTGCGGCGTACACCCATACAAGCGTCGCTATTCTCGACGCGCTTAAGGCGGTTGCGATTCCCACGGTCGAGGTGCATTTGTCGGACGTCGACGCTCGTGACGAGTTCCGAAAGCTTTCCTATGCGGGTATGGCCTGCGTAAAGACAATTAAGGGCAAGGGCTTCGATGGATACGCCGAGGCGGTCGAGTTTCTTTATAATTATTTGAGTAAATAAATTTTGCCGTTCCGCAAAGGAACGGCTCTTTTATTTGTCGCCAAAATAAGCTATACTCATATGTACTAAGTTTTTTGAGGTGACAGAGTGAAAAAGGCGGAACTTTTGGCTCCCGCGGGGGATTTTGAATGTTTAAAAAGCGCCGTTCGTTTTGGCGCGGACGCCGTATATATCGGCGGACCCTTTATGCAGCTTCGCGCGGCGGCTTCGGCGTTTTCTCAGGAAAACATTGTCGCGGCGGCGCAGTACTGTCACGGGTTTAACAGAAAGCTTTACGTTACGGTCAACAGCTTCGCGAAAAACGCAGAAATCGAGTCACTAAAAGAGTATGCGAAAAAGCTTTACCTTTTCGACGTCGACGCCGCGATTGTCTCGGACATCGGGGCAATTTCGGCAATGAAAAAAGCCGAGCCGAGACTTGAAATACACGTCAGCACTCAGGCAAACTGTCAGAACTATGAGGCGGCGACGGTATATTATAATATGGGCGCGTCGCGCGTAGTCTTGGCGCGGGAAATGACGATTGATGACATTGCCCTTCTTCGTGAAAGGGCGCCCAAAAAGCTGGAGCTTGAAGCCTTCGTTCACGGCGCGATGTGTATGTCCTATTCCGGACGCTGCCTTTTGAGCGCGTTTCTTACCAACCGAAGCGGCAACAGGGGAGATTGCGCCCAGTCCTGTCGATGGATGTATCACCTTTGCGAGGAAAAACGCCCGGGTGAATTTTTTCCTATTGAAGAGGACGAAAACGGAACGGCTATACTTAGCTCACAAGACCTCAACTGTATGGAGTTTGTAAACAGACTTATTGACGCAGGGGTATGCTCGCTTAAAATTGAGGGGCGTATGAAATCACCCTATTATGTCGCGTCGGTCACGAATGCGTATCGCAAACGGCTTGACGGATACGAGCCGATTGAAACGCTTGAGCGCGAGCTTCACAGCGTAAGTCACCGCCCCTATTCCAACGGCTTTTATTTTGGGAAAATGAGCGAATTTCGCCCCGACAACGGGGTGTATATAAGGGACTGCACCTTCGTTGGCTCGGTTATCGAGGAACAAAAGGACGGTATGGTGAAAATTGAACAGCGCAACTGCTTCGCCGTCGGCGAGACACTTGAAGTAATTCGTCCCGAAGGGGTTGGCGAAAGCTTTACGGCAAAGGATATTCGAAACGAAAACGGTGAGTCGGTCGACAGGGCAAACAAGGCAAAGGAGATATATTTCGTCAACTGCCCGCTTCCGCTCAAGGTCGGGGATATGATAAGAACCCGCCAAAAGGAGTATGAGGGAACAATCAATGGGTAAAATCGAAATTCTTGCTCCCGCGGGTGGAATGGAGCATCTCGTTTCCGCCGTTCGAAGCGGAGCCGACGCCGTTTATCTTGGCACAAAAAGCTTTAATGCGCGAGCGGGTGCTTTTAACTTTGACGAGGACGAGCTGAAAAAAGCGGTGTGCTTCGCCCATGCGCGCGGTGTCAAGGTGCACGTTACATTAAATACACTCGTTACCGACACGGAGCTTTTTGACGTCGAGCGGGAAATCAGCATTATAGCGAACAGCGGAGCCGACGCTGTTATTGTTCAGGATTTGGGCGTGGCGCGTCTTCTTCGCGAGTGCTGTCCCGACCTCACGCTTCACGCCTCAACCCAAATGGCGGTGCACAACCTTGAGGGCGCAAAGCTTTTAAAGGAACTCGGCTTTTCGCGCGTTGTGCTTGCGCGGGAGCTATCAATAGAGGAAATTGAATATATCGCGAAAAACAGCGGTATAGAAACAGAGGTTTTCGTCCATGGCGCGCTTTGTATGAGCGTTTCTGGGTGCTGTTATCTTTCGGCGGTATTGGGTGAACGGAGCGGAAACCGCGGACGGTGCGCGGGACCCTGTCGGCTTAAATTCAAGAGCAAGGAGCGTGAATACGCCCTTTCGCTGAAGGATATGTCGCATATACCGTATATTAAAGAGCTTGCCGACGCGGGGGTGTGCTCGCTCAAAATCGAGGGTCGCCTAAAGCGCCCCGAATACGTCGCGGCGGCGGTCAACGCCTGCGTAAGCAAGCGCGACGGCGCTGCGTACGATGAGGAGCTTTTAAAGGGAGTCTTTTCGCGAAACGGTTTTACTGACGGATACTATAAGGACGCGAGAAACGCAGATATGTTCGGAGTTCGAAGCGAGGACGACGTCGTCGCGACAAAAACTGTGCTTGGGAAAATAGCCGAGCTCACACGCATAGAGCGCTCCTCCGTCGCGGTCGATATGTCCCTTTTGATTGAAGAAAATAAGCCGCTTTCGCTTACCGTAAGCGATGACGAAAATACGATTACGGCAGTGAGCGAGGTATTGCCCGAAACGGCGAAAACCAAGCCGACCGATTACGAGCTTGCGCTTCGCAATCTTGACAAAACGGGCGGCACGCCTTTTTTTCTTCGCGCTCTTACGGTGAAAAACGAGGGCGGCCTTTTCGCGCCGTCGTCGTTGCTTAACGAGCTTCGGCGCGAAGCGCTTCGGCAGCTTCTTTCAAAAAGAGAAGAGCCGTCACCCAAGAAGTTTTACAATTCAGTAGGCTTTCAGGCGGCAGAAAAGCAGCGAAGTGATAAGCAAAAAATATATGTTTTCGCGAGGCGTCTCGAGCAAATTTCGATGCTTTCGTCTGTCGATAGGGTTATTTTGCCTTTAATTGAAATTGAGAATAACCCCGCACTTATTGAAAAATACGGCGAGAGGCTGACAGCCGCGCTTCCGTCACTTATCTTTCACAAACAGGGCGAAAGAATTACCCGTCTTCTGATTGACCTCAAGGAAAAGGGCTTGACCGCCGTGCTCGTCGGCAACATCGGCGCGCTTGCCATAGCCAAGGCGGCGGGGCTTTATGTTATCGGGGGCTACGGATTAAATATAATGAACAGTCTTGCGCTGTCGGAGTACGAGCGGCTCGGGTTAAAAGAGGTAACGGCTTCGTTCGAATTGTCGCTTGATAAAACGCGGCGGCTTTCCTCGGAAGCTCCCATAGGCATAATCGCATACGGCAGGCTTCCGCTGATGCTCTATCGAAACTGTCCATGCAAATCAAACGAAGGCTGCGGCGACTGCAAAGGAATGTCGTCGGTGACCGACCGACGCGGCATAGATTTTCCCGTCTTGTGCTCAAATAAAGTCTATTCAACCCTTTTAAATCCTGTAAAGCTTTATATGTCGGACAAAAATCTTTCGGGTGTGGATTTTTTGACCTTTTACCTTACCGACGAGACCGCCGACGAAGCGAAAAAAGCGCTTGAGGACTATGAAAACGGCGCAACGCCGCCAAAGGAACACACCAACGGGTTATATTTCAGAGAGCTTAAATAAAAGAGCGCACAAAAAAAGCCGAGGAATTTCCTCGGCTTTTTGTATGTATAATCATAAGAAAAGAAAAACTACTACCTTTTTACTACTTTTTATTTCAAAAGTAAGCAATTATAAGCAATTTAAAGCAATTTTAAAAAAGAAAAATAAATAAACAAAAAGCCCTTAAAGTGCCTAAAACACGGCATTTAAGGGCTTTTTTGCTTGGAGCTTGTGAGCGGATTCGAACCGCTGACCTGCGCATTACGAATGCGCTGCTCTACCAGCTGAGCCACACAAGCATTTGTTCAATACAGCCTATAAATAATACAACAAACATCGGTGTCATGTCAATGGTCAAAAGAGCATTTTATTGTAAAAATACTGTTTAATATATTGTTTATAGACTAAAATAATGATATAATTTGTTTAATGTTTTTTTGGGAGAATAGAAGTGGAAATAAGCGAACAAAATCAAGAGAATATTGAAGTCGAAACTCTCGGCGCTGTGTTTAAAAAGTTCAAAGGCGTTATCATTGTGCTTTTCGCGCTTCTTGTCGCGCTCGTCGGCTTTTCCTTCGGCGTGCAGGCGGCAAACGCGAAAAAAAGCGATATCTATGTCGGTTACTGGGCGCCAGACCTCGGCATAAGACCTATCGACGTAATTACCTCCGGCGACGGCGAAACGGTCTATTCGGGGACGATTTTAACCGAAACAGCCCCCGTTGAGGATAGCTATTTCGCAAGCACTGTGCTTATCGGTGATTCGCTTACCCAAGGGCTTTCGCTTTTCGGCGTTTTCGACGACTTTATTTCGGTCGCGAAGCTTGGAATTAATCCGCAAAACGCGCTTACCGATAAGTTTTACAAAATTACGAACGATTCAGCAGAAATCACAATGGCGGACGCCGTGGAATACTATAAGCCGCAAAAAATATATATTATGCTCGGAGCGAACGGTATTAACACAAACACAACCGAGTGGCTTATAGAAAACTATGAAATCCTTGTCGACGAGCTTATGACGAGGGTGACGGGATGTTCGATTGTCGTGCAGTCGATAACCCCCGTGACGCGGGAAAGAGCGGCGAAGGACCCCGAGCATTACTCGCTCGAAAACATTCAAAAATACAACACCGACCTCAAGGATTTGGCAATGAGAAAAGGACTTTATTTTCTCGACGTTTATTCCGCAATCGCCGACGAGGAGGGCTATATGCCAAGCGATATGACCTCAGGCGACGGTATCCATATGAAGGAGTCGGGTTATGTGCTTTGGCACAATTACCTCATCACTCACATAATTCAGGGCGATTCCGCCTACATGATTTCCGCTGACGGCTTGGTTGTGCCCGCTGCGCAGGAAACAGCGCCGAAATCCGCCGAGGAAGCGACGGTCGACCCAGCCGCAGAGCCGACGGATGATACTACCCAGGCGGCTTGAATTAAGCCGAAAAGTAAGCTATAATAGCATAGAAAGGAGGCCGTGTTTATGAACAATTATTTCTCAAAAGTAACCGTTGAATTCAATTCACGGCTTACTTCTATGTAGCGGTGTCGGAAGCGTTTCCGTGCCGATTTTCGACAGCCGTAGGGTTTATCCCCACGGCTGTTTATATGTTATAAAAAGCCCTTTGGCAATTTGCCAAAGGGCTTTTAGCTTACAGAGAAAAATCTTTTTTTGTGAAGGCTCCGATTTTGGGAGACTGCTTGGGTATTCGCTTAACGGGAGAATAGATGAATTTCTTGCAGCGGAAGTAGGGTGAAACAACCCCTTCTCTTTCACAATCTATCATTGTGCCGTCCTTGCTGCGAACACCGTGCTCGCAGTATTCACACGCGGGTATTATGTTGTCGCCGAAAAGATGTGTTTTCATTTTCTTCACCGTTCCTTAGTGAGCCTATTATATTACAAAACCCTCAATTAGTAAACAGCGAGATTTTTTTGTTTCCGACAAGCAGAATAAACGAGGCGAGAAAAAGGAAAAAGGAAACAAAGGGCGAAACGCTGAACGCGGCAACCGAAAGCCGTCCGACCGAAAGAAAGGTAAACGCGGCTTTTCCGAGGGGAAGGGAAAGAAAAAGTTTAAACAAACAAAGACTAAACAAAAGATGAAGCGGACGGGAAAGAAAAAACGGAAGCAGGGATATTTCCTTTGACCTTGTGAAAGCGCGAATCTGAAGAACAACCGAAGCCGAACACAGTGAAACGCTTGCGAGCGCGAGAAAAGCCCCCTGTGTCGAGCTGATTTTGGCGGCGTAGCCCGCGGCGGTGCTTACCTCGATTATTGTCGAAACGAGCCAAAGAAGTTTTTCCGAGTGAAGCGAAAGCAGGGATAGAGCGTATTTAATTATTTCGATTAAACAGGAAAAGAGTATAACGTAGGAGCACAGCCGAAGGGTTGAGGATACGGCGTTTGACAGCGAAACGGAAAGCTCCGCGGAAGCGGATGAGGTTATGGTTTTTGCTTCGGCGCAGGGTGGTTTTAGGCGTGTTACGACCAACATCGAAAGCAAAAAGCATAATACCGAGGAAATACAAAGAGAAAAGAAAAGCAACGCGCCGACCGTTTCGCTCTTGAAAAGCGAAAGCCCTACGCCGGAAATCAAATAGGCGGGTCCCGCGTTTACGAAGGCGCACAAATAAACAGAAGCTTCCGCTTTTGACAAAACGCCCCGCTCAACCAAGCAGGAAAGTATCCTCGCGCCCATAGGATAACCGCCTACAAGGGAAAGAACAAAGGATATAAGAATAAGAACGGTTTTGCTTTTTAGACGGTCACTCGAAAGAAGAAGGGAATAAAGATAGTCAAGCGCGAAGAAATACGGAAAGAGCGACGGAATAAGCACGGTATAGCAAAGAAGCAGCCCCCGCGACACTCCCGCTTGAGAGACGGCTGGAAGTGCGACCAGCGCACAGATAAACAATACGGTTGAAATTATACTAATGAGAACTTTGCTTGTGCTGAATTTTAAAGAAAGAAACATATAATTCTCCAACGAAGGGTTAAAGCTGCCGCTTTGTTAATATATATTTTAGTATGAGAAAAAGTATGAAAAAGCGCTTGTCGCAAACAATTGAAAAAGGCGCAAAGGACTTTGCTAAAAGCATTGATTATCCCGCCGACGCCTTTGTTGACCTACCGTCCGTGCATATTACCTGCAGGGACGACGTTGTCATCGAAAGCTGTAAAAGCATTTTGGCGATTGAGGACAACAAAATCGTTTTTGATATGGGAGAATATACCGTCGGACTGTTCGGAAAGGATTTCGTCATACAAAGCCTTTCTAAAAGCGGACTTTGTATTGAGGGAACGGTGGCGACGGTTACTTTTGACAAAAAGGCGGAAAACGAATGCTGACGAGACTTCTTATAAGATATCTTCTTGGTTACGTTGAATTATCCGCCAACGGCGGGAACATAGAGGGCTTTCTTTCCGAGCTTTTTAATGAGGGCGTCGCCGCTTTCGGAATAATTAAAAGAAAGCGGGTGACTCGTCTTTGCGTTTTGGCGCGAAGCTATAAAATCGTCGCAAGAACGGCGAAAAAACACGGCTGTCGCGTTAGGATAAGCTCAAAGCGCGGCGCGGTGTTTTTCTTTCTAAGGCTGAAACAAAAAAACTCGCTTTTATGTGGCTTTTTGGCTTTTGCGCTGACGTTTTTTTTACTGGGTCAAACGGTTTTCTCGCTTGAAATATCGGGCGATAGCGCGGTGTCTAAGGGCGAAATAACAAGCGCGCTTGCTCGTTACGGCTTGAGCGTCGGCGTATGGCAAAGGATGGTGGATATCGACTATATTAAGCAAAATGTTATGCTTGATATCGACGAGCTTGCATGGATGACGATTAACCTTTCCTTCGGTCGCGCCGAGGTCGTATTCCACGACAAAACCGACGAAATAAACAAGAACGAAATTAAAAATATTAGAATAGTCGCCCTTCGTGATGGACAGATAAAAAGGGTAGACGTCGAAAGCGGCCTTGCCCTTGTTTCGGCGGGCGATGTGATTTCAAAGGGACAGACCCTTGTTGAGGAAGCGCCCTTTCATATCGAAAGTTCCTGGACGGGCGGGGTTAAGGCACAGGTGCTTGCCTATACAAGCTATACCGCGGAGTTTTGCGTCGACAGGCGATATTCTTACCGCTGCTTAACCGACAGGAAGCTTATACTAAAGCGGCTTAGGCTCTACAACGCGGAAATACCGCTCGGCGTGAAGAAAAACGGCTTTTTTGATTATGAGCTTTTTGAATATGCCGTGCCGTTTGAGCTTTTCGGAGTGACTCTTCCAATAAGCCTTGTGACAAGCGAATTCTGCGAGGCCGCGGCAAAAACAACAGATTTAAACGAACAATCCGTTATGGTTATAATCGATAAAATGCAAAAGGAATATGAACGTAACAATTACGCCGATAAACGCATTTTAAGCCGAAGCGGGGAGTTAATTGAGACCGAAAATGGGTATAAATATGTCGTAAGCTACTTTTGTGAAGAGAATATAGGGAAATACGAGCAAATTGAATAAAAAATGTGTATTATTTTATTTATTTATGATATAATTCAAAATTGTAGAAGAATAATCGAAAGGACTTAATAAGTGGCGCAAAAAGAAATTAATTTAGGCTCGCAGGAAAACGCTTCGATGATTTTCGGTAATCTCGATGAGAACATAAGCTTTATTGAAAAGGAATTTCTCGTCGGCGTTTCGGGACGGGGCGATAAGGTGTCTGTTTCGGGCGACGCGGGTGATATCGAAAAAGCCGAAAAGTCGATTAATGCTATGTTGAATATTATCAGCGCGAACGGCTCGCTCGACGACCAAGCGGTGCGCTATTGCGTCAATATGGTTAAGGACGGCGAGGAGGAATCGCTCGTTGAATTAAGCCCCGGGTGTATTCTCGTCACGGCAAAGGGAAAGCCGATTAAACCGAAAACCCTCGGTCAAAAAAAATACGTTGAGGCGATAGAAAAAAATCACATCGTTTTCGGCGTGGGCCCTGCGGGAACGGGCAAGACCTATTTGGCGGTCGTTATGGCTGTCAAAGCGCTTAAGAACCACGATGTACAAAGAATTATTTTAACGCGTCCCGCGGTTGAGGCCGGGGAGCATCTCGGTTATCTTCCGGGCGACCTTCAAAACAAAATCGACCCCTATCTACGTCCCCTTTACGACGCTCTTTTCGACACACTGGGACCCGAGGGCTTTCAGAAACAGCTTGAGCGCGGGGTTATTGAGGTCGCGCCGCTCGCCTATATGCGCGGGCGAACTCTTGACGGCTCGTTCGTCATTCTCGACGAGGCGCAGAACACGACACCCGAGCAGATGAAGATGTTTTTAACAAGGCTCGGCACCGGTTCAAAGATGGTCGTAAACGGCGACGTCACCCAAATTGACCTCGGCGCGGTAAGCCGTTCGGGGCTGGTTGAAGCGGTAAGAATATTAAAAAATATAGAAGGTATAACAGAAATACGGTTCACCGAAAAAGACGTTGTGCGATTTCGGCTTGTCGCGGAAATCGTCAAGGCGTATGAAAAAGCGGCGAACAAAAAATCAGGGAGGTAAAAATGTCAAACAGAGTATTAATCACGAACAGGCAAAGCAAGGTTAAAATTCCTTCGGGAATACGCCTTCTTGTGCGCCGCTGCTGCAACGCTGTGCTAAAGAACGAGAGCTTTGAGCTTCCCGCTGAAATTAGCGTAAGCTTCGTCGACAACGACGAGATTAAGCAGATTAATAAGGACTTTCGTGAGAAGGACCAGCCTACCGACGTTTTGTCCTTCCCGCTTTTTGAAAAGGGAGAATACGAAGCCGACCCCGCGTCGGGCAGCGTAATGCTCGGCGACGTGGTTATTTCGGTCGAAAAGGCGGTTGAGCAGGCGGATATGTTCGGCCACTCGCTTCAGCGTGAAATCGCGTTTTTGACGGTGCATTCTATGCTTCATCTTTTGGGCTTCGACCACGAAAAGGGCGGAATAGAAGAGGTTCATATGCGCGAGCGCGAGGAGCTTGCGCTCAAACAGCTCGGCTTGCCTCGCGGAATGAGCTATGTCAACGACGAGGAGTAAAATGAGCGAAAAAACTTTGTTTGCGGCGATAGTCGGGAAGCCGAACGTCGGCAAATCGACACTTTTGAATAAAATGGTCGGCGCGAAAATCGCGATTACCTCGCCTAAACCACAAACCACAAGAAATCGCATTATGGGCGTTGTGACACAGAACGAAACGCAGTACGTTTTTCTCGACACTCCCGGATTTCACGCACCTAAAACCAAGCTTGGCGAGCATATGATAAAATCTGTAAGAGACTCGGTATCGGATATCGACTGCGCCTTATTTCTTACCTACCCGAAGGATAGCTTCGACGAGCTTGAACGCTCGCTTTTGGACGAGCTGTTCGCCTCAAAAACACCGACGATACTTGTTATGAATAAAGCCGACACCCTTTCGAGCAAAACGAAGGGCGCAGAGCTCTTGGAAACTCTTTCCAAGCAGTACGCTTTTAGCGAAAGCCTTCTTATAAGCGCGCTTACGGGCGACGGAACAGATAGTCTTATGGGCGTTCTAAACGCCCACGCCAAGGAGGAGCCGCATCTTTTTCCCGAGGATACCCTGACCGACATACCCGAAAAGGTTATTGTCGCCGAGCTTATTCGCGAAAAGCTTCTTTTTAATCTTTTTGACGAGCTTCCCCATGGCTGCGCTGTTTCGGTCGAGGGCTTTAAGGAGAGAGAGGGTGCTGACTTAATTGACATAGACGCCGAGATACTCTGCGAAAAGCAGTCGCATAAGGGAATGATTATCGGCAAGGGCGGCACTATGCTAAAGAAGGTCGGAAGCGAGTCAAGGGTGGAAATCGAAGAATTTCTCGATTGCCGCGTCAACCTTCAGCTTTGGGTCAAGGTTCGCGAGGACTGGCGAAACAAAGAAAGCTATATAAACAATTTAGGATATTAACAATTATCGGAAATGGTTTGCTTTTCCTTTCATATACTTTACTTGGAAGGTGAAAACTACCTGTAAAGGGTGAAGGGAGCAAAGCATATGACCGAAGAATATTGGGTACGCTTTACCGAAAGCGGAAAAATTGAGGACTATTTGAACTACAAGCAATGCGAGAGCGAGAACGAGGAGGAGCCGCGTGAAGATTACGACCGACGGCCTTGTGATATGGGAGAGCAAAACGGGTGAAGCCGACAGGGTTATAACCATATTAACCGAAAACGGCGTAGTAACAGCCTATGCGAAAAACTCGCTTCGCCCGAAAAACAAGTTGACCTCAACAACCTCTATGCTCTGTTTTTCGAATTTTGAGCTTTTTTCGGGAGCGAATATGTATACCGTCGACGACGCCCAGACCAAGCATCGCTTTATAAGGCTTTCCTCCGACGCGGAAAGCTATTCTCTTGCGGCTTATTTTTGCGAACTGCTTAAATTGCTCGCGCCGATTGAGGATGACGCGGGCGATTTTCTTTCTCTTATGCTGAATTCGCTTTATCTGCTTAACGAGGGCAAAAAATCTCGCGCCCTTATCAAAAGCGTTTTTGAAATAAGGATAATGAGCCTTGCGGGATATATGCCCGACATAAGCGAGTGCAGTCTTTGCAACGAGGAAGCGAACGGCGCAGGGCATTTCGACGTGAAGGGCGGAGTGTTTTTTTGCGAAAGTTGCGCGAGCGGTGTCGGCAAGCCGATTAACGTGAGCGGAGCGGTGGTCGCGGCGCTGAAGCATATCGTCGGCGCCGACGCGGCAAAGATATTTTCTTTTGATTTAAACGAGAGCTCGCAAAAGGCGCTTTGCGCTGTAAGCGAAGGATACGTCGTCATTCATACCGAGCGGCGGCTCGCCACCCTTGATTTTTACAATTCACTAAGTTAATTACATAAAGGACAACCTATGGACAGCATTGGCAACGACTATTTAGCAAGACTTGATTTTCCGAAAATTCTTGAACAGATAAGCGAGCTCGCGGTTTGCGAAAAAGCAAAAAGTGAGATAATTTCGCTTGTTCCGAAAACGGAAATATACGAGGCAAACGAGCTTTTGTATATAACCGACGAGCTTTATAAGGCAGTTTCACGCAATTCCTCGCCGGCTATATCGTCGGTCGGTGAAATCGACGAAATATGTAAACGCGCCGAAAAGGGCGGAATACTCTCAATGGGCGAGCTTCTTAAAATAAAGACTATGCTTCGCAATTCTCGAACGCTAAACGCGTGGTACTCGAACGGGGACGGTTGTTCGGAATGCGACAGACTATTTTACGGGCTCTATGAGGACGTGAGGCTTGAGCGTGAAATCGGCGACAGCATTTTGAGCGAAACCGAAATGAGCGACGACGCGAGCGGAGTTCTTCGCGA
Source organism: uncultured Oscillospiraceae bacterium (assembly GCA_964460755.1). Classification (GTDB taxonomy): domain Bacteria; phylum Bacillota; class Clostridia; order Oscillospirales; family Ruminococcaceae; genus JAYFNU01. Next base: position 4,299 of record CAYWQL010000002.1, on the reverse strand, counting down.
CCTTCGCAAGCAGATTAAGAAAACCGAAGGTTCAATTCGGGATAAGCTCGATTCGATTATCCGCTCGTCTTCAACCCAGAAATATCTTCAGGACGCCGTCGTAACCATGAGGGGCGGGCGGTTCGTCGTACCGGTTAAGCAGGAGTTTCGCGGCGAAATCGGCGGACTTGTCCACGACATATCTTCAAGCGGGTCGACCTTTTTCGTCGAGCCGACGGCTGTCGTTGAGGCAAACAATCGGATAATGGAGCTGAAAGCCGACGAGCAGAAGGAAATCGACCGCATACTCGGCGTTTTCTCTGATACCGTCGCGGGAATAGCCGAAGAAATAAAAAAAAGCTATGAGGCATTCATACAAATTGATATTGCTATCGCGAAGGCGAGATATTCGGTCAATAACGGCGCGACAAGACCTCTTCTTAACGACGAGGGGCGTATTGTTTTAAAAAAGGCAAGACACCCGCTTATACCGAAAAAAACGGTCGTGCCTGTCGATTTATCCCTTGGGGTTGATTATGACTCGCTCATAATAACGGGCCCCAACACGGGAGGAAAGACTGTCACGCTGAAGACGGTCGGACTGCTTACCCTAATGGCGATGTCGGGTATACTTATAACGGCGAACGAGGGCTCGGAGCTTTGCGCTTTTAAAAAGGTGCTTGTCGACATCGGCGACGAACAGAGCATTGAGCAAAGCCTTTCTACATTTTCGGCGCATATTAAAACGATATCAGAAATACTAAAGGAGGCTGACGACGGTTCGCTTGTTCTTTTGGACGAGCTTGGCGCTGGAACAGACCCCGCCGAGGGCGCGGCGCTTGCTATCGCGATACTTGAACGTCTGCGGCGCTACGGCTCACGGGTGCTTGCAACGACCCATTACGGCGAGCTTAAGATATACGCGCTTGAAACCGAACGGGTTCAAAACGCAAGCTGTGAATTTGACGTAAAAACCCTTTCTCCGACCTATCGGCTAAACATCGGCATACCCGGTCGCTCGAACGCCCTTTTAATCGGCGAACGGCTTGGGCTTGACGGCGAGCTTCTTGAAAGCGCGAAACGAAACATGAGCGCGGACGACAGGCGCTTTGAAGACGTGCTTAATGAAATAGAACAGCTTAAAAGCGAGTTGTCGGACAAGCAGGAGGAAATCGAACAGCTAAAGGAAGAAGCGAAAAACGAAATCCTTAAAGGAAAAGCGGAGCGCGAAAGGCTTATTGCCGAAGGCAACCGTGAATTAGAGGGCGCAAGGCTTAAAGCCAAGGGACTTGTTAACGACGTTTCGGCAAGCGCGTATAAGCTTATGGACGAGATTCGTTCGCTTGAAAGCAATAAGGAAAAAGACCTCAAGGCTGCGCGGCAAAGAGCCAAGGCGATTGCAAACAGCGAAAGCGCGAGCCTTTATGATTTAGCCGACCCCGTTAACGTGGAGGTCGACAATCTTCCGCCGTTAAAATCGGTAAAGACCGGCGACGCTGTTTATGTAGCGGCGCTTGGCAAGGATGGGATTGCGCTTACATGCGCGGACGAAAAGGGCATTGTCGAGGTGCGAGCGGGCAATATCAAAACAAAGGTTAATATAAAAGACCTTCGCGAATTGCAGATAAAGCAAAAAACATCGCAAAAAAAGGTCAGCGTCGCGAAGCTTTCGGGAGACGACAAGCGAAGCGGAAAGAGCGAAATCAATCTCCTTGGGCTGACTGTGGACGAGGCGATAATGGAAGCAGACCAGTTTATTGACAACGCGATTTTGTCGCATCTTTCGGTCGTTTACCTTATACACGGAAAGGGAACGGGCGCCCTTCGCGCAGGGCTTCATAATCATCTTAAAACTATGAAACAGATAAAGTCCTTTAGGCTCGGCAAGTATGGCGAGGGCGAGGACGGGGTTACGATAGTTGAACTTAAATAGAAAAGAGTAAGGGAAAGGAAAAGTAGAGGTATGCAAAGAAAAATCAAAATCTGTGACGAAACAATCTGGTTGGGGGAACAAACGCCGGGTTATTCAATGAGCACAAAGGAAAAGGTCGAAATAGCGAAACAGCTTGAACGTCTTGGCGTTGATATCATCGAGGTCGGCTACGTTTATCCCCAGACCGAGGAAGCGATAAAGGAAATATCGGAAACGGTTAAGTCCTGCTGCGTCGAGGTTATGTGTGAGGACACCGCACGGGCGATAGAAAAGGCTTCGAAGGCGGTTGAAAAGGCACAGAGCAGGAGAATTAATATTGTGCTTTTTGCCGACAAAAAAAGCGAAAAGGACGTCGAAAAGCTTATAAAAACCGCGAAAAAATCGGGCTCGGTCGAGCTAACGATTAATAATGCCTGCGACATAGATGAAGGTCTTTTGCTGTCGGTTGTGACGGCGGCGGCAAACAGCGGCGCGGACGTTATATGTATCTGTGACGGAAGCGGAAGCTGCGCGCCGACAGAGTTTTTCAAAACGGTCAAAATGGCGTGCGACGCCGTTCCGAATACTGCGATTTCTGCGATGTGCAACAACGACCTTGGAATGGCGGTCGCGAACACCCTTTCGGCTGTCAAAGCGGGCGCGAGCGAGGTAAAATGCTCGGTCGGCGGAGTTGGAAAGCGTGCGGGTACGGCGGCGCTCGAGGAGGTCGCGGCGGCACTTTTTGCCCGCGGGGACTACTATGAAGCAACCACCGGAGTTAAGACCCGGAACATATACAGAACGAGCAAGCTTGTTTCAACCGTACTCGGTTATCAAATAGTTCCAAACCGTCCCATTATCGGCGACAACGCTTTTAATTCATCGGGCGACGACAAAAAGCTTATATTAAAGCCGGAGGTTATCGGGGTTTTCAGAAACAATCTTGTGCTCGGAAAGTTCTCGACAAGGTACGATTTTGAAGCGCGCGTTACAGAGCTTGGCTATACGTTGACCGCCGCGCAGATTGACGAGTGCTACGAAAAGTTCGTTGAGCTTACCTCGCGCAAAAAGAACGTGTCCGACAAGGACGTCGAGGCGATTGTTGAGCCGCTTGGCTCGGGCATTGCCGACAGCTTTGAGCTTGTGAACTTCGTCATCAACTCGGGCAATATGATACCCTCGACCGCAACGATAACGATGAGGCAAAACGGAAAGGAAACGACCAAGGTTGAAATTGGCTCGGGTCCTATTGACGCTGCGTTCAAGGCGATTGACCGTATTTCAAAAATTGACGTTTCGCTCGAAAGCTTTGCTCTCCAGTCGGTTACTGAGGGAGAGGACGCGCTTGGTGACGCCGTCGTTAAGGTTAAGTATATCGACAAGGTTGTGACGGGGCGCGGAATCAGCACCGACGTAATTGAGGCGAGCGTTAAGGCATATATCAATGCGCTCAACAAGATTGCGGCGACAATAGAAAAATAAAATTACAGAATAAATGAGGATTGCCCGTCAATGAAGATAAAAGAGGTTTTTGAAAAGAAGAAAACGGTGTTGTCGTTTGAAATATTCCCGCCAAAGCACGATACAACCCTTTCCGATATAGACGAAACGCTTGCGATTTTAAGCGAACTCAAGCCCGACTACATAAGCGTTACCTTCGGCGCCGGCGGAAGCCTCAACAACAATAAAACGATTGAGCTTGCTAAAAAAATCAAGCACGAATACGGCATTGAGCCGCTCGTTCACCTTACCTGCTTGTGCTACTCAAAAAGCGATATTGACAATTACGTTTCGCTTCTAAACGAAAACGGACTTGAAAACGTTCTCGCGCTTCGCGGCGACCGAAATCCCGCTGTCCCGGAAAAGGACGATTTTATCCATGCGTCGGAGCTTGTTTCATATGTAAAAAACAATTCAAACCTTTGCGTGGCGGGAGCGTGCTATCCTGAATGTCACCCCGAGTCAAAGGACAGGGCGGACGACATCGGAAATCTGAAAAAGAAGGTTGAGGCTGGCGCTGATTTTCTAATCAGTCAACTTTTCTTTGACAATGTGAACTATTTTTCCTTTTTGGAAATATGCCGAATAGCGGGGATTGGCGTGCCGATTATGCCGGGAATAATGCCCGCCATAAACAAAGCGCAGATTGAGAGAATGACCGGGCTTTGCGGCGCGACCCTGCCCGAACGGTTTATTAAAATATTAAATCGTTACTCGGACAACAAGCAGGCGCTCTTCGACGCGGGAATGTCCTACGCCGTCAGCCAAATAATCGACCTTCTTGCGAGCGGAGTCGAGGGAATTCATATTTACACAATGAACAATCCAACCGTCGCGAAACGCATTTGCGGCGAGATAAAAAATCTAATATAAGCTAAAAAAGCGTCCGTTTACGGACGCTTTTTGTT
>CAYWQL010000001.1:117744-124231 GCA_964460755.1 uncultured Oscillospiraceae bacterium | reverse complement strand
GCCGATTGTCTCTATTTCTTGCGGCGGTACGCCGATAGTCTGTACGGCGACGGAGCTTAAATTAACACTTGAAAAAACGATAGACAAATGGTAATATGTATTTACTTATTAAACGCGCTGAGCGGGAAAAGTACCTTTTTCGTTCCCAAGAAGAGACGTCCGTCATAGGCTGAAAGCGGACGAAAGGGATAAAACGACAAAAGCGAAGTTCGCCCGTGAGCGGTTCGCCTGAAAAAAAGTAGGGTGAAACGGTGGTCGCCGTTAAAGGACAAAAGAGTGTTAGCTCTTAAAGCTAAAATACGGGTGGTACCGCGGAGTTATGGCTTCGTCCCTGTTCTTGGGGACAAAGCTTTATTTTTTTGTATTTTTATATGAGGTGAAGAAAAATGAAAGAACTTCTGAATCAGATTAAAACCCAGTCGGAAAAGCTGCTTAACGAAACGAGCGACCTTGCGGCGCTTGAGGAGCTTCGCGTTCGTTTTCTCGGCAAAAAGGGCGAGCTTACCGCAGTGCTTAAGCAAATGGGCTCCCTTTCGGCGGAGGAGCGTCCCGCTATGGGTCAGCTTGCCAACGAGGTGAGGGGCTTTATTGAGGACAGTATCGCCAAACGCGCGAAATCGCTCGGCGACCTCGCCCTTGGCGCAAAGCTTAAGGCGGAGAAAATCGACGTAACCCTTCCCGGTACGACGCCCGCTTTCGGTCGCCGTCATCCGCTCCAGCTTGTGCTTGACGAAATAAAGGAAATATTCCTCGGTATGGGCTTTGACCTCGCCGAGGGTCCCGAGGTGGAGCTCGACGAATATAACTTCGAGCTTCTCAATATTCCGAAAGGACACCCCGCCCGCGACACGCAGGACACCTTCTACATAAACGAAAACGTCGTCCTGCGCACACAAACGTCGCCCGTACAGGTAAGAACGATGATGAGCCAGAAGCCGCCGATAAGGGTGCTTGCCCCCGGCACGGTTTATCGCACCGACACAGTCGACGCAACCCATTCACCGATATTCCACCAAATTGAAGGTCTCGTCGTCGATAAGGGCATAACGATGTCCGACCTGAAGGGGACGCTCGACGTCTTCGCAAAAAAGCTGTACGGCGACGATATAACCACCCGCTTCCGCCCACATCACTTTAACTTCACCGAGCCATCCGCCGAAATGGACGCGAGCTGCTTCAACTGCCACGGCGAGGGCTGCCGCATATGCAAGGGCGAAGGATTTATTGAAATTCTCGGCTGCGGTATGGTTCACCCGAAGGTGCTCAAAAACTGCGGTATCGACCCCGACGTCTATTCGGGCTTTGCCTTCGGAATGGGTCTTGACCGAATAGTTATGATGCGCTACGGCATAAGCGACCTTCGTCTTTTGTTTGAGAACGATATGCGTTTTCTCGGTCAGTTTTAAGGGAGGAATACAAAATGAATTTACCTATTAAATGGTTGCTTGATTATACGAAAATAAATTTCGACGCTAAGGAATACTGCCACCGTCTTACAATGACGGGAAGTAAGGTCGAGGGCTATTCCCGCGAAGCGGATAAAATCAAAAACGTCGTCGCCGCCAAGGTTACAGCAATGGAGAAGCACCCCGATTCCGACCACCTTTGGGTATGCAAGGTCGACGCCGGCGGCGAAAACGAGCTTCAAATCGTAACGGGGGCGCAAAACGTCCACCTCGGAGATATGGTTCCCGTCGCGCTTAACGGCGCCCTGCTTCCGAACGGAACGAAAATCAAAACGGGCAAGCTGCGCGGTGAACTGAGCGAGGGTATGATGTGCTCGCTGGGCGAATTAAATCTTACAGTTCACGATTTTCCCGAATGCATTGAGGACGGTATAGCGATACTCGACCCGAGCGCGACGGTCGGCGAGGATATTTCAAAGGTCTTGGGACTTGACGATACGGTTATCGAGTTCGAAATAACATCAAACCGCCCTGACTGTATGTGTATTACGGGACTTGCGCGCGAAACCGCCGCAACCTACGGCACTGAGCTTAACATTCCCGCGCCTATCGTTCAAAAAACCCACGGCGACATAAACTCAATGCTTTCGGTCGTCAATGAAACGCCGAAAAACTGCCTTCGCTATACGGGCGCGATAGTTGAAAACGTCCGTGTAAAGCCGTCGCCCCAGTGGATGCGCGAGCGCCTTCGTCTTTGCGGCGTGCGCCCGATTAACAACATCGTCGACATAACCAACTACGTTATGCTCGAATACAATCAGCCCATGCACGCGTTTGATTATCGCAACGTCAAGGACAAAAAGATTATCGTGCGTCAGGCAAAGGCGGGCGAAAGCATCGTCACCCTCGACGACGTCGAAAGAAAGCTTGACGAAAGCATGATGGTCATCGCCGACTGCGAAAAGCCTATCGCCGTCGCAGGCGTTATGGGCGGCGAATACAGCGGAATCGCAGACGATACTTCGACGATTATATTCGAATCGGCCTGCTTCAACGGCTTCAACGTAAGGGCAACGGCAAAGGGCGTTGGGCTTCGCACCGAGGCTTCGGTTCGCTTTGAAAAGGGGCTTGACCCCAACAACACCGTTCCCGCCATCACCCGTGCGCTTGAGCTTGTCGAGCTTCTCGACGCGGGCGACATCGTTTCGGGCCTTATCGACGCGACGGGCGACATAAAGCCTATGCCCGTCATTCCGCTTGAGCCTGAAAGAATTAACCGCTTCCTTGGCACCGATATCTCGGTCGAGGATATGGTGAAATATCTTGAAAAAATTGAATTTACCGTCGACGATAAGCTCAACGTAACCCCGCCGACCTTCCGCGCCGACATTGAGGGCTTCGCCGACGTCGCAGAGGAAATCGCCCGCTTTTATGGCTACAACGTCATTCCGTCTACCGTTATGTCGGGTCTTGCGACGGCTCGCCCAACCGAGCGCCAACGCTTTGAGCGCGAGCTTGTCGACGTATGCGTATCGGGCGGTCTGTATGAGGCGACGACCTATTCGTTTATGGGTATGAAGGACCTTGATATGATTAACGTGCCCAAGGACAGCAGCCTTCGCAGGTGCGTCGTTATAAGCAATCCCTTCGGCGAGGACACAAGCCTTATGCGTTCAACGGCTATTCCGTCGATGATGAACGTGCTTGCCCGCAACTACAATTCAAGAACGGCGGCGGTCGCCCTGTTCGAGGTCGCGGTTGAATTTGTTCCAAACGCCGACCAAAACAAGCTTCCCGACGAAAACCGCAAGCTCATAATCGGAAGCTACGGAAAAATGGACTTCTATGCTATCAAGGGCATCGTTGAAGCTATCGCCAAGCGCGCCAACATAAACGACCTCTCGTTCCGTGCGGTCGAGGACAACCCGACCTTTCATTCGGGAAGAACGGCGGCGGTATACGTCGGCGAAACCCTTCTTGGGGTTATCGGCGAGGCCGCTCCGAAGGTTGCGGACAACTACGGCATAAAGGAGCGCATATATCTTGCCGACCTTAGCGTCGACAGGCTTTTTGAGGCTCGCGGCGCAACCAAGCGCTACAAGGCGCTTCCGAAATTCCCCGCCACCACCCGCGACGTCGCGCTTGTCTGCGACGCCGCAATCGAGAGCGCTTATATCGAGGAAAAAATCCGCAAGGCGTGCGGAAGCGTGCTCGAAGAGCTTACCGTTTTTGACGTATACAAGGGTGACAAAATTGAAGCAGGCAAAAAGAGCATAGCGTATAACCTTGTCCTTCGCGACAGCGAAAAAACCCTAACCGACGTCGACGCCGACGCTGCGATTAAACGCACCCTTAAGCTTTTGGCGGAAGATAACATTTCCCTTCGCGCATAAAGCGACTTGTAAAACGACGGGTTTTGGTGTATCCTATTCTTATATACTTGCGAAAGGAGTAGGATTATGCACGAGCCTACCATTACGTTTAAAGCCCCGAACGAGCGTGATATCGAAATAAAAAAGGTCATCACGACGGTATATAACGCGCTGAAGGAAAAGGGCTACAACCCCACCAACCAGATTGTCGGCTATATCCTCTCCGAGGACCCGACATATATCACGACCCACAACAACGCCCGTTCGCTTATGCGTCAATACGACCGTGACGACCTGCTTCAGGCGATGGTGCGCTCGTTTATTAACGACTAACCCCCCATTTTGAAAGGATACATTTATGGCAGAAACTCAACAGCTTACCTACAAGGGACGCCCGCTTGTTCGCTGTAACAACGAAATTTATTACGGTAACCCAAGCGATTCCCACGTAGTGTTTATTCAAATTCTCGGCACCGAGGAAAAAGAGGGCGTCGAGGTCGCAAACAAGGTTCACGTTTCTCTTCTTTCCAATGACCCGTCGCTTGGCGTGAATGCCCGCATAATAAAGCAGAGCGACAAAACGAGCCTTTACAGCGCACTTGATATCGGCTACATTTGGCTTGAGCGCGCGCTTTCCGAAAACTAAAAACAGCAACATAAAAAGCCGCATTAAATGCGGCTTTTTTCTTTTCAGCCGAACCCTCGGCATTTTTATTTCTTTTTCAAACACACTATGCTCATCGGCGCGATATTGAGCGGAACGGTGAAATTTTCGCATTTCGCCATAAAAAGAAAAAACATATTATCCTTCTTTTCGTCGATAAGGCTTTCGTAGTTGCCCTGTCCTTTGCATATAACGACGTCGGCTTTATTGAAAATCCTCTTAAATTCTTCGCTCGTATTTTTTAGCACCGTGCCCGAAGCTCCGTCCCCGTTTGAAACGACTGTCGCGACCTCGCTCATTCCGACGGTTTGCGCGTCGGTCTTCGTTATGTCGTTCACGACAGGCTTGCCCTTTACGCCGTAAAACGCCTTAATGTCTGGATAACGCTTTCCGATTTCGCGAAGAAAAACCTTATCCAGCGCGATTTCACCGCAGTTGTCGCCGAGATATAAAAGCGTCTTCGCCTTTGCAAGCGCGAAAAACAGCTTTTCGCTGTCGTCTATGGCAAGCCGCTCGTTCATAACTCGATGAAGCGTAGACTTTAGGTCTTCGATGGAAAAGCTATGCTTCGCGCCAAAGTCGATGAGGTTGCCCGCTATGGCTATACGAAGGGCGGTGTCAAGTCGGTCGTCCCCGTCGCAAAAAAGAGCATCAACCTCGCCTGAGAGCTTCATAACAGCTTTGTTGTAATAATCCTTTATCTCGCGGTAGGGGTCGTCGTCGCCGATGGTATCGGCGATAATACGCCACATCTCACACAGTATTTCGGGGTTTGATTTCGTCGCGTCGGCGTTATTTAAAAAGTCCAAAATGCTTTTGTTAAGCTTCTCGCGAGTCGCCTCGTCAAGCTTTAACGCGTCGGCGATTTTGTTTCCTTGGTTTATGTTGCAGTTTTTACAGTTGTCGTTCATCTTCCGCCTTTAATTCCACCGTCGCCGTCTGCTCAGCCGCAGGAGCCGCGAAAAGCTTGTCCGCCTTTGAAATAATATAAACGCCGGCAATAATAACGGGAATACCGCCTATAAGGGAAAGGGGTATAGGTCCAAGCGTCGGATTGTACTCTCCAACTGTAAAAATAGTTCCTATCGCCGCGACGCCATTGAACACTCCGTGGCTTATCGCCGTGAGGATAACGCTCTTTGACTTGAAAGAAATGAAGCAAAGCAGAGCGCCGAAGCAAACGCAAGTAAGTGTCATTACTACAATTCCCACGACAGGATAACCCGGATACTCTACGCCGTAGTTGTGACCCATAGCGATAAGCGGAGCGTGCCATAAGCCCCAAATCGTGCCGCTTATTATAAGCGCCTTTTGGGGTGTAGTCGCTTCAAGAAGACGGGGGAAAAGATATCCGCGCCAACCGAGCTCCTCGCCGAAAGCGGGTATCGCGTTAATCGTTCCGCCCAAGATAACGGCGTTAACTATCTGCGAAAGAACGAACACTCCCTTTGGTATCGAATCAAACGACGCTTCTATGCCCGACGCGGCGTACTGCGCGCGCACAAGCGGCATTGAGCTGTCGAAGTTCCACGGGAAAAACAAGAAATATACTATCGCGCCAAGCACCGAAAGCACAACCGGCGCCAAAATCGCAAGGAAAAGATACTTCGACGAGTTTTTCGTGAGCTTAAGGCGTATTTTCATATCCTTGAAGCCCTCGCGGGTATACGCGCGGGTGATAAGCGAGCCTATCGCAGGGAAAAGCATATAAACCACCAAAAGCGGGGTATATAACGGGCTTTGCGCCAAGCCGAAAAAGTAAATCACTCCCGCAAGCGTCCACGACATAAAAAATGTAATGGCGGTAAAGGCTATCGCCCTTTTCTTGCTGTTCATATATGACACCTCAACTTTATTTAGATTTAATCTAAGCCTGCCGCCGACGTTAAATCGGCGGTAGAACTGATAATTGCTTTATGCTCCGGAGCCTTCACCGCTGCCCTGTCCTTCCGGAGGAGTATAATTAGGGTCGCTCGCACCGCTAACGGTGCATTCGCCCCAAGTATGCCCTAATGCCGCCGTGCCGTCCACCGTTCTCGTCGCGC
>CAYWQL010000001.1:0-117644 GCA_964460755.1 uncultured Oscillospiraceae bacterium | reverse complement strand
AACAAATCTTAACCGTCTTGCCCTTTGTTGTGCAGGTCGCCGCAACAGATTTCGTCGTATCCTCAACCCAGTTGTGCGCATCGTTCTTGGGTAACGTTATTTTTACCCACTGCTTGCACAGGGTACAATATTGATACTTATATCCTTCCGCTCCACAGGTTGCGTTAACCGTCGCTTTGTCCGCGGGAGGGGTCTGTGTCGTATCGTAGTTGTGCTCAAGCATAGGAATCTCTGTCGTCTCGACAAAGCCGCACTTGGAACAAATCTTAACCGTCTTGCCCTTTGTTGTGCAGGTCGCCGCAACAGATTTCGTTGTGTCCTCAACAAGGTCATGCGTACCGCTCGCGCAATATGCCGGCGCAACGGTTGCATAGAAGCGATATTCCGTCGCCGTCTTTTCACCGCTCAGCGAAACCTGAAGGGTTTTATAGCCGTGGCTGAATTTAATGTTGTTAAGCACATACGAATAGAACGCGCTTGCTATATTCGCCTCCTGCCCCGCATACTGTCCGGTCTTCACCTCAAGCGGATAGGAGAAGACAACCGACATCTGCTCGCTGCTTGAAACCGACCCGACGGTATGTCCCGCCGCCCTGAAGGTACCCTCCGCGTTGGAGATAACCGTCTCAAGGCTGAAGGTGCTTGAACCTGTCGAAACAACAGGCGCGGATTTTCTCTTTGGAATATCACCTATCGGAGTCGGGCGCGCGTCGTCAACGTTATGCATATGGTTGCAGACGTATTTCAAAAGCGCCTCAAGCCCCGCTTGCGAGAAATGAATACCGTCGCTATAAACGTATTCGGTCTTCATATATCCGTTCGTACCCTTTAGCGCCTCGCTCGTGTTCAAAAAGGTCAGCGATTTCGATTTTGCCAAATCGAGAAGCGCAAGGTTATACTGGTCGACTATATCCATTGTAAGCGACTTGTTCGTTCTTGCCTCACCAAGCGGCGGAATGGCACAGATGATAACGTCGCTGTATGGATATGCGTTCCTTATAGCGTCGAGCGCCTTACCGTATTCCGAAATAAAGGTCGTCACGTCGTCGTCGTTTATGTTGTTCGTTCCAAAGCAAATAACTATCCTTCGAGGCTTCATCATTCCGACCGCGTCGGGAATAGTGACAGGGTCTTTGACGTCCTCAAAATATACGCTTTTCTGCGACGTCACCGTTTCAATTCCCATAGACTCTATACCGATAACATTATCTATCGAAAGCAGGTCATAAAGCGGTATTCTCGCGTAGTTGCTGTCACCGATAAAAAGGGTTTCCTTCAAATAAGCGGCGCCGCCGTCCTTGGTCTTTTCAAGAAGAACGCCCTCGTATTCGTCCTTGTTAATATTTAGGGTTTGAACATATCCTCCGTCGGTCTGCGGCTTCGTCGATTGACCTGTTCCGCCGCCGATTCCGTTAGCTATTGCGCCGATACCCGCGACGAGCGCGATAACGACCACCAGGCCGCAAGCGATACCCAACGCAAAATTGAGCCAGCTTTCACGCATCCATTCGACCAGAAAACGAAAAACGTCGCCTATTTTCTTTCCGATATTTGAAAGCGTCCCGCCGCTCGATTTTCCTCTGCGCTTATTATTTTTCAATTTATCTCCGTCACTCCTGCTTTGAGACAAACCTTTTCTCTTTCTCTCGTCCGAGTTAATAAGCTTGACTTTTCCGTCCTTGTCTATGTAAAAATCGTTTTTGTCTGACATCCTCGCATACCCCCTTTGCTGAGCTTTCGTACAAAAAGACAAATCGGAGCAGACTTAAAAAGCCCGCTCCGCTAATTTTTTTGAAACTACTTTTTGTCCTGGCAACCGCAATCGCAACCATCGGAGCATTCTTCGCAATCACAATCGCAATCGAAGTCAAATTCTATCTTTTCGCCGCAGGAGGGGCAAACAACCTCTCCTTCCAATAAAGTGTCTTCGTCGACGCAGATTGTTTCACCGCACTTTTCACATTTTACGTCGTACATAAATTCCTTGTCGTCACACTCGTCGCAGTCGCACTCGTCATCGAAAAGAGTGTCGAGGTCCTGCTCGATATCGTCGATTTCCTCGCAGATATCGTCAACGTCCTCATAAAGCGAGGACAGGTCGTCGTCGACCTCTGTCACCGTCGCCGCCATATCGTCGAGTATTTCGACCATAGCGTCGAGGATTTTCTTTTGCTTCGCGTCTAAATTGAGCTCGCTTCCTTCAATAAGCCCTTTTAAAAAAGCTACTTTTTCGGTAATTCCCATTTGTATCACCTATGCCCTTCCCATATATTCACCCGTGCGGGTGTCGATTTTGATTACCTCTCCCTCGTTGATGAAGAGCGGCACTCTTATTTCCGCGCCCGTTTCAAGGGTCGCGGGCTTAAGGGTATTTGTCGCCGTGTTGCCCGCAACGCCGGGCTCGGTCTCGGATACGGCAAGCTCGACAAAGTTCGGAGGCTCTATGCCGAAAACGTTGCCCTTATAGGACAAAATCTTAACAGGCATATTTTCCTTAACAAACTTAAAGTTGTCGGGAAGGTCTTTTTCCGCTATCGGAATTTGTTCGTAGGTTTCGCTGTCCATAAAATAGTACAACCCGCTGTCGCTATAGGAATAGGACATCTCACGGCGCTCAATATATGCGTTTTCAAATTTATCGGTAGGGTTAAAGGTACGCTCCACAACGGAACCCGTTATAACGTTCTTTATCTTTGTGCGTACAAACGCCGCGCCCTTTCCGGGTTTAACGTGTTGGAACTCGATTATTTGGAATACGTTGCCATTGTCGTCGAAGGTTACACCGTTTCTGAATTCACCGGCTGAAATCATAAATTTATACTCCTTTAATTGTATCTTAACTTTGTTATTTTACCATATATAAGCCGTTTTTAGCAAGCCTTATAAAATAATTAGTTCGCGCGGGCTCGCCGTAAGGTTAACGAAGCCGTTTTTCGTGAATTTAATCATATTTTCTATACGCACGCCGTACTTGTTTTCAAGATATATTCCCGGCTCAATCGTCACGACCATATTCTCGCGAAAACCGACTAAGCCCGTCTTCGAAACACGCGGCTCCTCGTGAATTTCAAGTCCGAGCGAATGCCCGAGCGAATGCCCGAAGCAGCCCTCGTAGCCCGCGTTATAGATTATATCTCGCGCGATTTTATCGAGCTCCTCGCCCGTCATACCCGGCTTTGCCGCCTCCATAGAAGTGAGGTGCGCGTCGAGCACAATATTATATATCTTTTCCTGCTCCTTTGTCGCCCTGCCCATAACGACCGTTCTCGTCATATCCGAGCAGTAGCCGTCCTTCATCGCGCCGAAATCCATCGTCACGAAGTCGCCCTTTTTTATCTTATAATCGGTCGGAACGCCGTGGGGCAGCGAGGTATTTTTGCCCGCGACGCAAATTGTATCAAACGCAAGCTTATCCGCGCCATTTTTTCGCATAAAATATTCAAGCTCGGCGGCGACCCTTCGCTCGGTCATTCCGGTTTCAATAAAGCCCAAAATATACGAAAAAGCGTCGTCGGTTATCTTTTGCGCCGCGCATATCTTCTTTATTTCGTTCTCGTCCTTAACGGCTCGCAGGTCGCATATGGCACGGCTGAGCTTGTTGTCGCAAACGAATTTTTTTACGCCCTTAACTCCTTTTTTAACCGACGCAAGCGCACCGATTGAGGTTTCGCTTTCGATAAGAAGCTCGCCTACATTCTCCCTTTCGATTATCTCGGAAAGCTGCTTATAAAGCGCGTCCATCAGGATAACCTCAATGCCCTTTTCCGCGCCTCTTTTCGCGACCTCTATAAAGCGCGAATCAATAATGAGATAAGCGTTCTTCGCGGTGATTAAAAGGGTTCCCGCGCTTGAATCGACGCCGCAAAGGTAGCTTCGATTGAAGTCGTTCATAACAAGCGCCGCGGTAAAATCGGCGCCAAGCGTTTTTCTAAGCTTTTCTATTCTTGTCATAATCTATTCTCCTTTAGAAGCCATATATGCTTCATAAATATTTTTCATCGTTTTCGCGTCCTCGCTCTGGGTGCCGTCCGATTCGCAAATAAATGTCGGCGCAAGCGAACGCTCGGCTACGAGCTCCATAAGCGGCGACGGGTCGGGCCCGAACACAGCGTCGGAAAAGCCCAGGTGGCGAACCTCGCCGCCCGAGGAATATTCGATTTTGCTGAAATGGGAATGAAAAACCGAAAGGCGCGCCGAGCCGAGCTCGTTTTCAATTTTATCGAGTATTGCGGCGTAATCCTCCTTTGTCCTTATCCCGCCGTGGGTGCGGGCGTTGAGGTGTCCGAAATCTATGCAGGGTATTATCCGCTCGTCGATTTTACAAAGCTCGACTACCTCGTCAAGCGTTCCAAGCTGATTTATCTTTCCCATTGTTTCCGGACAAAGGGTAACGTCGCGATAACCTGCCGCGTCGAGCTCGTTTATGCAGTATGTAAGGGTTTCTATCGCCAGCGCAAGCGCCTCGCTTCGTTCCATTTTTCCGCACGAGCCCGAATGAACAACTATGCGTTTTCCGCCCATAGGGACGACGACCTCGGCACTCTCAAGTATATATCTAAAGGAATTTTTCCGCTTTTCCTCTTCAACGCTCGAAAGCGAGATGTAATAGGGCGCGTGAACAGAAAGCCCTATCCCCTCGTTTTTTGCAAGCTCGCCAAGCGCGGCGGCGTTTTCAGCTTTTATGTTTACGCCCCGACCACATTGATATTCATATGTGTCGAGGCCCATTTCTTTAACGTATTTCGGAATATCCGCATAGCTTTTATATCCCCTTTGTGCAAAGCTCAGCGAGTTTCCCGCCGGGCCGAAGACCGCTCTTTTATTCATCCCGCCACCTCCGCGCCCTTACAAACGGCATAAACGGTTTTTCGAGTATGCGCTTTAATTTGACGCGAACAAGCTTTTCACCGCCAAGGGGCTTTACTCCGAGCGCGACCATTCCGTTGTTTTTCGCATAAGCCATATCGGTAAAAAGCTGGTCGCCGACAACCGCCGTTTCGCGAAGGGAACAGCCCAGCGTCTCGCCTATAGCCAAAAGTGACCGAGCGCTCGGCTTCTTCGCCCGAGCGACAAAGGGAAGGGCGCATTTTTCAGCAAAAGGCTCGGCTCGCTCGGCACTGTTGTTCGACACGATTATCGCGGCAAAGCCCTCTTTTTTTATTTCGGCAAGCCACGCCAAAACACTCTCGCTCACGTCGGGCGAAAAGTCGAGCGTAAGGGTGTTGTCAATATCAAGTACAAGCCCTTTTATTCCGAGCTTTTTTAGTATCGCGGGGGTTATCTCTTCTATTCTGTTAAAATAATAATCGGGTATAAACGACATAGTCTTCCCCTTTCAGATTGTGCTTTTAGTATATCACACTTTAAGCGGCAAAAACATAAAAGGCTTCGACAATTAAGTCAAAGCCTTTTTGCTAAACTATTTAAACTTACGTTTACGCGCCGCTTCTGATTTCTTCTTGCGCTTTACAGAAGGCTTTTCGTAATGCTCACGCTTACGAACCTCGGCAAGAACTCCCGAACGAGCACACTGACGCTTAAAGCGACGAAGAGCGCTGTCAAGGCTTTCGTTTTCTTTAACTCTTACTTCAGACACTGTCTACCCTCCCTTGCAGGGACGTTTATTTTGCAACATTGCTATTATACAAAACGAATATCAAATTGTCAACAGAAAAACTTGTCTCAAACTATATTAGCTTATGCTTTCGTTTCTTTCAGCCTTATTTCTCCCCGCTCGCTTAAAAAATCCTTGAAGAAAGCCATTGTCGCGCTTATGAATATAATAAGTGAGATTACCGCAAGATATTTTTGGTCAATGGGGTTAAAGCCCATAAGAAACGGAAGGTAGGAAATCGCGCCTATAAGACATAGTCCTATGGATTGCAAAAACAATCTCTTATTAATCAAGCTGTACAGAATAAAAAGAATTTCCACAGCATAGCCGTATCTTTCGTGCATTGCGGGAAGGAAGAACACACACACATATCCCGTCCAAATAAAAACGCTGATATAATCCTTTACCTCAAGCTTTTTGGTTTTAAGGATAACGAGCATATATCCGATTAACAGCACCGTGAAGGTAAGCACAATCCCTATTTTGCTGAAAAGCGAATAGTTTTCGGGAAGCCAACAATAAATGTTCGGATAGTTCATTGTAAGCTTTGCATAAAGCGACACCTGAGAAAAATACACTCTGAATATATCCCGTATTCCATGTCCGACGAAAATGGCTCCGAGCGACGGCACAATCATTCCAACGGGAATAAGCAGAAAATTAAAGACGGAAAAGCGGCGCGAACAAAAATAAATCAGCAGCAACGCAGGAATGAAAACAATCGGCTGCAGCTTAAAGCTCAGCGCAACGCCGAAAAGAAACATTGCAAGCGCGGGCCTATCCTTTGTAAGCGCCCAAATGCTCAGAACAATAAATGATGTGCTTATGGACTCGCACTGTCCCCAAACCGCGCTGTTCATAAACACGGTCGGAAGATTCAGCACAACAAAAAACGCAATAAAGCAGGCGAGCTTTCGACGATTTGGTTCAACAAGGTTATAAACAACCATTGCCGAGGCGAAAGCAAGCACATAATCGAAGAAAATCGGAATACTCTTGACTAAATATATCGGTTCGAACGGAAGATATGACAAAGCCGCAAGTATCGTTTGGTAGGCATAATTATAGTTTCCCACGCCTTGACGCATCGCGATAAAACCGCCGTTTGCCCGAAACTCGTCCACCCACGGCAAAAAGCCTCCGATAAGGTCCCCGTTCAACTGCGGAATCGCAATTATTCTTAGATAAACCGAAAACAAAAGGAGTATCGCACCGCCGAAATAAAATATATTTTTCTTGAAAAAATCAAGTATTTTTGTTTCAAAGCTTTTCATTTGTTATCCTAACTTGTTTTTTTATTATATTATCATATTGCCCCAGCTCATTACAACCTTGTTAACAAATTAAACAAAGCGTATTGTCTTATCCTTTTTAGTATGCTACTATTTTTCAAAAGGAGAAGAAACGATGACTGCAAAAAAGATTTTTAGACTATCTTTAATTTCCGCCGCGCTGGCTTTTGCCGCGCTAACGATTATCTTCGCTCTTAACAGGTTTTTTCCATTCGGCGATACTTCGATTGTCACCGGCGACCTTAAGGGCATATATTTGCCCCTTCATTCTTGGTTATCGCGCGCTTTTGGCGATGGCTTCTTGTTTTCCTTCTCCCGCGGGCTCGGCGGCGGTATGCAAGGGCAGACCAACGTGCTTCCCTTGTCAATTTTATCTTTTCTTCTTCCGCTTTTTAAAGACAGCTGTTATGTTGACTTCTTCGAGCTCATTTATGTTCTTAAAATATGCTTCGCCTGTTTTTCAATGTGCTTATACTTGAGAACAAAGCACAGCGCAAACAACCTTTTCTGCATTGCGCTGTCGTTATGTTACGGGCTTATGAGCTATAACTTTATCTACGCCCAAAATACGATGTGGCTCGACAACGTCGCCATTCTCCCTCTTGTTCTTCTCTCCCTCGATGAGCTTATAGAAAACGGTCGCTTTTTATCCTTCAGTTTATGTGTTTTTATTGCGGTGCTCAACAACTACTACACCGCTTATATGGTGTGCCTATTCTGTGCGCTTTGGCTTGTTTGGCGGCTTGTTTCAACAGGCGTTCGCTTAAAGGAATGCTTCCCCACTATTTTAAAATTTGTCGGCGGTGGAGTTCTCGGCGCGGGACTTTCCGCCTTTATGCTTTTGCCTTCTCTTATTCAGGCTTTCGAAAGCAAGGGCATTTCTCTTCTTGGAAAAGCTACCGTTAATACGACCTTTTCGCTAAAAGCCTTCGGTCGTCAGCTTCTCTTTTGCGGGTTCACCTGGGACCAGGTTGAAAGCGGAATGCCTATTGTTTTTTGCGGCCTTATAGTGCTCGTTTTGCTTTCGCTTTATTTTTCGGCAAAGAAAATACCTCTTCGCCAAAAGCTATGCTCTCTTGGCTTCTTTACCTTTATGCTTTTATCCTTTTGGCTCTCCCCTCTCAACAAGCTCTGGCATATGCTCAAAGCACCCGTTTCCTTTCCATTTCGCCAAAGCTTTTTAATCTGTGCGCTTATGGTTATCCTTGCCGCGAAAGCAGCTGACGCATTTTGCGCCACAAAAAAAGAAGTTGTTTCGTTCACATTAATTATCTTCGCCGCCGCGGCATACATCGTTCTTTCGCAGATTAATATTGTCAGCGTGAAAGAAATCGTCGTGACCCTAATGCTTGTCGCGGCATTCTTCGCGGCGGTTATGTTCTTGTACCTAACGAAATCCTCACGTCTTCGACTTCTTGCGGGCCTCGCGATATGCTCGCTTGTGTTTGTCGAGCTGTTATATAATGGCCGGTATACCTCAAGTCTTTTCGAAAAATACAGTCGCTCCGCCTTTATTGTCTCGTCAAATAATATCGAAACCATACTCAAAGAACGGCAAGAAACAGACGCGTTTTGCCGCACCGAAAAAACCTATTTTGAATCTCTTAACGACCCGCTAATGTACGATTACAATGGGCTAAACTACTTCAACAGCCTTCAAAACAGCAATAACAATTCGATACTTTCCTGTCTTGGCTACCACGGCGTTTGGAACAATCCCGCCGACGTAAGCCCCGCGGCAAACTCCCTTCTGTGCGTTCGCTATATCATTTCTCCGTCTAACGAAAAGCTTTCGATATATAATCCCGTCGCGGAAAATAACGGTCTGACCCTTTACGAAAACCAATACAGTCTTCCCTTCGCAATAATAACAAACTCGCCCGTTCAATCGTCGTTTAATACAACCGATATACCGAGTAATATTAACGGTATTTATTCGGCTCTTCTTGGAGAAAACATTGAAGTTGTTTCGTCGGAAGGCGAGACCGACCTTTCGCTTTTAAAACAGGTCTCCGAGGCACTCTCGAAAAAATCGCCGCAAATTCTCAACGTTGAGAACGGCAAAATCCACATTAAAGCGAACGTCGAAGAAAGCTCCGCTTTGTTTATTTCTATGCCCTTTGAAAACGGGTGGAAATGCACTGTAAACGGACAATCCGTCAAGCTGAAAGCCGTTTTTTGCGGGTTTGCCTCGCTTGATTTAGAAAAGGGCGAAAATGAAATCATTCTTTCCTACACGCCTCCTGTTTTCTATGTCGGCATCGTGATAAGCGCAGCGTCTGTCGCCGTTTTGGGGCTGCTTATCGCTCTTGAGGTGAAAAAGCGCAAATCAAAGGTTTAACCACATATTAAAAAACAGCGCGCAGTAGCTTTAACTGCGCGCTTTTTTGTTGAAATTTATCTCACCACAATATTAACGATTTTGCCCTTGACGTAGATTTCCTTAATTACGGTTTTTCCGTTTAATTCATTCGCGACCTTCTCGTCGCTCTTGGCGGCGTCAAGCGCGGTCTTTTCGTCCGCGTCGGCGGGTATAGTAATCCGTCCTTTCAGCTTGCCATTAATCTGAACGGCGATTTCGATAACGTCATCGACGCACTTCGCCTCGTCAAATACGGGCCATGCGCTGTACGCGATTTCGCCGCCGAACTTCATTATCTCCCACATTTCCTCGGTCATATGCGGCGCAAACGGGTTGAGAAGCTGAAGAAGGGTTTTTAATTCGCCCTTCGTTACTGACTTCTTTGCGTAAATCTCGTTAACAAGGCTCATCATAGCGGCGATAGCTGTGTTGAACTTAAGTCCCTCGATATCCTCGCTCACCTTTTTTATCGTTCGGTGGACAGTGGCTTCCAGCTCGGCGGAATAACCGTCGCCGTCGACGACTAAGTCAAGCAAGGCGAATACGCGGTCAAGAAAGCGCTTACAGCCGCGCATACTTGAATTCGACCAAGGCGCCGCCTTTTCAAAGTCGCCCATAAACATCTCGTACATACGAAGGGTATCCGCGCCGAGGCTTTCGACAACCTCGTCGGGATTTATAACGTTACCGCGGGATTTACTCATCTTCTCGTTGTTTTCGCCCAGAATCATTCCGTGGCTCGTCCTTTTGGCATACGGCTCGTTCGTCGGCACTACGCCGATATCGTAAAGGAACTTATGCCAAAAACGCGAATAAAGCAAATGCAGCGTAGTATGCTCCATGCCGCCGTTGTACCAGTCAACCGGCGACCAGTATTCGAGTGCCTGCTTGCTCGCAAGCGCCTGTTTGTTGTGGGGGTCCATATAGCGAAGGAAATACCACGACGAGCCTGCCCATTGGGGCATGGTATCGGTTTCCCTCTTTGCGGGTCCGCCGCAGTGGGGGCAGGTGGTATTTATCCAGCTGTCGAGCTTTGAAAGGGGCGATTCGCCGTTGTCGGTCGGCTCAAAATCCTCAAGCTCCGGAAGAAGAAGCGGAAGCTCGCTTTCGGGAAGGGCGACGTAGCCGCATTTATCGCAGTGAACGATAGGAATAGGCTCACCCCAATAGCGCTGACGCGAAAATACCCAATCGCGAAGCTTGAAGTTGACCTTCGGCTCACCCTTTTTGTTTTCCTTGAGCCACTCGGTTATCTTAACCTTAGCTTCCTCGACCGAAAGACCGTCGAGAAGTCCCGAGTTAACCATTGTGCCTGTTTCGCAGTCTGTAAAAGCTTCTTTTTCTATATCTCCGCCCTTTACGACCTCGATTATCGGAAGATTGAACGCCTTTGCGAAATCATAGTCGCGGGTATCGTGGGCGGGAACAGCCATAATAGCGCCTGTTCCGTAGGTCGCCAAAACGTAATCCGAAATAAATATAGGTATCTCTTTTCCGTTAACGGGGTTAATCGCGCGAACTCCCTTTAATTCAACGCCAGTTTTGTCTTTTGCCATTTCGGTTCGCTCAAAATCGGATTTTCTTGCCGCTTCTTCCTGATATGCGCGAATTTCGTCGAGGTTTGTAAGCCTATCAGACCATTTTTCGATAAGCGCGTGCTCTGGTGAAATAACCATATATGTAGCGCCGAAAAGTGTATCCGGACGTGTAGTAAATACCCGAAGGTTATCATTGAGCGTCGTTCCGAAATCAACCTCAGCACCCGTAGAACGGCCTATCCAGTTGACCTGCGACACCTTTACGCGGTCGATATAATCGAGCCCCTCAAGGTCGTCGATAAGTCGCTGGGCATACTTCGTAATGGCAAGCATCCATTGGCTTTTGACCTTGCGGACGACCTCGCTTCCGCACCGCTCGCACACACCGTTGACGACCTCCTCGTTTGCGAGAACGACCTTGCAGCCCGTGCAGAAATTGACTGCCATTTCGGTCTTGTAAGCAAGCCCTTTTTCAAAAAGCTTGAGGAATATCCACTGGGTCCATTTATAATATTCGGGGTCGGTTGTGTTGACCTCGCGCGTCCAATCGAAGGAAAAGCCGAGCGACTGAAGCTGACCCTTAAAGCGCTGAATATTGTCGTGTGTCACCTTCGCGGGGTGAATGTGGTTCTTCATCGCGTAGTTTTCCGTCGGAAGCCCGAAGGCGTCCCAGCCCATGGGATAAAGCACGTTAAAGCCCTGCATACGCTTTTTGCGCGCTACTATATCAAGCGCGGTATACGGACGCGGATGTCCGACGTGAAGCCCGTTTCCCGACGGATAGGGAAATTCAACGAGGGCATAAAACTTCGGCAAGGAATAATCGTCCTTCGCCGCGAAGGTCTTCTCCTCTACCCACTTTTTCTGCCACTTCTTCTCTATTTCGCGAAAGTTGTAATCCAATTTTGTCACTCCCCTTAGTCGTTCAAAAAGTCCGTGTCAATCTCCTCGGCGTCCGCCCAAAGGCGCTCAAGAGAATAAAATTCCCTCGCCGACGGCTGAAAGACGTGAACAATTACCGTATTAAAATCTATCAAAATCCAACCGCCCGAATCATATCCCTCAACGCGCAGCGGACGGATATTCGCTTCCTTTTCAAGAAGATATTCCGCCTCACCCGCAAGGGCTTTTACCTGCGTGTTGCTGTTGCCTGTGGCGATTACAAAATAATCCGCAATGACCGTAAGGTCGTCGATTTTAAGTATTTTTATATCGGCGCCCTTTTTGTTGTCAAGCGCCTTAGCGATAAGCCTTGCTGTTTCTATTGACGTCAAAATTTAGTCCCCCTTATATTTATCAAGCGACGCTTGCGAGTCCACATCATCTTTTGTATTTCTTATTTCGACAGTGTTGAGCTCAGTTTCCGAAACGTCGTCGGTGTATGGGCGCATATACTCATTCAAAAGCGCCGCCAGCTCCTCATTGTGAACCGACCAAACGTCAACTCCCCATATGCCGTAGCGCGAAACGTTTTCGCCCGGAACGCGAACGGTCGAAATCGACTCGGAGCTCATTGCCTTCGCCTCGTCGACGAGCGCCAAAAGCTCGCTTACGGAAAAGTCTGTTTCAAGATAGGGATAAATCGCAACCGCGAGACTTGCCAAATCCTTTGTTGAGGTGTTGAGCGCCTTGTTCATAAGCGCGGCGAGAAAATATCTTTGGACATTCATTCGTCCGATGTCGCCCTCCGCGTCACGGTAACGGACGAACATATCAGCCGAAATTCCGTCTAAAAGATGTGTTCCCGGTTCAAGGCTTATGTTTTCTTTAACGGTCTTTCCGTCGGATTCATAAAGCTTAAAATCAAGCGTCTGGTCAAGGGTAACTTCAACCCCGCCGAGCATATCGACCGCCTTTCGGAAGCCCTCCATGGTGATAAGCACATAGTTGTCGACAGGCAACTTAAACTGATAGTTTATAGTCTCGATAAGGCACGCCATACCGGGATTTTTTTCTTTGTATATCGGGTCGTGGCCATCGGAATAGCCGCGTCCGTAAAGACCGTTTATCTTGCCGTATTTAACAAGGTCTTCACCGACATAGGTATCGCGCGGTATTTGAAAGATAGTCGCCTTGTTGGTTTCGCGGTCTATGCTCACGAGCATAATCACGTCGGTGTTAAGGGTCGCGTCGCTCTCCTGTGCGTCGGGGCTTTCCGAACGGTCGACGTCGGTGTCCACGCCGCATACAAGAATATTAATCGTCTTGTCGCGAAGGTAGCTCGGCGTTTTCCATTCTTCTTTTATCTTGTCGCCCGCACCCGCTGGCTTTAAATTCAGCAAAACAAGCACTATCGCGATAACAAGCAGCGCGATAATAGCGAAAACCAAACGTCGTCCTCTTTTATTTAAGACTAATTTTTTTTTGCTTCCCGTCTTTTCATTAGACATTGCCGTTCTCTCCTTTAAGCTCGACGAAGTAGTTATATGCGTCGATAGAATATTTATTTACCTTTTTGTACATTATAAGCAGATGTATGACTAAATTTCGCGAAGCCATAAGGCACGCCTCGTCAAGCGAGCTCTTCGCCGCCGCGCGAACCTCGTCAACACCCTTAAAATCACGTTCCTCGGATATGTAATCAGCAAGCATAACGATTTTTTCAAGCCGCGACATCCCATATCGCCCCGTTGTGTGATACATAATGGCGTTCGCCGTTTCGTCGTCCAAGCCAAGTGTTTCCTTCGCGTAAACGCCGCCCGCAAAGGCGTGATAAATCTTCGGACAATCCTCGACGGTCTTGCTGTCAATTATATCAGAGCGCCTTATCATTTGCAATAAATCGCCCTTATCCCATTCCTTGAGCGCGTCGTGTAAAAAAGCCGCTCTCTTTGCCCGTTCGACGTCCTCGCCGTATAACTCGGCGAGCATAGCCGCCGCGCGCGCCACGCCCTCGGTATGGTTAAAGCGCTCGTCCGACTGGTTTTCCCTTGCAAAGCTTCTCGCCTCGTTCGACGTCATCGTCCTTCTCCTTACACCTCATATAAATTTCTTTTTGATATATACCTTTCGACCTCGTCGCTTAAAAAGCCTTTAACGTCCTGTTTGCGAAATATTCTTTCGCGAATTTCGGTCGAGCTCATTTCGATGGGCTTAATCCTCAGCACCCTTATGTCGCCGCCGTCGCGCTTAAGCCTTTTCGCCGCCTCGTCGGCCCTTTGGTCGTCAAGGTCGTCCCTCGACGCCGCGACAATAACCGCCTCGCTCAAAAGCCGACGGTAACGATGCCATTCGTCGAAGGAGGTCAGCATATCGCTTCCGATAAGTATATAAATCTTTGCATCCTTATACTTTTTCTTAAGTCGACGAACCGTTTTAAGGGTATAGCTTTTTTGGTGCTTTCCCGCTTTCTCTATTCCGCTTACCCTGACGTTTTCGCCGCACTTCAAAAAGGTTTTAGCCATAACGAAGCGGTCGAAAAAGGGAACCGCCGCGTTGTGCTTGTGCGGTGAAACCGAAGATGGAACAACGAGAGTCAGGTCGGGCTTTATCGCTTCAATGGCGCTTTTTAGTAAAAACTCGTGTCCTATATGCGGAGGATTAAACGCCCCGCCGTACAGAAGAATTTTTTTCATTTTTTAAATACCGTAGGCGTCAATTTTCTTGTTTCTTTTATAAATTACGAATCTTTTGCCGATAACCTGAACCGGCTCTGCCGAAAGCTTTTCGCAAAGCTCGGCGCACGCTTCCTTTGCGGAATACAACGAATTTTCCTGCACCTTCAGCTTGATGAGCTCTCGCGCCTTAAGCGCCTCGCCCACTCCCTTTTCGACCTGCTCGTCTATGCCGTCTTTGCCGATGTAATATACCGTTTCCAGAGTGTTCGCGTGCTTGCGAAGCTCGGCTCTTTGTTTGCTTGTTATCATATTTATCCTCTTACTCTTTTTATGCCGCGAAGCAAAAACACAAGCTTTCTTATGCTTCTTCCTCTATGGCTGATTGCATTCTTCTTATCGGGTGAAATTTCCGCAAGGCTTTGGTTGTTGAAAAGCCAGAACACCGGGTCATAACCGAAGCCGGCGTCTCCCCTGCGTTCAAAGCCAATAAAGCCCTCGACTGCGCCCGTCGCCTGAACAACCGAGCCGTCCTCAAGTATCGCCGTCGCCGTTGACAAAAAGCGCGCCCTTCTGTCCTCGCTCTTTTTTAGGCTTTCAAGCTTTGAAAGAAGCTTGTCGACCCCCTTGTTGTAGTCGTGGTCGTCGCCCGCGTACCGCGCTGTATAAACTCCCGGCTCCCCGTCGAGCGCGTCGACGAAAAGCCCCGTGTCGTCCGCGATAACAGGCTTCTTGACTATATCAAAAACCGCCTTCGCCTTGATATATGAGTTTTCCATAATTGTGGCGCCGTTTTCCTCGACGTCGATATCAACCCCCGCTTCCTTCAGCGAAACGCAGTCGCAGCCGACCGATTTTAAAATCGCCCGTATTTCCGAAAGCTTGTTGAGGTTATTCGTAGCAACAACAAAAACCGATTCTTTCATTTTTTCTCCTTATACTTAACCGAAAAGCGCGTCGCAAAACGCCGCCGCATCAAAATTCGAAAGGTCGTCTATTCCCTCGCCGACGCCGATATACCTCACGGGAATGCCGAGCTTTTCCTTTACCGCGAGCACCGAGCCGCCCTTGGCGGTTCCGTCGAGCTTTGTGAGAACTATGCCGCTGACCGCCGCGGAATCCGCAAAGCTCATCGCCTGATTTATCGCGTTTTGCCCCGTTATCGCGTCGAGCACCAAGAGGGTTTCGACCGACGCCGTTTCGGAGGCTTTTTTAATAATTCGCGACATCTTTGAAAGCTCCTCCATAAGGTTTTTCTTCGTATGCAGACGTCCCGCCGTGTCGGCGATAACGATATCGGTTCCCTTCGTCTTCGCGGAACTGACCGCGTCAAAGATAACAGCCGATGGGTCGTTCGCCCCCGTCTTTATTTCAACGTCGCTCCTTTTCGCCCAAACGTCAAGCTGCTCAACCGCCGCCGCGCGGAAGGTGTCCGCCGCGGCAAGCATAACGCTCTTGCCCTCGGACTTATATAGACTCGCAAGCTTTCCCGCCGTCGTTGTTTTACCCGCTCCGTTTACGCCGATAAGCATAATCACGGCGGGCTTTCCCGAAAAATCAAGCGGTCTTTCCGTTTCAAGCCGTTTAACGCATATTTCCTTAAATTCCTTAACCGCCTCACCGCCGTCGAGAATATGCTTTTCTTTAACGACAGCGCGAAGCTCGTCAACAAGGGTCGTCGCGGTTTCGGCGCCCGTGTCGGCAAGAATCAGCCTTTCCTCAAGCTCATCATAAAACTCGTCGGAAAGCTTGCCCGCCGCAAAGCTGTACGCCACATTGTCGCGGGTCTTTTTAAGTCCTTGCGAAAGCTTTTCAAAAAATCCCATGTGATAATTCCTCTTTATTTGCTTATTACAAGCTGCGCTTCCTCAATACCAAGCTTGAGCACCTTTGAAACGCCCTCCTCCTGCATGGTTACACCATAGAGAACATCAGCCGCCTCCATGGTTCCCCTGCGGTGGGTTATGGTGATAATCTGGGTATTGTCGATAACGTGACTTATGTAGTTTGCGAAGCGAACGACGTTCGACTCGTCGAGCGCGCTGTCAATCTCGTCGAGAATACAAAATGGCGACGGGTTGACCGAAAGAATGGCAAAATACAGCGCGATAGCGACAAGCGCCTGCTCGCCTCCGGACAGCGCCGAAAGGTTCTTTATAACCTTTCCGGGCGGCTGAACGTCAAGCTCAATTCCGCTTTCGAGAACCTCGGTTTCGTCTGTGAGCGAAAGGTTTGCGCTTCCGCCGCCGAACAGCTCGACGAAAACTCGTCTGAACTGGTTGTTGATTTCGTTGAAGCTCTTTGTAAAGATGACCTTCATATCGGCTTCAAGCTCACTTATTAATTTGAGAAGCTCTTCCTTGGATTTCTCGACGTCGACTATCTGTTCGCTCAAGAAGGCGTAGCGTTCGCTGACCTCCTTAAACTCCTCGATTGCGCCGACGTTGACGTTGCCAAGCGCCTTTATTTTTGAGCGAATTGAGCTTACCTGCGAATGGAGAGCGCTTGCCGACTCGAAGGGAACGCAAAGCGCCTCCGCCTCCGCCAAGGCAAGCTCGTATTCCTCCCAAAGCCGCGCGACATAGCGCTCATACTCGACCTGAAGCGCAACCTTGCGCTCGTCAAGACGCGCCGCCTCGTTGCTTATAAGCTCACGCTGTTTTACAATTTCGTTGCTCTGCTCGCGAAGCTCGACTATCCTCTGTTCGTTTACCTTGCGGGCTTCGCCGCCGTTTTCAATATCTAACCTTCTTTGCTCCGTCCTCTCGCGAAGGGCTTCTATCTCATTTTTTTGCTCCTCTATAACCCTTTCGCGCTCGGCGTTTTCAGCGGTGATTTTTTCTATCATCTCAACGATATTCGCCACGCGGTCGTTCGCTGAAGAGCCCTGACGAGAAAGCTGTTCGATTCCGCTTTCTATGTTCTCAATATCCTTTTGAATTTCAACACGCGATATTTTTCGTGAGGATATGAGTTCGCTTAGTTCGTTTCTCCTCTTTATAAGCTCGTCGTCATTGTCGTCGTCCGCCCCGACGACCGCCGAAAGCCGCTCGACCTCGTCGGTCAGAAGGACGACCGCTCCGTCGTTTTTCGTAACGATACCGCGCTTTTCCTCTCGGCTCGTCGCTATACTTTCAAGCTCTTTATTTCCAAGCTCGACGTTTTCCTCAAGCGCGGCGACGTCGCGATTCTGCGGCCCAAGCGCGCTTTCAAGGCGTATTTTGTCTTCGCCAAGGGTAATTATATCGCTGTTTATCGCCGTCATTTCCGCTTCAAGCTCGACAATTTCAGCCTTTATCGTTTCAAGCTCCTTCGCCTGCTCGACGGTCGACGACTTAATATCAATAACCTTTTTTTCAAGGTTTTCTATTTCTAATTTGCGCGAGAATATGCCCGCCTGACGGGAGGTAAAACCGCCCGTATAGGAGCCGCCCGCGTTGATAACCTGACCGTCCATAGTGACGACGCGAAAACGGTATTTCAGCTTTTTGGCAAGCACAGACGCCGAATTCAAATCCTCCGCGACGATTATGCGCCCAAGAAGACTGCTTATCACGTCGGCATACCTATTGTCGCAGGAGACAAGCTCGCTCGCAAGCCCGACAACTCCGTCGTCGCGAAGGACACCGCGTTCGTCAAAATGCGATGGCTTTATGGTGTCAATGGGCAGGAAGGTCGCGCGTCCCGCTCTTGTTTCTTTTAAGAAACCGATAGCCTGTTTAGCGCTCGTTTCGTCCTCCACGATTACGTTCTGCGTCGCCGCGCCAAGGGCGGTTTCTATGGCTATTTCGCAGCCCTTTTGTATAACGATGAGCGAGCCGACCGTGCCGACTATTCCGCGAAGGCTTCTTGAAGCCGACGCCTCGATTACTCGTTTGACACTCGGTCCGTACCCGTCCATAGACTTGTCCATATCCTTAAGGACTTCTATGCGATGGTTTGTATCGTTTATTTCCGTGTTTTTCTTTTCAAGAAGAGCGGCAAGCTCATCCCGCTTCGCCGCGCGGCTGTCGCGTTTCATCTTGAAGCCGTTGAAGCGGTTGTTGTGCTCGTTTATATCGGCGACAAGGCTTTGAAGATACCTGTCGTTCTCCTCCTTTTCCTTTTTCGCCGCAAGAAGGCGTTCGCCAACGGTTGAAAGCTGTTCGACAATCTGGCTTTCTCGGGCGTTTAGCGCTTCTATGGAAGACGTCGCCGCAACCGATTCCACCTTAAGGTCGGTTATCTCGTTTTGCACCTCGTTAAGACGCTTAAGCGTTTTAACCCTCTTTTGGTCGCTCGATTCGTTGTTTTCGACAAGCTCAAAGAGCTCTCGCTCACTCTCGGCTATTATCTTGTCAAGCGCTTCGACCTCGACCCTCTTGCTGTCGATGGCAAGACGCTTTCCGCTTATCTCCTCGGCAAGGCTGTTCTCGTCCTTCGAAAGGCTTCCGCGTTCGTCGTTGAGGGTCGCGAGCTGCTCGTTCGCGTGCTCAATATCATTCTGCCTTACGGCATTTTCGCTCTCGATTTTTGAAATGCTCTCTGCGATTTCCACTATTTCGGCGTTATAGGAATTGGTGTTCGCCTGAAGCATATTATTCTCGTTAAACAGGTTGTCGACCGCGGCGTTTAGCTCCTCAACCTTTTGCTCAATAGCATCGTAATCCTGTTTGGAAATGGCTATTTTGTCGTCCTGAAGCCGAAGCTTTTCCTTTGCGCTCGCGATTATGTCGCAATAATAGGTTATTTCAAGGCTTTTCTTTTCTTCGGAAAGCTCTATGAACTGCTTGGCTTTTTTGCTCTGCTCTTCAAGCGGGCCGACACGAGCTTCAAGCTCGTCGACAATATCGCGAAGACGGGCGAGGTTATCGTTAGCCGCGTCGAGCTTTCGCTCGGCTTCGGTCTTGCGGAAACGGTACTTCGCTATTCCCGAGGCCTCCTCGAATATCTCGCGTCGCTCCTCGCTTTTGGAATTAACTATTTCGGCTATGCGTCCCTGACCGATGATAGAATAACCGTCGCGGCCAAGCCCTGTGTCCATAAAGGTCTCGCGAATATCACGAAGCCTTACGGTGGAACCGTTTAAGAGATATTCGCTGTCGCCGCTTCGATAATACCGACGGGTAGCGACTATCTCGTTGCCCAAATCCTTTATTTTCTCGTCGGAGTTTTCAAGACACAGCGAAACCTGCGCAAAGCCCATCGGCTTTCGCATCTGGGTGCCGCCGAAGATGACGTCCTCCATCTTTCCGCCGCGAAGCGACTTACTCGACTGCTCGCCCAAAACCCAACGAACCGCGTCGCTTATATTGCTCTTTCCGCTTCCGTTCGGTCCGACAATACCTGTAAGCCCCGTTTCAAAGCCGAGCCTCACCTTGTCGGGAAAAGATTTAAAACCCTGAATTTCAATATACTTTAGATGCAAAGCCGTTTCCCCTTTAAAGATAATTTCTTTATGTAAGTCTTATTTCGCCCTCGGACATTTTCTCGTCGATTTCAACCTTCAGAGCAATGCCCTTTTCGCTAAAATAGGCAAGATTGCTTTTCCTATGTCCCTGCGTTTTGCTCAAATCCCTGCGATTGATTACAACCGTGATTTTGCTCTTGTCGCCGTTATATTTTTTTATCGCTTCTTCAATTTTTTTCCTCATCACGAGTGAATAACAAATTTCGCCGAAGGCGGGGTGAAAGGGACCTGCCGCCGCGCTCTTTGTTATCGACTCGTCGGCGTGAAGTCCGACGCGGATAACGTTAATTTCAGCGCTCTCGAAATCCATAAGAAGCTCCGCTGTAATTGCCGCCGCCTCATCGACCGAAAGGGGCTTGTATTTGCCCGCTTTATATAAATCATAAAGCTCTGTGTCCTCGACAACGATTGTCGGATAAATCCGAACCGTTAGAGGCTTAAGGCGAATAAACTCCGCTGCCGTTTCTTTTGCCGTTTTCTTAGGATTTTTGTCGCCGTACATACCCTCCATCATCTGAAGTCCAAGCGAAAACCCGCCAAAGCTTTTTATTCTCTCGCTCGCCGCCTCAACGTCCGACGCCTTATGCCCGCGCTTGTTAAGACGAAGTATTTCGTCGTCCATGCTCTGGGCGCCAAGCTCGATTGCCGAAACGCCGTAGCGCCTTAATATCGTCAGTATTTCGTCGTCGATAGCGTCCGGACGGGTAGAAATTCTTATTCCAACGGCGCGTTTTGCTTCAACAAACGGATATGCCGCCGCCAAAAGAGCCGTCATATATTCGCGGTCGATAGCTGTAAAGCTTCCGCCGAAAAAGGCGATTTCCGTACCGTTCCCCTCTCCCTTTTGCGGAAGAAACTCATCGCAAAGCCTTGTTACCTCGTCGGCGGTCGGCGCGCTAATTGCGCCCGAAATCCGCCGCTGATTGCAAAAAACGCACTGGTTGGGGCAGCCGACGTGAGGAACGAAAATCGACAAATTCGCGTGTCTTTTCATCAAAGCCCCATAAGCGCAAGAGCTTCTTTTGCGGCGTTCTGCTCCGCCTGCTTTTTACTGCGTCCGACGCCGCGGCCGATTACGTTCGAGTTTAGATGAACCTCGACCGTGAAGGACTTGTCGTGGTCTGGACCGTCCTCCGAAACGAGAACGTATTTTACCTTTTCCTCAGGATTGCGCTGAATAACCTCCTGAAGCTCGGTTTTATAGTCGCGCACCGTTTCGTCGTGATGGCGAAGCTCGTTTTTAACGAATCGCATTATAAAGCACCGCGCGGGTTCTATGCCGCCGTCGAGATAAATCGACGCGATAAGCGCCTCGAAGCAGTCCGCCAAAATCGACGCGCGAGTCGCCCCGCCGTTCTTGATTTCTCCGTTGCCGAGCTTAATGCTTTCACCGAGCTTGATTTCGTTCGCGAACTTTGAAAGGGTAGTCTCGCAAACAAGGCTCGCCCTCATTTTAGTGAGCTCTCCTTCGGGCAGCTTCGGACGTCTTGCGAAAAGATAATCGGTCACGACGACCGACAAAACCGAATCTCCCAAAAACTCTAATCTTTCGTTGCATTCAATTCTGTCCAAGCCGTGCTCATTCGCGTAGCTTGAATGAGTCAGCGCTTCGTCAAGCAGTGAAATATCGCCGTAGGTATATCCTATTTTTTTCTCAATGTCGCTCATTATCTTTCCTCTTTTATTCCTTTACCGCCGCTTCGATAGCTTCGGTCACGCCCGAACGGCTCCACAAAATCGCCTGATTAATCGAGTTTTTTATCGCCTCGGCGTTGGAGCTTCCGTGAGCCTTGATAACCGGCTTCGTAAGTCCGATAATCGGCGCTCCGCCGAACTTGGAATAGTCCATACTGTCCTTAAAGCCCTTTAACGCGGGCTTTAGCGCCGCCGCGGCAAGCTTGGTCGCCGTGCTCGAATAAAACACGTCTTTCAGCTTTTTAAATATTGCTATGCCGAAGCCCTCGATGGTTTTCAAAATAAGGTTGCCCGTAAAGCCGTCGGCTACGACCACCTCGCAGGCGCCAAGCGGAATATCCCGTCCTTCAACGTTGCCGATAAAATTAATCGACTTATTAGCCTTCAGCAGCTTGTACGCCTCAATTTGAAGCTCGGTTCCCTTAGAGTCCTCCGCGCCGTTGTTCGCAAGTCCGACGCGCGGATTCTCTATATTCAACACCCGTTTCATATAAATCGAGCCCATAACCCCGAACTGCTCGAGCATTTCGGGGCGGCATTCGACGTTCGCGCCGCAGTCAATCAAAAAGAAATAGCCGTCGACATGGGGAATAACCGTGCCAAGCGCGGGACGCTTTATGCCCTTCAAGCGCTTGACAATCATCGTCGCTCCCATAAACAGCGCCGCCGTCGAGCCCGCGCTGACGAATGCGTCCGCCGCGCCGTCTGCGACAGCTTTTAACCCGACGCCCATAGAGCTGTCCGCCTTTTGCTTCAAAACAAGCTTTGCGTCGTCGTGCATATCCATAACCGAAGCCGCGGGAATAAGCTCAATACCCTTTATGTCTATTCCGTTCTCCCTCGCGCACTCTTCCATCGCCGCAACGTCGCCCGTGACGGCAAGGCTTTCGCCGTACTCCTTCGCCATAGAAACGCCCCGAAGAATTTCCAGCGGCGCGTTGTCGCCGCCAAAGCCGTCGATAATTATCTTCATTTTACAAACTCCCTCATGTCGCGAAGCGCTCTTTTGGAAAGCGCCTCGTATTTTAATCTTTTATCCTTTATTATTTCCCCAAGCTCGGGCAAAACGCCCATATTCGCGCCGAGCGGCTGAAAGCACCTGTTTTCGGCGGTAATATACCGAAGAAGCGAGCCGCACATGGTGTTTTCGCTCGGTATAATTTGCTCTGAGCCCTTCATCGCGTCGTCCAAAAATCTCGCCGCCAAAAGCCCGCTTGCCGCGCTTTCCATATACCCTTCGAAGCCCGTAAGCTGACCGCCGACGTAAACATTCTCGTGACCTTTTATGTTAAGCGTAATATTTAAAACCTTCGGTGAATTTAAAAAGCTGTTTCGGTGCATAACGCCATATCGCACAAATTCGGCATTTTCAAGGCCGGGTATCATTGAAAAAACACGCTTTTGCTCGCCGAACCTCAGGTTGGTCTGAAAGCCGACGAGATTATACATCGTGCCCGCTTCGTTTTCCTTTCGAAGCTGAACCGCCGCCCAAGGACGATGACCCGTTTCGGGATTAATAAGCCCAACCGGCTTCATCATACCAAACCGCGCCGCGTTGGCGGAACGCTTTGCAAGCTTTTCCACCGGCATACAGCCCTCATAGACGGTATAATCCTTGTCAGCGTCGTGCAGCTCGGCGCATTCGGCGTTAACAAGCTCTTCGATAAAAGCTTCGTAGCCCGCCTTGTCAAAATAACAGTTGAGATAGTCGCTCGTGCCCTTGTCGTAACGCGACGCCTCGTAAACCTTAGCCCTGTCGATACTGCTTGCCGACACAATGGGCGCCGCGGCGTCATAAAAGCTGAGCGCCGCTTCGCCTTTGCAGAGCTCGCGGATTTTTTCGGCAAGCCCGCCCTCTGTAAGCGGTCCCGTCGCGATAATCGTCGGAACCGTTTCGTCGATATCCGTGATTTCCTCATTAACGATTTCGATATTTTTGTTCTGTTTAATTCTTTTTGTAACTCCCTCGGAAAAGGCATATCGGTCAACCGCAAGCGCGCCGCCCGCAGGCACCGAGCAGCCGTCGGCGACCGACAGGCATACCGAGCCCATAAGCCGCATTTCAGCTTTTAGCAGACCCGCCGCGCTCTCAAGCCGCGCCGCCTTCAAGGAGTTTGAGCAGACAAGCTCCGCAAAGCTGTCAAGCTTATGCGCCGCCGATTTTTTCTTTGGCTTTTGCTCAAAAAGAGTTACGCTGTATCCTCTGTCGGCGAGATAGGCTGCCGCTTCACAGCCCGCAAGCCCCGCGCCGATAACGCGAACCCTCATCACTTTTCTATGTCCTGTCTGAAATCACAGCCGTCTTTTTGACAATACTCGTACGAGTTCTTGCCTTTTTTCTTAAAAAGACTCGAGCCGCATTTGGGACACTTCTTATCTATCGGCTCATCCCAGCTCATAAAGCCGCACTCCGCGCCCTTTTCGCAGGCGTAGAATATACGTCCCTTTTGTGAGCGGCGAAGGAGTATCTTGCCGCCGCATTTCGGGCAGAAGCCGGGGGTTTCAACGACGATTTTTTTCGTATTGCGGCAGTCGGGGAACCCGGGACAGGCAAGAAATTTGCCGTAGCGTCCGGTCTTAATAACCATATTCTTTCCGCAAAGCTCGCACACAACGTCGGTTTCCTCCTCGGGCACCTTAAGGCGCTGTCCGTCAAGATTTTCCTCCGCTTTTTTAAGTGTCTTCGCGAAATCCTTATAGAACTTGTCGAGAGTCTTAACCCAATCGGCTTTTCCCTCTTCGATTTTATCAAGGCTTTTTTCCATTCCGGCGCTGAATTTCTCGTCGACGATGTTCGGAAACTGGTCTATCATAAGGTCCGTCACGACAACGCCGAGCGAGGTCGGCTTAAGTGATTTTTGGTCGCGCTCGACATATCCGCGGTCAATTATCGTTGAAATAATCGGCGCGTAGGTTGACGGACGCCCTATTCCGTTTTCCTCAAGCGTCTTAATCAGCGTCGCTTCGGAAAATCTCATAGGAGGTTGGGTAAATCTTTGGGCGGGCTTGAGCTCCTTGCAGTGAAGGGTTGTATTTTCTTCAAGAGAAGGAAGGTCGGTCACCGTTTCACCCTTTTCGTCGCTCGCCGCCTCATATAATTTCGTAAATCCGTCGAAGGTAACGTTGTGTCCGTTCGACCTGAAAAGATATTCGTTCGCCTTGATGTTGACCGTCATGGTATCTAAAATCTGGTCGGTCATACGGCTTGCGATAAAGCGCTCCCAAATAAGCTTGTAAAGCTTATACTGGTCAGTTGAAAGATTTTTCTTTGCTTTTTCGGGGGTAAGCTCGATGACGGTCGGACGTATCGCTTCATGGGCGTCCTGAACCGTGCTCGCGCTCTTTCTCTTATAGACGCGCCCCGTACGACAGACGTATTTTTCGCCGTAAACTCTTTGGATATACCCATTCGCGTCGGCGACGGCATCGTCCGACACACGAAGCGAATCGGTTCTCATATATGTTATTAAGCCCGTTGAGCCCATGTCGTCGACGTCCACGCCCTCATACAATTCCTGCGCGGCGCGCATGGTTCTTCTCGCCGTAAAGCCAAGCCTTCTCGACGCCTCCTGCTGAAGGGTTGAGGTAATGAACGGGGGCTCGGGTACGCGCTTTCTTACACCGCGCTTAATATCGGTTATGGCATATTCGGCGTTTTCGAGCGCCGCCAAAACGGCGTTTGCTTCCTGCTCGTTTTTAATTTTAAATTCGTCGGGGTTAACCCCTTCCTTCGTTCTCAAGCGGGCGGCGAAGGTTTTGGTGCTTCCCGCCGCCTTCAGCATGGCGTCGACCGTCCAGAACTCCTCCGGCACAAAGGCTTCGACCTCGCGCTCGCGGTCGACGATAAGTCTCGTCGCGATTGACTGAACCCGTCCCGCGGAAAGCCCGCGGCGAACCTTACGCCACAAAAACGGCGAAAGCTTGTAGCCGACAATGCGGTCAAGAATACGCCTCGCCTGCTGGGAATTGACAAGGTCGAGGTCAATGGTACGCGGCGCGCTCATTCCCGCCGTTATTCCCTTTTGAGTGATTTCACCGAAGGTAACCCTGTCTACCGCGTCGAGAGGCAGCTTTAGAATATACGCGAGATGCCACGAAATAGCTTCTCCCTCGCGGTCGGGGTCGGTTGCGAGATATACGCATTCGCTGTCCTTCGCCGCCGCCTGAAGCTCCTTTATAAGCTTTTCCTTGCCGCTTATGTTGAGGTACTGCGGGCGATATTCCTTATCGACATTGACCCCAAGAGAATTCTGCGGAAGGTCACGGATATGCCCCATGGAAGCCATAACCTCGTATCCCTTTCCGAGATATTTTTTTATCGTCTTTGCCTTTGCGGGCGACTCAACAATCACTAATTTCGACATATTACCACCTTAAAGAAAATTTATTTTAATCTGTATCTTGAGCCCGCCGACGCCTCAATCACCCCGTCCACCTCAAGCTCGGTAAGGGTGGAAAAAAGTTCGTGCGGGAGCATTTCCGTTTTTACAAGTATATCGTCAACCGTAAGCTCTCCGTCAAGAAGACTGTCGCAAATCCTTTTTCCCTGCGCAGTGAGCTTCGGCATTGGTTTCTTTGTCAGTTTTTCGTTCGGCTTGAGCGACACGCCCTCAATTCCCAGCTCCTCGAAAATATCGAGGGCGGTAAGCGCGGGAATTGCGCCGTTTTTTATAAGATAGTTTGTGCCCTCACTTTGGGTTGAAAGCACGCTTCCCGGGACGGCGAAAACGTCGCGTCCGTCGTCGAGCGCCCAGCTTGCGGTTATCATCGTTCCGCTTTTCTTTGCGGCTTCAAAGATAACGACCGCCCGTGAAAGCCCCGAAATAATTCGATTTCTTTGAGGAAACATATACCTCATCGCGGCAGTATGGGGCGGATACTCGCTTACCACACAGCCGTTTTTTTCAATTTCAGCCCGAAGCCCTTCGTGCCCCTTCGGATAGGTATAATCTATCGCGTTCCCAAGCACGGCGACGG
This sequence comes from uncultured Oscillospiraceae bacterium, assembly GCA_964460755.1. Taxonomy (GTDB): domain Bacteria; phylum Bacillota; class Clostridia; order Oscillospirales; family Ruminococcaceae; genus JAYFNU01. The sequence goes on along the minus strand of CAYWQL010000001.1, from coordinate 91,163 downwards.
TTTTTCCGTTTCCGCCAAGCGCCGCCTTGTGTACCTCGCCATCTATTCCAAGCGCAAGCCCGCTCACAAGAACAAGCCCAGCCCTCACAAGCGGCTCGCATATGAGCTTAACCGCGTCGCGCCCATACTGCGTGCTTTCCCGCGCGCCAACCCCCGCGACGGAGTTTTCTCCAAGCACTGATATGTCGCCCGTACAAAAGAGCACCATCGGCGGCACCCTCGTTTGACGAAGCTTTTCGGGATATTCCTCATCGGAATAATTAAGTACCGTTATGCCCTTAGCGTCGCATTCGTCGAGAACCCTTTTACATTCCTCAAGACTGACGGTTCGCGCCCTTTTATATTCCGACGGATTTAATATAAGCCCCAAATCCGAGCTCTGGCGCCGCTCATATATCTCGTCGATATAGTCGTATTTTCGAAGAAGCTCTAAAAACTTGGCGTTGCAGGGTTCTAAAACCTTGTACAGCCAAACCCACATCAACCGCTTATCCCTCATATTCGAAGCTCCCACATTGCTATTGCCGACGCCGACGCCGCGTTGAGGCTTTCCACCCTGTCCGTTATAGGGATTATCGCGCTCACATCACATCTCCCGATTATCGCGTCACTAAGTCCGCTGCCCTCGTTTCCGATAATGAGCGCTATGCTCTTCGATTTGTCTATTTCGCTTATCGGAACGCTGTTTTTCGAAAGGGCGGTCGCGACGCACAAAACGCCCTTCTCCTGAAGCGTTTGTATTTCGTCCTCAACCCTATTGCAGGTGCGTATGCCCACAGCGAACGCCGCGCCCATAGAAGCGCGAAGCGCCTTCGGAGAAAAAGCATCGGCACAGTCGCCCGATAAAACGACCTCCTCTATTCCGAGAGCCGCCGCCGTTCGTATTATCGCCCCGACATTCGCCGGGTCCTGAACCGCTGAAAGAATAACCCTTCTTTTCGCGGATTGATTTTCGCCGGACACTGGTATTTTCGCAACCGCCAAAACCCCCGTCGGAGTTTTAAGATAAGCAAGCTTTTCCTCAACCCCGTCGCTCATAAGCACGGTCTTTTCGGCGTTTTCAATAAGCTCGGACAGGGAATAGCAGCTTTCATTCGCGCTTTTTGTAAACCAAACCTCGTTAAGCTTCGCGCCAAGCCGCAACGCCTCGCCGCAAAGCTTGGCGCCGAAAAGCACGCACGCTCCCTTTTCATATCGAAGGGAAGCGTCCGAGCAAAGCGCAGATATTTCTTTCACCCGTTCGTTGGTGCGGCTTGTAATCGTGTCCACTTGTCCGTCCTTTCGGCGATAGCTCCCTTAATAGTGTAGTTTCTTAAAATACAATGAGCGCGAAGCCGCCAACCGACGGTGCGCGCCGAAAGCTTTTGGGCAGCGCAAAAGCGTCGCCGAATAAAGCTTCTAAAATACACGCAAAGCCCGAACGCGCTTTCGCGCGAACGGGCATTCGTTTAAAAATTAAAGAGCCGACTTCGCTTTTTCGGCGATTGCCGTAAAAGCGGCGGGGTCGTTTATTGCGAGCTCGGACAGCATCTTACGGTTGAGGTCGACGTTAGCCTTTTTCAGACCGTTCATAAGGGTGCTGTAATTCATTCCGTTGATTTTTGCGGCGGCGGAAATTCTTGTAATCCAGAGTCTTCTGAAATCACGTTTTTTCTGTTTTCTTCCGATATACGCATATCTTCCGGACTTATAAACCGCCTGTTTAGCAGTTTTGAACAGCGTGCTTTTGCTGCCGAAATAGCCCTTTGCGAGCTTTAAAACTTTTTTTCTTCTCTTGCGCGTCATCATTGCGCCTTTTACGCGAGCCATATTACTTTACCTCCAAATTAATTAAGCCGATTTTGCGCTTATTTATAGGGCAACAAAACCTTGATATTTGCCGCGTTCGTCTTGTCGACATACGCTGCGGCGCGCAACGCTCTCTTGCGCTTTGTGGTCTTTCCGTGACCGTTCAAAAGATGCGATTTATACGCATGTGCGCGTTTGATTTTTCCGTTTTTCGTGATTTTAGTGATACGCTTTTTTGTACCGCTGTGGGTCTTCATCTTAGGCATTGTAACTTTTGTCCTCTCCTGTTTATTTTGCTGGTTTCGGGGTGATAAACATCTGCATAGACCTACCCTCGAGCTTGGCTTCCTTTTCAACCGTACCGAACTCCGCAAGCGCTTCGGCAAAGCGCTTCATCGTGTCGATACCCATCGAGGCGTGAGCCATCTCACGACCGCGAAAACGTATGCTTGCTTTTACCTTGTTTCCGTCCTGCAAGAACTTTGTCGCATGGTCAAGCTTGGTTTCGAAATCGTGGTCGCCGATGTTTATCGACAGGCGAATCTCCTTGATTTCAACCACCTTTTGATTTTTCTTCGCTTCCTTTTCGCGCTTTTGCTGTTCAAAACGGTACTTTCCGTAGTCCATAATTTTGCATACGGGCGGATTTGCCGTCGGCGCGATTTTAACAAGGTCGTAGTTTTGCTCCTGGGCAAGCTTAAGAGCGGCTTCGCTGGACATTATACCAAGTTGGCTTCCGTCCGCGCCGACTACTCTCACTTCGCTGTCGCGAATTTCTTCGTTGATAGCTTGGTCTTCTTTTACGCTTATTGGGATGCACCTCCATAAACCGAAATATAATACAAAAAGCGCGGATATTCCGCGCTTAATACAATCAGACAAAAGAAATCTTCGTTTCTTTTCGCTTGTATTGACCGACTCGCCACCTTGGGCGGACGGTGAGCACGGATAATGTGCTACTTTATTGTCAAGAGATATAATAACAACAATACGCCCGTTTGTCAAGCAGCTTTATTCTCCTCTTTACAATTTTCATTTGAATATGTAAACTATTATCATATTTGTAACGGCTTGTTACGGAGGAAAGCGAATCATGAAACTAAAAGCCAAGCTTGGCACGACAAAATATGCTGTTGTGATAATCGCCGCGGGTTATCTTCTATGGGGCGTCGCGGCATATGTTTTTCTCGCTATGCCGCTTCTTGATATTTTGAAGTTCCTTCTTTTTCAGGTCTTAGCCGTCGCTCTGCCGGGTATCGCGATATACAAGCTTTTTAATCTAAAGCTTTCGCCGCTTGAGGGCTTAACCCTTTCCTATGCCTTTGGCATAGCCGCTCTTTGCGCCGTCTACTTTCTCTTTGCGCCCTTCGGCGCAATGGATTACATAAAATACGGCGTGCTTGCGCTCGCGCTCGGCTCGATTGTCGTGCTCGTTTTAAAACGCGGCCTTTCTCTTTCGGCAAAGGCTGACGAGGGTGAAATGAGAATTGCCCTTATCGTCGGTGCCTTCGCGCTTGCCGCAAGCTTTATTACCCTTTCCGCCGCTAATCTTGACCCGCTTCTCGCGGGAGCCCGCGGTTATTTTCACGACACAATGAACGGTGTTTCGCTGACCGTTTCCGCTTCCCGTTCTTTCCCCATGACCTTCCTTCAAATGAGCGGAACCGAGCACCGTTATCATATACTCTATTTTGCCTACGGCGCAATAATGAAGCTTTGCACAAATATTGACGCCTTCGAGGTAACGACAAAGCTTACCCTTATCACCATTTCTCCACTCATTGCGGCGGCAATAGCCTGCCTTGCGAAGAAGGCGTTGAAAAGCAACATTCTTACCGCTGTCGCCTGTGTTTTTGCCGTCGTTATCCCCTCCGGCACATCGGCTATGTACCTCTTTCGCGACACCATCGGCTACCCCTTTGGGCTCGCCTTCGCGATACTGACGGTTCTTCTGTTTTTTAAGGCTGAGGAAACAAGCTCAAGGAAAATCAACCGCTGCCACGTCGCCTCGCTCATATGCCTGCTCGTTACGACGGGCGGAAAGGGCCCTCTCGCGGTAACCGTTCTTTTCGGCATATGCTTTTGCTTACTGCTTCGGCTTATTCGCGAAAAGGACTGGAGCGTTATCCTTAAGGGTCTGCTGTTCGCGTTGCCCTTCTTCGCTTGCTACTGCCTTATTTATGTCGGCGGCGATACGGTATCGTTCAGCGTTCTGTATTCCGCCCAGCGCACCGAGTTCGCCTATGGGATAGTCAACTCCGTTTCTCCGCTTTTATACTATGCGCTTTGCTTTTTCTATCAGGTGATAACCTTCGACCCTGTTTTAACCGCCGCCATCGTTTTCATAATCGTCTATTACTGCGTTTTCAAAAAAGAGCACAATTTGCTCGTTGATTTCACGGCGGGCGGATTAATCATAGGTTATATTTTCGTATGTTTCTTTAAGCAGACCGGAAGCAGCGAATGGTACTTCCTTCTCGTTATGATACCCTTTGCGGTTATTTCGCTCATTTACATACTTTTCTCCCTCCTCAAAAAAGCCGACGGCAAAAAGACAAAACCATTTATAATCGCAATGACCGGATGTGTAGCCGCTATTCTCCTCGCGACAAGCACAATGGACGCGGTAAAGTATTATTACGGCGACTATCCTCCGATTCTCAAAGAGGGTATTTTGGCCGCTGCGCGTTATTCCCGCTTCTCACACGAAAGGCTAACCACGGCGTATGAGCTTAACACAGGGGTTTCATACGAGGAAAGACCGTTTTGTGTTTCCGTTCCGGAATATGAAGCGTATATTTGGCTTCGGGACAACACCGAGGAAGACGCGATAATTGCCGATTCGCGTTATCTTACCTGCAACACCTTCTTCAACGGCACGTCATTCTCCGAGCGAAGCTTTTATCTTGAAGGAACGCGCTTTGTGACCATGGACGACACCAATGACAACACCGAAGAAAAGCTTCGTCGGGAAAGCACGCTTCATTTTCTTTATGACTATCTTGACGACAGTATGTGCGTGCTTCTTGCAAACGAGGGGTGCGACTATATAATAATAAACGACTATGTTACGCCCGATTTCTCCGTTAGGGGAAAATACGGCACGCTCGTATTTGAAAACAGTGAAATGAAAATATATAAAATAACCGACTTCACCGCTGAATAAACAAATATAAGGGGTAAAAACACATGAAACTAAAAGCCAAGCTTGGCACGACAAAATATGCTGTTGTGATAATCGCCGCGGGTTATCTTCTATGGGGCGTCGCGGCATATGTTTTTCTCGCTATGCCGCTTCTTGATATTTTGAAGTTCCTTCTTTTTCAGGTCTTAGCCGTCGCTCTGCCGGGTATCGCGATATACAAGCTTTTTAATCTAAAGCTTTCGCCGCTTGAGGGCTTAACCCTTTCCTATGCCTTTGGCATAGCCGCTCTTTGCGCCGTCTACTTTCTCTTTGCGCCCTTCGGCGCAATGGATTACATAAAATACGGCGTGCTTGCGCTCGCGCTCGGCTCGATTGTCGTGCTCGTTTTAAAACGCGGCCTTTCTCTTTCGGCAAAGGCTGACGAGGGTGAAATGAGAATTGCCCTTATCGTCGGTGCCTTCGCGCTTGCCGCAAGCTTTATTACCCTTTCCGCCGCTAATCTTGACCCGCTTCTCGCGGGAGCCCGCGGTTATTTTCACGACACAATGAACGGTGTTTCGCTGACCGTTTCCGCTTCCCGTTCTTTCCCCATGACCTTCCTTCAAATGAGCGGAACCGAGCACCGTTATCATATACTCTATTTTGCCTACGGCGCAATAATGAAGCTTTGCACAAATATTGACGCCTTCGAGGTAACGACAAAGCTTACCCTTATCACCATTTCTCCACTCATTGCGGCGGCAATAGCCTGCCTTGCGAAGAAGGCGTTGAAAAGCAACATTCTTACCGCTGTCGCCTGTGTTTTTGCCGTCGTTATCCCCTCCGGCACATCGGCTATGTACCTCTTTCGCGACACCATCGGCTACCCCTTTGGGCTCGCCTTCGCGATACTGACGGTTCTTCTGTTTTTTAAGGCTGAGGAAACAAGCTCAAGGAAAATCAACCGCTGCCACGTCGCCTCGCTCATATGCCTGCTCGTTACGACGGGCGGAAAGGGCCCTCTCGCGGTAACCGTTCTTTTCGGCATATGCTTTTGCTTACTGCTTCGGCTTATTCGCGAAAAGGACTGGAGCGTTATCCTTAAGGGTCTGCTGTTCGCCGTTCCGTTCGTCATAAGCTACATCTTGCTTTACGGAAACGGAGCATCGGACAGCATGGGAATCTATCCCCTGTTCTCCGCTACCGGCACCGATTTTGCTCAGTCGATAGCCGGTCGGCTACCTGCGTTCCTTTACTATCCGCTTTCAATTTTGTATTATGTTTTTTCGCTTGATTATGTGATTTTCATCTGCTTTATTGCAACGATAATATATTTTATAATCGCAAAAAAAAGATACAATATACTTGTTGATTTCACCTTTGGCGGCATACTAATAGGATATGTGCTTGCTAATATTTTTAAGCAAATGGGCAGCAGCGAGTGGTACTTTATCTTTGTAATGGCTCCCTTCGCGGTTATCGCGCTTGCATATTGCGTGTGCTCGCTGCTCGGAATATGCGAAAAGAAATGGCAAAGACTTTTGGGCTTCGCGCTTACCCTTGGAATTTCAGCTTTTATTATCGTAACCAACTGTATTTTATCCTTCAATTCATATTACGGTGACGATTACAGCACGACGGTAAAACAGGGGGTTTGCGCCGCAATAAAATATTCGAGAATAAGCGACGAGCGCATTTTGACGAACGAACAGCTTGCAGCCGCGCACGATACCGACGCGCGCCGCACCTTCGTTACGAAGGGAGAATACGAGGGATATCTTTGGATTCGCGACAACACCCCCGAAGACTCGGTTATCGCCGACTCAAAGTATCTTGTATACAACAAATGCTTCACCGGCTCAAGCTTTTCCGAGCGAAGCTTTTATCTTGAGGGCGCGGGCTTTGTCACAATGGAGGACTCGAACTCCAACACCGAAGAAAAGCTTCGCCGCGAAAGCACTCTTCATTTTCTTTACGACTTCCTTGACGACGGAATGTGCGTAATTCTTGCAAGCGAGGGGTGCGACTATATCATTATCGACGACTACGTCACACCGGATTTCTCTGTGAGGGAAAAATACGGCACGCTCGTATTTGAAAACGAGGACGTCAAGATTTATAAGCTTGTTAAGTTCGACTGATTTTTTTAAACTGCTCGCTTTTTCCGCCCTTATATAAATACCATAAAACTTAGCCCATAATGTTTGGCGTATATTACAGTTGAAACCTTTCACGAAATAGTGTAAACTAATGTGGTAATTGAATATCACCGATATAATTTGGGTAATATGGTCCCTACAGTTTCTACCGAGCAGCCGTAAACCGCTCGACTATTGGTCTTGGATTTCCACCGTCTTTGCTCATTTTTCTAATTATATCGGACAGCATATTTTGCTGTCCTTTAATTTTTTCTTTCTTTTTGTCGAATTTTGTCAAGCTAAACTGACTTTCGACATTTTTTATTTTGTTTCCATAAAAGCATAAGCTTTTAAAAAATATATAGGAGGAATCTTGATTTATGGAAAAATTCTTTAAACTCCAAGAGCGCGGCACAACCGTGAAAGCCGAAATTTTCGGCGGCTTGACGACCTTCTTCGCAATGGCTTACATTATTTTTGTAAACCCGAATCAGGTCGCTGCCGAAGGCGCTAACGGCTGGCTCGTCGGTCTTGGCGCAGACCCTGCGGTAATGGGACAGATTTGGAACGCGGTTTTCGTTGCGTCGGTTCTCGTAGCGTTTATCGGAACCCTTCTCTACGCGCTGTATGCAAACCTTCCTTACGCGCAGGCGTGCGGTATGGGACTTAACTCCTTTTTCTGCACAATCTTCGTTTCCGGCGCATACTTTGCGGGCGTCGACGTCGTCACAGGCTATCAGTCCGGTCTTGTCGTCATTCTTCTTTCGGGAATTATCTTCCTTGCTCTTTCGCTTACAGGCGCAAGACAGTACATCGCAAAAGCGATGCCTGACAGCCTTAAAAAGGCTATCCCCGCCGGCATTGGTCTGTTCATAGCCCTCATCGGCTTCAAGAACGCGGGTATCATTCAGGACAATCAGTACACCTTCGTACAGTTTGTCGACATCAAGAACGGCGTTTGGGCAGAAACAATCGCTCCCGCTGTCGTCGCTCTTATCGGCTTTCTTATTATTGCTATCCTTGCCGCTAAGAAGGTTAAGGGAAACGTTATTATCGGCGTTTTCGCTTCTGCGGTTTTATACTATCTCTTCACATGGACCTTGCCTTCGTTCAACCTTTCGAACATCGGTCAGTCCTTCTCCGACTTCGCTTCTATCGGTCTTTTCGGAGCCTTTAAAGGCGAGGCTTGGACGACCCTCTTCTCCGGCGCTCATGTCGGCGGCATATTCAGTGCGATAATCCTTATCATCACCTTCTGCCTCGTTGATATGTTCGACACAATCGGAACTCTTTACGGCACGGCTTCCCAGGCAAATATGCTTGACGAGAACAACGACCCCATCGACGTTGACAAAGCTATGACTTGCGACGCCATCGCCACAGTTTCGGGCGCCGTTCTTGGTACTTCAACCTGCACAACGTTTGTTGAGTCCTCGGCGGGCGTTGCCGAAGGCGCGCGCACAGGTCTTTCGAGCCTCGTAACGTCGATATGCTTCCTTCTGTGCTTATTCCTAAGCCCGCTTGCAAGCATTGTCCCCTCTTGCGCGACGGCTCCTGCTCTTATCTTCGTCGGCGTTCTTATGGTTAAGAGCTTCGCGAAGGTCGACACGACCGACATTCGCTCGGCCGTCCCCGCTTTCCTCGCTTTAATTATGATGCCCCTTACATATTCAATAGCGAACGGTATCGGTATCGCCGCTATCGCTTATGTAATCATCACCCTCTTCACAGGCAAATACACGAAGAAGGACATCATGGTTACCGTAATCGCTCTTCTCTTCCTTGCAAAGTTCATCTTTGTAACGATGTAGTTCAGCTGCTTTAAAAGCACATTTAAAGGACGGCTTTTTGCCGTCCTTTTTTTTATTCGCTCTTTTTTTGCGGAACGATACCGCCGCGCATGGCGTCGGGGTACTTTATTTTTTCTGCTTTTTTTGATATAATTCTATCACTTAAAAACGACAAAGAGAGGGAAACAATGTTTTGTAATAAATGCGGGGCTAATATCCCCGACGGCGCGCTGTTTTGCGGCAAATGCGGCGGCTCTCAAACCTCGGCGACGAGCGGATTTCAAACAAGCAGCACCCCGCCGCTCAGCCAAAACGGAGCATATCCGCAGTATTCACAATATCCAGTCAAGAAAAAAAGCGGCTGTTTGAAGTGGATAATAATTCTCGCGGTGATTATTATAGTCTTGGCCGTTATCGGATATGTTGTCGGCTCGTTTCTTGATTCGAGTGCCGGAAACGGTTTCTCGGGAAATGATTACTACAACGCGCTTCAGTATTCGGTTGACTACGACTATAAAACGGGCGGCGTTTACGCCGAGCCTCTTTCGATATCGGGGCTTCGTAATAAATACACGACAATAAAGGGAAATGACGACGACAGCTTCACGGTTATGGTGTATATGATTGCCTCCGACCTTGAATCAAACGGCGGCTTCGCCACCGAAGACATCAACGAAATGCTCGCCGCAGAGTTCGGAGACAAGGTTAACGTCGTTATCCAGACGGGCGGCACGACGGCTTGGAACAACAACACCTTCGACGCCTCAACAAGCCAACGGTGGTTAATCTGCAGCGACGGCTTTTATCATATCGAAGACCTCGGGCAAAAGAATATGACTAAGCCCGACGTCCTTTCGGACTTCATCGCCTTTGGCGCAAAGGAGTTTCCCGCCAACCGATACGCCCTTATTCTTTGGGACCACGGCGGCGGAACAATGTGGGGATACGGCTATGACGAAAACTATCCCAACGATTATATGGACCTTCACGAGCTTGACAAGGCGCTTTCCGACGGCGGCGTAAAGTTTGATTTCGTCGGCTTCGACGCCTGCCTTATGTCAACCCTTGAAACGGCGTATATGCTTGAAAATCACGCCGATTACCTTATTTCGAGCGAGGAAACCGAACCCGGCTGCGGCTGGTACTACACCGACTGGCTTACCGCTTTGAACCTCCACCCGTCGATAGACACGGTTGAGCTCGGCGAAAAAATAATCGACGATTTCGTATCCAAATGCTCGAGCCTTGACTACGACGTGGGCGCTACGCTCTCTATTGTCGACCTTCGTGAAATTCCCTATACCTACGACCAGCTTTGCACATATCTTGAAGCGTCGTCCGAGGAGCTTAACAATTACCACTACGATGAGGTTTCCCACGCGCGCAATAACGCCCGCGACTACGGCGAGGGCAACTATCAACAGGTGGATATCGCCGACCTCGCCTATCGGCTTTCGCTCAACAATTCCGACGAGGTTATCGCCGCGATAAAGAGCGCCGTCAAATACCGCAACCAGACCGACAATATGCGCGGCAGCCACGGGCTTGCAATGTACTTCCCCTATTCCGATTATTCCTCGTACAACAACGTCCTTGACATACAGCAGTCCATCGGTATCGGCGAGGAATACACCGACTTTTTCGGTCGCTTCCTCAACGTTATGCTTTCGGGGCGCTCAAGCTCTGCGAGAGCCGAGGATAACGTTTCGCAATACGATTGGTACGACGAGCAAACCGTCTCGGATTTTGAGGGAGAATATAATTACAACGAATATGACGAGCTTGTTATAAACGAAAACAACAACGGCGACTTCGTCCTTCAGCTTTCGAACGACCAATGGAAGAGCATAACAAACATTAACCTTGAAGCTTACCTTGACGATGGGGAAGGCTATGTTGACCTCGGCACCGACAATGTTTGGAGCTGCGATGAAAACGGCGACCTGCTCGTCGAATTTGATTACACCTGGGTAAGCGTAAACGGTCAGACGGTAAGCTATTATGTTGAGCAGGAATATGACAACGGCAGCGACGACTGGTATACTTACGGATATTCTCCGGCAAATATAAACGGAGAATATGTTGAAATCATTATCTATTGGGACAACGAAAACCCTGACGGATATATCGCGGGATATCGTCCGTATTACGAGGGCGACGGGGTTGCTACAAAGGGTATTCTTCCCATTGAGGAAGGCACCGAAATCCAGTTCGTGTATGATTATTACGATTACGATTGGAATTATGTCGACACATACTGCTTATATGACCCGATAATAATGACGAACGAGCCGCTCACGGTTTCATATGAAGGGGTCGCGGATTACAACGCGCTCATTTGGTACAAGCTTACCGATATATACCAAAACGACTTTTATACCGAGAGCGTCGTTTACTCTTAAAAAATATCAATACCAAAAAAGCTTCGGAGCAATTACGCTCCGAAGCTTTTTGATTGCTGTTTGGTTTTTACATATCGCGTGACGAAACGAAGTCAACGCCAGAGCCGAGGACGTCCTTTACAATGACGTCTCCCGTCTTTATCGGCGCCTTGACGGTTAAGCCGTTAAGAAGCTTCATCGCCTTTTCTATGTCGCCCTTTAATATCGTTCCGTTGGTCTTAACGGGAAGCCGTCTGTGTATGCCGCCTTCGACCTTAACGGTTGACGTGATTACCCGCTTCGGAGCTGTGACCTCGTTGGTCGCGTAGTTCAGACCCTTCTCGCAGGTATAGCCGCTTATCTTTCCGTCGTCGTCCACCTTTATGTGACAGCCCGCGGGACAAACGATACAAATTAACTCTCGCGCCATTACTCAACGACCTCCTTTACCGAAACGCTTATGTCGCCCGTAAGCTGTTTTTTAGCGACGATTATCTTTTCCATTTCGCCGGGCGCCATATGCTCGCGCTGTTTTCTCATTATCTCGCTTCCGTCCGCGCCCGTGACAACAACCTCGGCTTTTTTCATTATCGCGTTGACTCTAAAGAAAACTTCGACGAAGCCCTCGACGTTGTCGGTTCGTATTTTTTGCGGCACGGTATATGTAACGTGCTCGCCGTTCGAAACCAAAAAAGGCTTTTCGGCGGAATCCTTTCCTTTTACGAACTGCGCCGCCGCCTTGCCCGCGCGCTCGCCCTCCGCCGAAACATAGTCGACAAGGTCGTGAACGTGGACGACGTTTCCGCAGGCGAAAACGCCCTTCTTTGAGGTTTCCATATTCTCAAAAACGACCGGGCCGTTGGTTCGGCGGTCAATTTCGACTTCGGCGTTTTTTGCAAGCTCGGTTTCAGGAATAAGTCCGACCGACAAAAGCAGTGTGTCGCAGTCAAAATTAATTTCCGTTCCCGCTATCGGGCGGCGTTTTTCGTCAACCTTGCTGACGGTGACACCCTCTATACGCTCTTTTCCGCGAATATCGGTTATGGTATGGGAAAGATAAAGAGGAATATCGAAATCATTAAGACACTGGGCTATATTGCGCGACAGCCCGCCCGAATATGGCATAAGCTCGACGCAGGCAAGCACCTTCGCCCCCTCAAGAGTCATTCGGCGAGCCATAATAAGCCCAATATCGCCCGAGCCGAGAATAACAACCCGCTTTCCGACCTGCTTGCCCTCGATGTTTACATATCTTTGCGCACAGCCCGCCGTAAATATCCCCGCAGGACGCGCTCCGGGGATAGAAATCGCACCGCGCGTTCTTTCGCGGCAGCCCATAGCGAGCACTATCGCGCCCGCCTCAATTTGCATAAACCCGTTTGTTTTGTTTATCGCGGATATCGTTCGACCGTCGATAGAAAGCACCATTGTATCGAGCATAATCTGTGCCGTCGTTTCTTTTGTTAGCGCGATATACCTTCCCGCATATTCAGGACCCGTAAGCTCCTCCTTAAAGCGGTGCAGCCCAAAGCCGTTGTGTATGCACTGATTGAGTATGCCGCCCGCCTCAAGGTCGCGCTCAAGAATAAGAATGCTCTTTACGCCCTCTTTCGCCGCGCTATATGCCGCCGCAAGCCCCGCGGGTCCCGCGCCCACCACAACCAAATCATATTTCATACTACAATACCTCCTTGGTGTCGCCCGTAACGATGTAGCTGTTTCCGCCGTCGAGTGTAACCTCTTCGGGGGTTATTCCCCGCTCGTTCGCGATAATTTCGTGTACTCTCATCGAGCAGAAGCCGCCCTGACACCGCCCCATACCGGCGTTGCAGCGGCGCTTGACCGCGCTTATCGTCGCAGGTGTGAAGCCGTCGCCGAGCGCCGTGACAATGTCGCCCTCTGTTATAGTTTCGCACCGACAGATAACCCGCGCAAAACGCGGATTTTCCGCTATCCTCTTTGCCTGCTCCGCGCCGGAAAGGTCGCGAAGAAGAACGGGATACTTGTATTCCTTGATTTCGTTTTTCTTCTTTAATTCAAGCCCGCAGGCTTTTAATATTTCCACTACCCTTTCCGCAAGCGCGGGCGCGGAGGAAAGCCCGGGGGATTTTATACCCGCCATATTAATAAAGCCCTTGGCAGTCTTGCTTTCCTCAACGACAAAGTCGTGGCTTTGGATATAACAACGGTTTCCCGCGAAATTGCGTATGTTATCCCTAAACGAAACGTTGGGCGAGGTCTTGACGGCAAGAGCGCGAACGGCGTCCTGTCCGACAAGGGTCGTCGCGACGTCGTCCTTGTCGGAAATTTCCTCGGCGTTCGGTCCGACGATAAGGTTTCCGTGAACCGTCGGAGAAACGAGAACTCCCTTTCCGACCGACGAGGGACACTGGAAAACAACAGAGCTCACAAGCGAGCCCTGCGACTTGTCAAGAAGATAGTACTCCCCTCTCACAACGCGGACGTTAAATTCGTCCAAACCGACAAGACGATTAATTTCGTCGCAATGGACTCCAGCGGCGCTGACAATATATTTTGCCTCAACGGTATTCTCTCCCGCCGTAATTTTATATCCGCCGTCTATTTTTTCTATCCTCGTAACGGGGCTGTTGAATAGGAACTGAACGCCGTTTTTGTAGGCGAAGTTTGACATCGCTATGCAATACTGCCACGGGTTAACTATGCCTGCCGTCGGCGCATAGAGCGCACCCGCTACCTCACCGCTCAGCTTGGGCTCTTTTGCGAGTGTTTCTTCCTTTGAAAGAATCTTCATATCGGGTACGCCGTTTTCAACTCCGCGCTCATAAAGCGTTTCAAGCGTCTTTAGGTCGTCGTCGGAAAAAGCGAGAACAAGCGAACCTATACGCTTAAAGTCAACGCCAAGCCTCTCGCAGATTTCCCCCGCAAGAATATTTCCGCGCACGTTGCTTTTCGCCATAAGAGTTTCGGATTCGGGGTCGTAGCCCGCGTGTATAATCGCGCTGTTCGCCCTTGTCGTACCCTTTGCGACGTCGTCGCACCGTTCAATAACGCATACGTCGAGCGAATACTCCGCAAGATAATAAGCGACAGCCGCGCCGCAAATTCCCGCGCCGATAATAGCCACGTCTTTCATTTTAATATTTTCCTTTTTTCATTTTGAAGCGTTTCCAAAGGGTCACGCCGTTTCTTGATAACAATTATACATCATTTGGCGAAATAATAAAAGAAAAAGCGGCCTGTCAGAAAACAGTCCGCTTGGAAAAAATAAGTTGTCGTTTTTGGTCAATTTGCTTTATCGATTAAAATACCGCGACGGCTCCGCCGTTATATTTTTCGCTGATAAACTGCTTTACCTTATCGCTTTGAAGGGCTTTAATGAGCGCCTTTATCTCGGCTGTGTTCTCGTTGCCTTCCTTTACACAAAGAATATTCGCGTAGGTTTCGGCGGCGATTGAATCCTTGTCCTCGACGAACAGGGCGTCGGTTGCGGCGTTGAGTCCCGCCTGAATAGCATAATTTCCGTTGACCGCCGCAAAATCGACGTCGGGAAGCGAGCGTGCGAGCTGAGCCGCGTCGATTTCGATGATTTCGACGTTGTGTGGGTTTTCGGTAATGTCGAGCACCGTCGCGGAAATGCCAGCGTTCGAATCAAGCTTAATTATTCCCGCCGCCTCAAGAAGAAGAAGGGCACGCGCTTCGTTCGAAGAATCGTTCGGAACCGCTATCTTTGCACCGTCCTTGATGTCGTCAAGCGTCGTGGACTGTCCGGGAAAAATACCGAACGGCTCGTAATGAATTGCCGCAACCGAAACGATATGAGTACCGTTCTCGGCGTTAAAATCGGTCAGATATGGCTGATGCTGAAAGAAGTTTGCGTCAAGCTCACCGCTCTCGACCGCCGTGTTAGGGATAACATAGTCGGTATACTCGACGACCTCGAGGTCAATGCCCTCGGCGGCAAGGTCGTCCTTAACAAAATTGAGGATTTCCGCGTGCGGGGTAACCGACGCGCCGACCTTAAAGGTGTTCTTTTTTGCGCAGCCTGCGAAAACCGCAAGCGCAAGGATAAGGGATAGCGCTAATGCAATAATTTTTTTCATTTTTCTTTCCTCCGTTTATCTGATTCTTTTGTCTGATTTTTTATTTATTCTCAGTCCAAGTTCCTGAAAAACCTGGACGATAATAACAAGAAACAAAACCGTAATAAGCATTATATCCGTCTGATATCGGTAGTAGCCATAGTTAATGGCAATCGAGCCGAGCCCACCGCCGCCGACAAAGCCCGCCATCGCGGAATAGCTCAGTATCGTCGTTATCGCTATGGCGCTGCCGATAATAAGCGAGGGCTTTGCCTCGGGCAGCATAACCCGCGAAACTATGCGATACGGCGACGCGCCCATAGCGAGCGCCGCCTCGACTACGCCTGCGTCAACCTCCTTTAAGGACGATTCAACCATTCGCGCAACGAAGGGCGCCGCCGCGACAACAAGGGGAACAATCGTCGCCGTCGAACCGAGCGTCGTTCCGACGACCGCCCGCGTAAAGGGCATAATCGCAACAAGCAGGATAATGAACGGCACTGAGCGAAGAAGGTTCACAATCACCCCCAGAATACCGTTAAGCAGCGGCTTAGGTGTTATACCGTTCTTGTCGGTCATAACAAGAACTATTCCAAGAGGAAGCCCGATAACATACGCAAAAAAGGTGGAAACGACCGTCATATAAAGGCTTTCCAATACTCCGTTTCCAAGGAGCTCGACTATTTTTATATTAAGCATCTATAAACTCCTCCTCAAATTTGACGTTATGCATATTTAAATACGAGCGCATTTTCCGTCCGATTGTTTCGTTTTCGGGAAGGCGAATAACGGTCTGCCCGTAATCCTTTCCGTCAATCTGCTTTATGTCGGCGTAAAGAATGGTGACCGGCGACTTGCAGGCTAAAATCATACTTCCGATAATCGGTTCATACGAGCTTTCGCCGTCGTAAATAATTCTAAGCGCGTTGCCTCCATGAAACTCGTTGACCCTCTTGCCCTCGGGGAAAATAAGCTTCCTCGCCATAGACGAGGCGGGGCTTTGAAAGATATCCTCCACCCTGCCCTGCTCGACGACACGGCTTTCCTCCATAATGGCAACGCGGGAGCATATCTCCTCGACGACGCTCATTTCGTGGGTGATGATAACAATCGTTATGCCAAGCTTTTTGTTGATTTGCTTTAAAAGCGAAAGAATTGAACGAGTTGTCGTGGGGTCGAGCGCACTCGTCGCCTCATCGCACAACAGCACCTTCGGACGTGTCGCAAGTGCACGTGCGATAGCCACCCTTTGCTTTTGTCCCCCCGAAAGCTGTGAGGGATAAGCGTTCTCCTTGTCGGGAATACCAACGATTTCAAGAAGCTCGCGCGCACGCTCAATCGCCTCTTTTCTTGGAACCTTCGCGATTTCCAGCGGAAACAGAATATTTCCGAGCGCCGTTCTTTGCATAAGCAAATTGAACTGCTGAAAAATCATTCCGATATTCTGACGCGCCAAAAGGAGCTCCTTTTTCGCCCGCTTTTTTTCCTTAAAAACGTTAATTTTGCGCGCCAGCCCCTTGCCCTGTATTGCGGCGCTTGTTTTTATTCTTTCGGGTAAGAATGCGGTCAGCTCCCTTCCGTCAACCGTAACCGTTCCCTCGGTCGGCTTTTCAAGAAGGTTAATGCAGCGAATAAGGGTAGATTTACCGGCGCCGGAAAACCCGATTATTCCAAAAATCTCGCCGCTTTCAACCTTAATGTCAACGTTGCTGCACGCATCGACGTCGCCGTCAGCGGTGTGAAAAACCTTGCTTATGTTCTTTAACTCAATCATCAAAACGCCTCCAAAAACAAATAAAGCCCGTCCTAAAATAAAGGACGGACCAAAAAGCCGTGTTACCACCTTAGTTCGCATATTTCTCGCGAAATACGCCTTATTAGGTACGGGCAAAAACGCCAAATACCCTGTCGCTTTAACGGGCGAATCCCGTCATAGCCTAAACGGTCGCCCGTTTTCGGTATGCGGCTCCAAGACCATTTTCACACGCTCCTCGTTTACCCTCTTTCAGCTTACAAGGGCTCTCTTAAAAACTCAAACTCGCGCTACTCTTCTTTTCACAGCCATTTTTCAAATGTTGGGTTGATTATATTCCCCCTGTCTTGTTTTGTCAACTTAATTAGAATTTTTGTTTAATTTTACACAGTATGTCAATACAAAACAACTCTTAAATGTGTTAAAATACACATAATAAAAAGAGGGAAAGGTGTTTTCAGAATGCATAAATATATAATCGCCGCCGACGAAGGCACAACAAGCTCGCGCGCGATAATCTTCGACGAAAATCAAACTGTCGTCGGGTCCGCGCAGCGCGAATTTACGCAATATTTTCCTAAGGAGGGCTGGGTCGAACACGACGCCATGGAAATCTATTCGTCGCAGTTCGGCGTAATAAACGAGGTTATCGCCAGAAGCGGCGTCAACGTCAAGGATATTGCGGCGCTGGGCATAACCAACCAGCGCGAAACGGTCGTAGTATGGGACAGAAAGACAGGGCGGCCCATTTACAACGCTATCGTGTGGCAATGTCGGCGCACAGCGGAAACCTGCGAGAAGCTCAAAGCCGACGGGCTCGCCGACTACATAAAAGAAACAACCGGACTCGTTATCGACGCATATTTTTCCGGCACAAAAATCAAATGGATACTCGACAACGTCGAAGGGGCAAGAGAAAAAGCAGAAAAAGGCGAGCTTATGTGCGGCACGGTGGACAGCTGGCTCGTTTATAAGCTCACCAACGGCACGACCCACGTCACCGACTACACCAACGCGTCGCGCACAATGCTATACAACATAAAAAAGCTCTGTTGGGACGAGCGGCTTTGCAAGGAGCTTAATATTCCGATGAATATGCTCCCTGAGGTACGTTCAAGCAGCGAGATTTACGGATATCTCAATTATGCTGGAACCGAAATCCCCATAGCGGGAATAGCCGGCGACCAGCAGGCGGCGCTCTTCGGGCAAACCTGCTTCTCGCGAGGAGAGGCGAAGAATACCTACGGTACGGGCTGTTTCCTGCTTATGAACACGGGCGAGGAGCTTTGTTACAGCAAGAGCGGACTTCTTACCACGATAGCCGCCTCACGAAAGGGAGAAAAGGTCAAATACGCCCTTGAGGGAAGCGTTTTCGTCGGCGGAGCGGTTATCCAGTGGCTTCGCGACGAGCTCGGGCTTATTCGCGAGGCGTCGGACACCGAATATTTCGCCAAAAAGGTCAAGGACACTGCGGGGGTTTATCTTGTGCCCGCATTCACCGGGCTCGGTGCGCCCTATTGGGATATGTATGCTCGGGGAACTATCGTCGGGCTTACACGGGGCGCCAACCGAAATCACATAATACGCGCCGCGCTCGAATCAATCGCCTTCCAGTCAAACGCAGTAATTAAGGCTATGGAAAACGATACGGGCGAAAAGCTTAAAGACCTCAAGGTTGACGGTGGCGCGGCGTTGAACAACTTCCTTATGCAGTTTCAATCTAATGTCACGGGCGCGGATATCGTTCGCCCCAAGATAACCGAAACGACAGCTCTCGGCGCGGCGCTCCTTGCGGGGCTTGCCGTCGGAGTGTGGAAGGACATCGACGAGGTCAAAAACAAATGGTCGCTCGATATGCGATTCGTTCCGACAATATCGCTCGAGGAACGTCGTACGCTTTGCGCGAACTTCGAGCGTGCGGTCGAACGAGCGAAAGCTTGGATTGAATAAAGGAGAAGGCTTATGTTTGATAAACGTTTTCAAAAAATCTATTCCGAGGGCAACGCCTTTTCGGGCTATACAGAAATTCTCGTTGACAGGGACACGGGGGTTAACTACCTCTTCCACGGCTCAGGGTATGCGGGCGGTATGAGCGTCCTTCTCGACGCCAACGGAAAGCCCGTCGTGTCGCCCGTCAATTACGACAAATAAAAGAACAACAAAGCCCCCACAAAATGTCGGGGCTTTAACTACGCAAGCTAAAACTTTACGTCCTGCAATTTAATGAGGGTGTTGATAAATATCTCGCAGCTTTCCAGCGCGCGGCTTATTTTCAATCCCTCGTTTTTCATATGACACCCGCCCACCCAGTCAGGGTCCTCAGCGTCGGGATACTCTATTCCGTAGGAAACGGCGTTTTCAATATGTCGGGCATAGGTTCCGCCAGACATAACTATCGGCTTTTCGTCGCTTTTCGTCACCTCGTTATATATTTCGCACATAAGCCCGACGGCGGCGTTGTCCTTCGGGTCGAGATAAAACGGTTCGCTGTTCGTCATATTTTTCACCGCAAAGCCGTAGCCCTCCGCCGCGCTTTTTATCTTTTGCTCAAGCTCTCCTGCCGAAATCGCGGTTGGATAGCGGCAGTTAACGTTAAGACACAGCCTTCCTCTTTCGAGTGAAAGAAGTCCGCCGATTATCGAAAGGGGCGAGAAAATTTCGTCGGCGCAGGCGATACCGAAGACGTCGCCGTCATAGTTATCCGTCGCGGCAACGACAAACTCCGCCGCCGCCCGCTCGTCGTCGCAAAGGGCGTTCGCTTCAAGCAAAAAGCGCATAATAAGAAGATTGGAATTGACCGCCTCGTGCGGCTCTCCGGCGTGACCCGCCTTGCCGCGCGCTTCGACGCGAACCTTTTCCCCCTCGCGCGAAACGGTTATCCACGGCTGATTTGAGGCGACGCTCAACAACTCGTCGTAATCGGCATTTTTAAGGGTCGCATAGGTATAATCCGCCACGACGTTGCTCGCCACCCCTCCGCGAAGCTCAACGATATTTCCGTTCTTTATTTCGGAGGAAACAAGGTCTGCGGAATATATGCCCTTTTCTCCGTGTCCGACGGGGAAGCCCGCGTCGGGCGTAAAGGTAAAAACGGGCATCTTTTCGTGAGCTTTATAGTATTCAACGTCGCTCATACCCGTTTCCTCGTCTATGCCGACTATGACCCGCAAACCGTAATTGAGCGAAATATTGTTTTCGATAAGATACTTTACCGCATACGCGCTTATAATCATCGCCCCCTTATCGTCGACCACTCCGCGACCGACGAGGTAACCGTCCCGCTCAACACAGTCAAATGGGTCGGTTTCCCAGCCGCCGCCCTGCGGCACAACGTCGACGTGGGCGATTATAGCAAGAAATCTGTCGGTCGCGCCAATATGTCCGAAGCCGATATATCCGTCGAGGTCGGTCGTTTGCATACCGACGCTTTTTAAAATGTCGAGCGCTATCAGCTCGGCTTTCTTTACGTCCTCGCCGTTTGGCGCCCCCTTGACGGGCGTGCCCGCGACGCTCTTTTGGTCAACAAGGCGCTTTATGTCGCGCAATATGTTTTCCTTGTTTTCGTTTATAAATTCTTTTATATCCTTCATCTGTTGTTACCTCTTATTCTAATATAAGCAAATACTATCATATTTGTTTTTTTGATACAACATAATGATATTTTGTGATACAATAATTTTATGAAAAAAAAGCTTTTTAAAAAACGTGATATTGTTATAATCGCTCTCGTGCTCGTCGCCGCGACGCTCGCGCTTGTTTTTATTCCGAAGGACAAGGGCAACGTCGCCGTGGTTATGTACGGCGACGAGACTATAATGCGCATTGATTTGAGCCGCGATAAAACCTATAATATCGACGCGCGGCTTCCCGTTACGCTCGAGGTTAAGAATGAAAAAATCCGCTTCGTAAATTCTCAGTGCCCCGACCTTATTTGCGAGGGCTTCGGCTTCATCGGAAACGGAAACGAGTACGCAATATGCGTGCCCGCACGGGTTTCGGTCTATATAGAAGAGCAATAACTTCCAACATAAACGAATGCTTCTTTGGGAAAACTACCTTTATAAAGGTTTTCCTAAAGGAGTTTTTTATTGTGAAAATATTTAAAATCGTTATTCTTTTTGCCGTCGCGGCCGTTTTGGTTGTCGCGGCGGTCGACCTTGCCGCAACCCAGCGCGTCCCCGCGCAGACCGCAGAGCCCGCGCCAAGTCAGGAGAAAATCGTCACGCCCGACGACGCCCCCGAAAAGGCGGTCGAGACCTTTTCGCGCGAACCAGTCGGCTGGGGTCCCGGCAACGAGCGAAACGAAAAGAACCAGACAGTCGCGAGCATATCCGAGCAGGAAAAATACGAAGACCTCGGCGCATACTTTATCTTTCCAGACGACGACGGCAAAATCTATCTTACCTTTGACCTTGGGTACGAGAACGGATATACGGAAAAAATACTTGACTCGCTAAAGGCGAACAACGTCAAGGCGACCTTTTTCGTAACGATGGACTACGTCAAAGAAGCTCCCGAAATAGTGCGGCGAATTATTGACGAGGGGCATACCGTCGGCAACCATACCGACCGCCACCCGTCTATGCCGAAAGTCGACGACGAAAGGGCAAAGAACGAGATTGTAGTTCTTCACGACTACGTCGAGGAAAACTTCGGCTATACAATGAAGCTCTTTCGCTTTCCGATGGGGGAATTTTCCGAAAACTCGCTCAATATTGTAAACGAGCTGGGCTATAAGAGCATATTTTGGAGCTTTGCCTATCGCGACTGGCTGACAGACTCGCAGCCCGAGCCGTCGGCGGCGCTTAAAAAGCTTACAGACAGCCTTCACGGGGGAGGAATTTTTCTTCTTCACGCCGTTTCGTCCACTAACGCCGCAATAATGGACGAATTCGTAAAAACAGCTAAGGAAAACGGTTACTCCTTCGAGCTTATCGACGAGCGGCTTTCGCTTGTGGAAAAACCGAAAAGCAACGAAGCAATCATATGATGGCGACCTATTTTTATATCGCTATGCTTATCGAGAGAATGAAGGCTCGAATACGGCTCTTCCGAACGATTGCCGCCCTTGGCGTGAAGCGGCTTCCCCGCCCTAAAAAGCGAAAAAGAACTTAAAAACAGGCCCGCTCAAAAGGCGGGCTTTTTTTATATATAAAACGAGTTTAACGCAAGCTGCGAAAACAAACATCTGTTGACAAAAACATATACACATTGATATTATGTGACTAAATGGCGTCGCGGTTTTATAGTGTTTTTTTGAAAGGGGACACAGCACTTGCTTTTTAACTCTTTTTCTTATCTTGTCTTTCTCCCATTTGTAGTTATTTTATATTTTTTGCTGCCCGCTAAGGCGCGAAACACTTGGCTTTTGTTAGCGAGTCTGTTTTTCTACGGATGCTGGAAGGCGGAGTATCTTGCGCTTATCCTTATATCCATTGGCGTTACATATCTTTGCGGCGTGCTCATCGGCATCGCGAGGGATAAAAAAGCCGAAAACATTAGGCTGCGCCGACTTATTCTTCTCGCGTCGCTTGTAATTAACCTTTCAATCTTGTTCTTCTTTAAATACTTTAATTTCACCGCTTCGGTTATTAATTCGATTATGCGGCACGAGAGCGTGCCCCTTCTTGATATACTTCTTCCCGTGGGAATATCCTTTTACACCTTTCAGGCAATAGGCTATACCATCGACGTCTTCCGCGGCACTATAAAGCCGGAAAGGAATATCGTCAAATACGCGACGTTTATATGCTTTTTTCCTCAGCTTGTCGCGGGCCCGATAGAGCGCGCGTCAAACCTTCTTCCGCAGTTTAGTGAAAAGCATTCCTTTGATTTCGACCGAACAGTCGAAGGGCTTCTTCTTATCGTGTGGGGCTTTTTTATGAAGCTGGTTATTTCCGACCGCGTCGCGATGTTTGTAAACGGCGTTTACGATAACGTCGACGGACAACCCGGCTATATGCTTGCCATTGCTGCGGTGCTTTTTTCGTTCCAGATATACTGTGATTTCGGCGCATATTCAAACATTGCCATAGGCTCGGCAAAAATACTTGGCTTTAATCTTATGAAAAACTTCAACGCGCCGTTTCTTGCGACAAGCGTCGGAGATTTTTGGGACAGGTGGCACATTTCACTTACCACATGGTTTCGCGACTATCTCTATATCCCGCTTGGCGGCAACCGAAAAGGCTTTTCGAGAAAGCTCATTAATATCCTTATTATTTTCCTCGTAAGCGGTCTTTGGCACGGCGCAAACTGGACTTTTATCGCGTGGGGGCTTGTTCACGGGCTTCTGCTCGTTCTTTCAAACATAACCGCACCCGTCAGAAAAAAGATACGAGAAAAACTTAAAATAAATACAAAAAATTTTTTTTATCGTCTTTATTGCACCCTTCAGACCTTTGTTCTCGTATGCCTCGCTTTCGTTTTCTTTAGAGCAAACAGTATTTCCAACGCCCTTTATGCGATAAAGCAGATGTTCACCCACTTTCGCGGGGTCGGTTTCTCAACAGACGTTCTTTTTTCGGCGGGACTTGACGAAAAGGATTTCATCGTCGCGATAATAGCCATCGCGGTTTTAACGGCGGTCGAGCTCGTTTCGCAAAAAAAGGACGTTATTCCCTCGATTGTAAGCAAAAAGCTTCCGCTTCGTTGGGCAATATATATTCTTCTTGTGTGCGCAATCGTAATATTCGGCGTATGGGGTCCCGCCTACGACGCGACGCCGTTTATTTACTTTCAGTTTTAACGGGGAGGACAAAATAAATGACAAAGAAAAACATAATTCAATCCCTTTGCTTCCTCCTTGTTATGGTTCTTATTCTTTTTCTTCTCGCCGAGGTATTCCGCGACAAGGAAACGACCCTGTCAAGCTTTTACAGCGAACCGAAGGACACGGTCGAGGTCATAATTTTAGGCGGAAGCCACGTAAACTCGGCGTTTATGCCCTCTGTTATGTGGAGCGACTACGGCATATCGGCGCACGACGTCTTCTCGTGGAACCAACCGATTTGGACAAGCTACTATTATTTTAAAGAGGCGCTGAGAACCCAATCGCCCTCGGTCGCCGTTATTGACCTGTTCGGAATGACCTACGGCAGCTCGCTTATCCAACCCTCGGCGATAGACGACGATACATATAAAAACGCATTTACGATGTCCCTTTCGCCTATCCAATATGAAATGATGGTAACCTCGCGGTTTGTCAGCGTTCAAACCCCGCCGCTGTACGAGTACCTTAACCTTGTTCGGTATCATTATCGCTGGAAGCAGATTGGGGAGGAATCCTTCTGCTATAATCCTTACAAACAGCACGACGAGTTCAAAGGATACGGTCTTAGTACAGTATGTCTGCCTGCGGAAGCCCCCGGCTTTCACAACGCGACGACAGCCCGCGAGCCCTATATATACTGTATAAAATATTTAGACAAAATCGTAAAATTAGCCGAAAAAAATGATATCGACCTCGTTTTCACCCTCACGCCGTATTGCTTTAACGAGACCGAAAGGGAAATATATCTTTGGCTTCAAGAATATGCTGACGAGCACGATATTCCCTTTTTGAACTACAACGGCGCGGACGGCGAAAGAATCGGAATTGACTATTCAACCGACCTTATCGACTGGGGACACGTCAATTACTGGGGCGCGGAAAAGATAACAAACGACGTCGCCCGATTTCTTAATGAAAACTATCAATTTCCCTCAAGGAACGAGGTCAAGAACCACGAACAGCGCGATTACGACGCCGCCCTGTTTGAACGAACCCTTACTTATAACTTCTCGCTTGCGAACGAGGACGATTTGAACGCCTTCGTCGAAAAAGCGCTGGCGGACAAAAACTACACGCTTTATTATTCCGTTTGCGACGATACGGTTTTGAGTAAAGACCTGTCGCTTCTTCTTGAAAAGAGCGGAGCAATGTGTATGAATGAGCCCGTCACGCCGACTCGCGCCGACGGCACGCTCAAAGAATACCTTCAGGACGACCACTTTATCACCGTCGCGACAAACGGCGACATATATGTCGCAAACGAGCGCTTTGTCGAAGCGCAAAGCAAAATTAATATTTTGCTGTACGACAATATGCTCAAAAAACCGATTGAATACGCCTATGTTGAAGCGACAAACCCCCAGGCTCTCACGCACAGAGAAATTCTGAGCAAGGAGCTGAAGCCCCTCGTCGGCATAGGGTACGCTGAATAGAAGCTCAATAAATAATTAAGCCCGCTCAAAGAGCGGGCTTTTATTTTTCTATTTCGGAAGAGGCTTTCCGCATACGTTGC
Source organism: uncultured Oscillospiraceae bacterium (assembly GCA_964460755.1). GTDB lineage: Bacteria > Bacillota > Clostridia > Oscillospirales > Ruminococcaceae > JAYFNU01. The sequence continues at coordinate 65,843 of CAYWQL010000001.1, read as the reverse complement.
AATAATCGAATTCTTTATCTGCCGCCGCGCCGCAATAGGGGCAAAAGCAGTTTTGCGAAAGCTCCGACGTCTGCGGCTGAAAATCCCTCGCGCTCCTGTCCCAAGCGCTCCCGCGAAGTCGGTCGGGGTCTTCATACATTTTTCTGTCCCGTCGCTCGTAAATCCAAGCCCTAATAAGATTAAACAGTCCGTAGCTCCAGCCGAGCGCAACAGGAATACCACCCAGCGCCAGCGTCGTCGAGCCGCTGCTCTTTATCGCCGAATAAAACCAATAGCCAATAAAGCAAAACCCAAATATAAAGAACAAAAGCTGTACCCAATATGGCATTTTTCTTCCGTTAAATCTCATTCTTCATCTTCCTTTTCTTGTTTACGGTCGTCGCGAAAGGGCTTAAAGATTATGTTACGACGCCAAAAGCAACGCTAAAGCTATCATAAAACACTGCGCGTCTTGCTTGGTTTTCTGCGTTCGCACAAAAAATTATTACTGTCAACAGCTTATAATTGTGCCAAGCCCTTTTTTATTCTCTTTATCGTTTCCTGCTTGCCAAGTATCGCCGCAAGCTCCACCCCGCCGCCGGGCGAAACAGGAACCCCCGAAAGCGCAACCCTTAAGGGCCAAAGCATAAAGCCGTTCTTCACTCCCTTTTGCTCGATAAGCTTAAAGAGGGCGGCGTGGATATTATCAAACGAAAAATCCTCTATGCCTTCTATTACCGGAAGAATATCGGCGAGCGCCTCCTTCGAGGTCACAGCGTCGGTCTTCATCTTTTTATGCTCATAAAGCGCGTTGTCATATTCGGGCAGCTCGTCAATAAAGGTGAGTCTTTCAGGTATATCGGCAAAAAACTCGGTTCGCGGCTGAAGCGCAGCGCAGATAATGTCGAAATCAACGTCATCGCGTTTTACTGTCTGTTTAATAAATGGCATTGCGTACTCTTTGTATTTTTCGAGAGGCAGCGCGCGAATGTATTCCGAATTGATATATTTAAGCTTCTCGGTATCGAAAACAGCGGGGCTCTTGCTTATTCCGCTTATATCGAACTCGTTAATAAGCTCGTCAAGGGTGAAAATTTCCTGTTCCCCTTTTGGCGCCCAGCCAAGAAGGGCGATATAATTGATTATCGCCTGGGTAAGATAGCCCTTCGCAATCAAGTCCTGATAAGACGCGTCGCCGTTGCGCTTTGAAAGCTTGTGAGTTTCGTCCTTCATAACGGGGGCACAGTGGATATACTGCGGCAGGTCCCAGCCGAAGGACTGATAAAGCAAATTATATTTCGGCGTGCTCGAAAGATACTCGTTTCCGCGGACGACGTGGGTTATCGCCATAATGTGGTCGTCAATTACGTTCGCGAAATTATATGTCGGCATACCGTCGGTCTTAATTAAAATCTGGTCCTCAAGCTCGGCGTCGTCAACGGTGATTTCGCCATAAACGAGGTCGGAAAAGGTGGTCGCGCCCTCTTTGGGCATCTTCTGACGAATAACGTAGGGTTCGCCCATTTCGACCCGCTTTATCGCTTCCTCATAGGGTATATCTCGGCAATGACCGTCATAGCGCGAAATGCCGCCGTTTTCGTCGTCCTTGCCTATCCTCTGCTCGAGCTCCTCTTTAGTGCAGAAGCAATAATACGCCCCGCCCTTCTCAACGAGCTCACGGGCGTAGTCGATGTATATTCCCATTCTCTCGCTTTGGATATAAGGCCCGAAATCGCCGCCCTTATCGGGGCCCTCGTCCCAAATAAGACCAGCGTCGGTCAGCGTTTTATATATAATATCCACCGCGCCCTCAACGTATCTTTCGCGGTCGGTATCCTCAATGCGAAGCACAAAGCTTCCGCCGTTCTTTTTCGCTAAAAGAAAGGCATAAAGTGCGGTACGAAGATTTCCGACGTGCATATATCCCGTTGGGCTCGGCGCAAAGCGCGTTCTTACTTTTGGCAAAGATAATTCCTCTTTTCAAATATGTTAATGTAATTGTATTAGCATAAGCGCCATTTGTCAATTGACGTATTTGCTGTTTTGGTTTAGAATAATCAAGAAAGAAATGGGGTGCTTTTAAAATGGACGAACAGGCAAAGCCGCGCGTATTCAGCGGTATTCAGCCGACGGGCGGCTTTACGCTCGGAAACTATATAGGAGCGGTTCGCAACTGGGATAAGCTTCAGGACGAGTATGACTGCGTTTACAGCGTCGTCGACCTTCATTCGCTTACTATTCGGCGCGAGCCCGCCGAGCTAAGACGCCAGATAAGCGAGGCGGCGGCAATGCTCTTGGCGTGCGGCGTTGACCCAAAGCGGTCGGTGCTTTTCATTCAGGGCGACGTTTCCGCCCACGCCGAGCTGTCGTGGCTTTTGTCCTGCTACACAGGCTTCGGCGAGCTTTCGCGTATGACACAGTTTAAAGACAAATCCTTAAAGCACCCGGACAACATAAACGCGGGGCTTTTCACCTATCCCGTGCTTATGGCGGCGGATATTTTGCTTTACAACACCGACCTTGTGCCTATCGGCGCGGACCAGAAGCAGCACCTTGAAATCGCCCGCGACATCGCCATTCGCTTTAACGGCATATACGGCGACGTTTTCAAAATACCGGACGGTTACTTTCCAAAGGTCGGCGCGCGCGTAATGTCGCTTCAGGACCCAACTTCGAAAATGAGCAAATCCGACGAGAACGACAACGCGAAAATAATGCTTACGGACGAGCCCGACGCTATTATAAGAAAGTTTAAACGCGCCGTGACCGATTCGGGAAGCGAGGTCAAAGCCGAAGACGGCAAGGAGGGCGTAATCAATCTTATGTCGATTTATTCCGCACTTACCGCAAAAAGCTTCGCTGAAATCGAATCGGAATTTTCGGGCAAGGGCTATGGCGACTTCAAGCTCGCCGTCGGCGAAACGGTCGTGTCGGCTCTCGCCCCCATTCAAAGCGAATATAAGCGAATCGTCGCCGACAGGGAATATCTTAACGGCGTGCTTAACGAAGGCGCCCAGAGGGCGTCCTACATCGCGAACAAGGTGCTTCGCAAGGTCAGAAAGAAAATCGGCCTTGAGCGTAAATAAAAAATACATAAAACTAAAGCCGCCCCGAAGGGCGGCTTTTTTTGACGAATAGCTTAATTTAGCATTTGCCGAGACTCGCCATAACGTATACGAGCGGCGAATTCCAATAGATTGTGGTTTCGTTGGTCGAGAAGCTCTGGTCGCTGTCGACATAGCATTTCGCGGGCGCGGCGCCCTCAAGAGCCGCTACTGCGAACGGGTCTTCAAGACTTTGGTCCGGTCCTCCGATAACCATTCCGGGCATCGGCGCGCCCGTCGCCATCGACGGTCTGTGATGGGGATACTGAGCCGATTTCGTGCCGTATCCCGTAAGGTAGCACATCGACATCGGGTTTCTTCCGAAGATGTAGTTGAATTGCTCGTTTGCGGCTTTGACATACGCCTTGCTCGGCTTCACGTTGTTTGCCATAAGAAGAAGCATGGCGTTATTTTCAACCGACATATTGCTTCCCCATACATATTCCTCAACCGAAACACCGTAGGCGTCCGCGGAAGAAATTTCAACAAGCCTGTCGGCTGCCGAAATAAGCGAGGTTTTTATCAGCTTATAAACCGCGCTGTCGGTTTTGCTTTTGTCCATAGAAAGATAAATAGCGTTTCCGTAGGCTCCGACGTCCGCCCAGCCGAGGTCGTCGGCGTATTCGTCAAGGCAGTTGGCTTTTATGTAATCGTGATATTTCGCGTCTCCCGTCGCGCTGTAAAGCGCGCACGCCGCCCAGTATCTTTCGTCGGCGTCGTTTCCGTCGGGATATTCGCCCGTTACAATCGGTCTTTTGTTTGTAAAGGAAATGGGCTCGCTCTTCTCGAGGAAATCATAGGCTTTTTTTGCCGCCGCAAGACAGTTGGCGGAATAGCCCGCGTCAATGTCGGCAAAGGTTTCGCTCGCCATAGCCATAACCGCCGCAAAGTCAGCCGTCGCAGGGGTTGAAACGGGGCAGACGATTAAGGGGTCGGTCTCCTCCTCGGGCATAACGAAACCCGGGAAAATCGCGCAGGTCACCTTGTGGTATACGCTTCCGTCGTTCGCCTGCATTTTGAACAGCCAATCAAGCTCGTATTTCGCCTCATCAAGAACGTCGGGCGTTCCGTTTCCGCTTTCGGGTATACCCGTTTCGTCGGAAAACGCGTCGGGATTAGCCTTGTATGCAAGAAGAAGGTCGGCGACCGTTTTCGCTCCCGGCACAACATATCGACCGTAGTCGCCCGCGTCGTGCCAGCCGCCGCTTACGTCGATATATTCCTCTGTTCCGAAGATATTCGCCTTCGTATCGTGGCAAATCGCGTGGGCGAAATCACCCGCAAAGGAGTTGGAAAGCTCCGTTCCGCAGCGCTGCAGGAAGAGCATTTTTACCGTAGCGTTGAAGGCGTCAGTGTAAACACCGTCCTTTACTTCAAAGGTATAGGATTTTCCAAGCGTATCGGTTTCGATAAAGTATTTTCCCTCCTTAGTAACCTTGGAAAAATCACCCGTGTAGTCATATTCCATTGCCGAAACGTTAACGTTTCGGTTTGTTATTTTTCCCGTATAGACAACCTCGCCCGCTTCGTTCACAACGCGGAACTTTTTGTCCATCTCCTCACCGCGGAAAACGGCGATTTTCGTGTCCTTCGGCGCATAACCGAGTTGGTTGAGATTAATCGCGGGGTCGGCCGCGGCCTCATCGCCGTCGCCGCCCAAAACGGAATTGTTGAGCACGACCGATACGTTGGAAATCGTAACCGTCAGCGGCGCCTCGGCGGTATCTGTTTTGAACTTGCCCATATTAATCGCAAGACGCGGCGCAATGTCCGAATCGTCGGTCATCGTAAAGTTAAGCGTGAAGGTCTGCGGCTCGGTTGTAACCAAAACGTCGTCCACTACATAGGCGTGATAGTTACCGCCGTTTAACTGAAGACGAGGCTGAATCATCTTATCCTGCGTAGCAACCGCCGTAAAGCTAAAGGTGTACTCGCCGTCTTTAAAAAGGCGGAAGCCGTCGTAGTAAAGCTGAACGCCGTAATCGACAACACCCGTGTTTTTGATTTTTACGTCAGCTTTGCCGCCCGAATAGCTTACGTCGGCGCTGCCGCCTGAAAAATAAGTGTGCCAGGCGCTTCCGTTGTCCTGAAAATCGCCCTGTTCAATCAGGTTCACGCCGACAAGGGTTCCGTAATTGACGGTTGGCTCAACCTCAGGCAGCATCTCCTGCGAGCCGTTGCTTTGACAGCCGACAAGTCCCGTGAGCATAAGCGCCACGAGCGCCGCCGACAAAATCTTTTTCAAATTCATTGTCCTTCCCTCTTTCTGTTTTTCGCTTTAAGCTTAAACGTTTTCGTAAAATTATTATATTCTTTCTTTAAAGGGTGTGTCAATATCGCGCAGGTCGAAAAGGCGTAAAATCGTCATTTTGGCATTCCCTCTAAAAATCGCCGTTCACGTTTGTTGAAAAAGCAAACGAATTTGTGTATAATAAAGCTTCAAATAAAGAATAAATGAGGACCATATGAAAAAGTTGCTTGCGATTGTTTCAGCAGCGGTTATTTCCCTGCTTGCGGTCGGCTGTTCGCTTTCAAGGGTATCCGCGAAGGATACGCTTGACAAAACTCTTACGGCGATTATTGCTCTTGACCAAGAGGTCTTTACGGACGAGCTTGGCAACAGCCAGCTTTCGAGCGAGGGACTTTCGGCGGCTGACGCCGCGCGTCTCGAGCTTACGAAGGCGGTCTTTTCAAATTCCGGCTACGTTATAAACGACGCGACAGAAAACGACGACTCGGCAGCGCTCAACGTTACAGTCACCGCCCCCGACTTTACTTCGCTTATGAATACCTTCAGCGCGGATTATTCCGACAAAATAGTCAGCGGCGAAATTGACATAAGCTCGGTCAGCAAGGAATCCTTCACGCTTGCGATGTACGAAACGGTAATCAACGCTGTAAAGGAAAAAAACTGCGACTTCATATCGACCGACATAACGGTTAATATGACCTATGCCGAGGGAGAATGGTCAATCGATAACGTCGGCGAGTTAACTAATGCTTTCCTCAATTTTTAAATCATTTCATAAAAAGAACCGCGCTCACAAAAGCGCGGTTCTTTTATATTCAGTCGCAAATAAATGTTTCGATAATATACCTTGGGCGCGCCTTGGTTTCGCTGTAAATCTTGCCGATGTATTCGCCGATTATCCCAATGGATAAAAGCTGTATACCGCCCAACAGCCAAATCGACATCATCATCGACGTCCAGCCCGCGACGGTCTTTCCCAACAAATACGCGACGAGCGCATAAATAAGTCCGATTATACTGCCTATACAGATTATCGCTCCAATGCTCGTGATTATCTTTATCGGTTTAACCGAAAAGGAGGTTATGCCGTCCCACGCAAAGGAAAGCATTTTTTTTAGCGGGTATTTGCTTTCGCCAGCAAAGCGCTCGCCCCTCTCGTAGGTTACTATATCGGTCTTGAAGCCAAGCAGGGTAACCATGCCGCGAAGAAAAAGATTGACCTCTCCGAACTGCTCAAGCGCGTCAAGCGCGCGGCGGCTCATAAGACGATAATCGGCGTGGTTGTAAACCACCTTCGCCCCCATAGCACCCATAAATTTATAAAAGCCCTGCGCCGTCGTGCGCTTAAAGAAGCTATCCTTTTCGCGAGCCGAGCGCACGCCATATACAATTTCACAGCCCTCATCGAATTTTTCGATAAAGCCGTCGATAGCGTTGATATCGTCCTGAAGGTCGGCGTCCATTGAAATAACGGCGTCGGCCTGATTCTTGACCGTCATAAGTCCCGCCAAAAGGGCGTTTTGGTGTCCGCGGTTACGGGAAAGCTTTACGCCGCCGAAAAGCTTATTGCCTTGATGTATGCCCTCGATAATTTCCCACGTTCTGTCCTTCGAGCCGTCGTCCACATAGATAACACGGCTTTTTTGAGAAATCTTTTTCGATTTAATAAGCGAGGTCATTTTCTCGTCGAGTCTTTTCGTCGTTTCCTCAAGAACCTCCTGCTCGTTATAGCAGGGTATTACAAGATAGATTGTTTTCGCCATACTTTTCTCCCTATGTTTTTCTAATCTTCAATCATTTCAAATTTTTCTGCGTCGAAAAGTCCCGTATCCAAAAGTCGTATCGAAGGAATAACGGGAAGCGCCGCAAAGGAAAGGGTCAGCATAGCATCAATATTGGCGTTGACGTGAAGGCTTTTTGACGCGCGAAGCATTTCCTTCACCTCGCGCTCCACCTCATTGCTCGAGCAAGTGCTTATAAGCCCGCAGACCGCCAGGGGAAGCTCGGCAATTATCTCGCCTCTTGACGCGACGCAGTAACCGCCCTTGTTTTCGCGTATGCGTTCGGCGGCGGCAATGATATCGCGGTCGTTATCTCCCGCGATAATCAGGTTATGGGAGTCGTGGGACACCGTCGAGGCTATCGCCCCGTTTTCTATACCAAAATTCTTAAGCGGCGCGACCGAGATGTTGTCGGTCTTTCCGTGCCGTTCGATTACGACAAGCTTTGAGTAGGTCTTGTCGGGGACAAACCATTCTTCTCCGGGAATTTTTTCATAAAGGTGCTCGGTCAATATCTCGTTGTCAACAAGCCCGATAACATGATTCATTTCCTTTTTCTTCAGTGCGAGCCGCTCGGGCGTAACGTCCCCAAAATGGACCGTATCGAGCAGCTCTTGCGGCACGGGAATATCAGAAAACCCCGAAAGGTACTCGTCGTCTACCACCCTTCCGTTTTTGATGACAAAAAGCGGGTTTATGTCGGTCAGGTTGTCGAGCACAACGATGTCAGCCTTAAATCTGGCGCCGACGGCACCAAGCTTACTAAGCCTGGCCATACGCGCGGGAAAAAGCGACGCCATTTTTATCGCCTTAATGGGCGGCACTCCCAGGGAAACAGCCTTCCTTATACAATAATTAATATGTCCCTCGGTCTTGATGTCGCCAAGGTGCTTATCGTCGGTACAAAACGCGCACTGCTCAAACGGTATGGAATGCTTCAGTATTCCATTTATAATGCTCGTCAAATTTCTTGCCGCGCTTCCCTCACGAATATAGATGTTGAAGCCCGCCCGCATTTTTTCGAGAACCTCGTCGAAATCTATACATTCGTGGTCGTTGTTCACGCCCGCAAGGCGGTAGCTTTGAATTTCCTTTCCGCTTATCGCCGGTGCGTGACCGTCGCGAGGACAATCGGAAAAAAGCTCCAGCTTTTCGAGAGCATCACGCTCGGAGTTTATCACGTCGTGATAATCCATAAGCTCCCCTAAGCCGAGAAGGTTTTTACTTCCTTTAAATTCCTCCATGTCCTTGGCCAAAAAGCTTCCCGCGCCGTTTGTGTCGAAGGGAGTCGCGGGAACGCAGGACGGCATCATAACATATGTCGTAACGGGGGCGTTTTTCGCGCAGTCAAGCAAAAAGCGCATTGCCTGCTTGCCCTTGACGTTCACAAGCTCGTGCGGGTCGGCGACAATAGTCGTCGTGCCTTGCTTTAAGAGAGCTTTTGAAAGCTCGCAGGGCAGCACCATGGTCGACTCAATATGCATATGTGCGTCGATGAAGCCGGGAGAAATATATTTTCCTGTGCAGTCGATTTCCTCGTCGCCGCTGTATTCACCGACGCCCACAATCATATCGTCGCATATCGCCACGTCGGTCTTTAATATCTCTTCGGTAAAAACGTTAATCACATAACCGTTTTTTAAAACGAGGTCGGCGTTTATCTCGCCTCTCGCAACGCTTTGAAACTTAATTAACTTTTCCAAACAAACACCTCATAGTTAATGCTTCTTTGTCAGATATTGTACCACAAATTCGAGTTATTGTACATTTTTTGAATAGGTTTTATTTGTTCGGAAGATGAGTAATATGAAAAAATAGATACTGATATGCAGTAAGCAAAACGGCTTCGCAGAAACTCTGCGAAGCCGATATTGTTTTAGAGCTTATTTAAGCTTTGTTCTGCATTTGTAACACAAAATATAGATTATTATCGGAAGCGAATAGGGAAGCATAAGAATATACCGCAAATTCGAATACGCGGGCGCGCTTACCATAAGCCCCAGCCACACAAAAAGAATCGGAGCGAGGGGAACAAGGTATTTATAACGCTTCTTGTTAATAAGAAGCGTCGCAACAAGCAGCATAAACCATACGAGCGAAGCAAGTGAAATCATCATCTGCGTGTGGGACATAAAGAAGCTTTGGCAATCGCTTCCAAGCGCTTTTCCAAGAAAATCAATCTGTTGAATACCGTAATAATCATGTCCCTCGCCATTCCAAAGGGAATGGTTCGACTCGAAACCAATACGCCAATAGCCCGTCGTTTCAAGCAAAAGCGCCTTTGTGTATCCAACTATATTTTGCGGCATAAGCGAAAGCCACAGGCGCAGAAATTCGCCCATATTCGCATTAAAGTAGTCACTGTCGAAATCAGGCGAAAACTTTATAAAATCCACGCTGCTTGAATCATATATTGCCGCCATTGTCTCGGGCTCAATAAATTTAGCAAGGGTATCTGTCTGCTCGTCGCTTAGCTTCGCTCCCGATTTAACGGCGTATGCCACCTGCTGAATAGGAATTGCCGCAGATTCAACCGCACCGAGCGGACTGCTTAATCCAAGCGCGTCGTAGACGGGCCCCGTGATTATTTTCACCGCAATTAAAAGCGCAATTAATACCAAGCCGAACTTTTTAAATCGTTTTTTGTAGACAAAGAAAAGCACAAGCGACGAAGACAAAACGACAAGCCAACCGCTCCCCCGCAAAAAGCAAAGAGCTAAACAAACGGCGACCAGCTTCGCAACATTTGCCCTTTTATCGAGATACTCGCCCTTGCTTTCGCAGATTTCATAAAGGATTACTACATATAGCACAAAGACCGCGCCGTAGGGTATATCCTTCCAAAAGGTAACGGAAAAAGCCGCGAACACAGGGAAGGAGAAGAAAACAAGCGAAAAAACAACAATTATTAAAGAGCATCCCTTTTTTCTAAGCCACGCAAGCATATAGGATAAAATAAAGGCGACAAATATCATCTGAAGCGAACAATATACATATGTTCCAAGCGTAATTTTTCCAGCATTGTAAAACGGAAGAAGAACCGCTCGCAAAATAAGCGTATATAAAACAGGGTTTTTATCGTTCAAGCCTCCGCTAATCGCTTGACCAATCATTGCGCCCGCGTCGCCCGTTATTCTCGGTCCGACAGAAAGAAAACAGGGTATCCACAAAATCAGCAGAGCAAAAAATAAAATTAAATGAAGCCTCTTCTCAAATTTAAAGGTTCTTGTTTCAAGCGGGCTTCTCTCAGCAAGAAAATACACCGCAATATAACCGGCAAAGGCAACAATGCTCAAACCCGCAATACACGCGACGGCCTTAAGCCCAAAGGCTCGCGCGATTCCGTCAAGGGGCTTAATGACCCTGCCGATAACAAAAAGGGCGGAAAAGAAAACGGAATATACTATTCCGCACAGCACCGTTCGGCGGTCGGGCTTTAGCTTCAACATACTTTTCTCCCCTCAAAACACATTATCACTTGTTTATATTTAGTTTAGTATAAACTAACACGCCCGTGAGTTTCAACCTTAAATAAATATTTACATCAAATTCTTTTTCCTATATAATAAAGAAGTATTTATTGTATGCCATTGCACACACCAAAATTATACTTTAGGATTATCTGTTATGAAAAAAATTGCCTCCTTCATTTTGAAAAATAAAAGAGTGTTTATATCGGTTGCCATCGCGCTCGTCTGCGTCGTGGTTTTTGTCTCGGCGTATCTGCTTTATTTCAGCAATACCGAGGACAAGGCAATGGGTATGGAGATAAACGGAGTTTACGGCGGCGACCGTATTCCCCTTGAAGCGGGAACGACGGTAAGCCAGGTTTTTAACGCTAAAACGACCTTTTATTCTCTTGCGAGCGTGTTTGAAGCCACCGACCTTGATAAGGGAACGGTTTTTTGCCGAATATACAATAACGAAACAGGCGAGCTTCTCGGCGAAGCGACAAGGGATATTTCGGACTGCAAGGGCGGCTTCACCGCTTTTGATTTTACGGGAGTAACCTTTCAAACCCCTGTCCTTTTGAGGGCGGAGTTTTTTGCCGAATACGACGGTGAACGGGTTATTTATATACAGCGTTCGAACCTCAACGAGCTGAGCGACGGAATTCTTCTCGTCAATGCCGAGGTCACCGTGGGAACTCTTCCGATAAGAATTGTTTTCGACAAGCTCGGCAGCTCATTTAATTATATCTATCTCGTTTTGGCGATTATCCTGACTGCGTTCTTTGTTCTGATGTATAACCTTTGGGCGGACAAAAGAATTGCCGCCCATAAGCTTTTTCTAATCGCCGTCATAATTCTTGGGCTTCTTTATTCCTTTATCCTGCCGCCCTACAGCGCCCCGGACGAAGAAAAGCATATCGACCAGTCGTTCAATATGTCCTCCTACTTTCTTGGCGCGACCGGACGGAAGGGGCTTAACCCCTCAACCAACTACCGCCGCCAATGCGACGACGACCTAATAATAAGGCGGCGGGTCACAACCGTTTTTTCCTATCGTGAAATCGTAGAAAACTTCTTTTCCACCACCGACGAGCCGGCGAACAGCGTCGTAGTCCGTTCGGAGGATTCCGCCATAACAAACGGCGTTGACCTCGGATATATTTTAAGCGCGCTTGGCATAACCCTCGCGCGGCTGTTACATCTCGGTTACGTTCCGACCCTGTTTTTGGGGCGCCTTTTTAATCTCGCGTTCTTTGTGTGGCTGTCGTATCTTGCTGTAAAAATAACTCCGACGGGGAAATCAATTCTGGCGGCGGTTGCCCTTTTGCCCACAACCTTCCATGTCGCCGCGTCGTACAGCCGCGACAGCATGATAATAGCGGTTTCTCTTTTCTATGTAGCCTACTGCTTATACTGCGCCTATTCCGAAAAGGTGAAGGAATTAAAGCTTTCCAATATCGCGATACTGGCGGTTTGCGCGATTCTTCTTTCCTCGCAAAAAACCGTTTATTTCGTGCTCGCCCTTTTGTTTCTTATCATTCCAAAGGACAAATATAAAAATATTAAGTGGCTTTCTCTTTCGAGATGGGGACTGCTCGCCTGCATTTTTGTTACCCTGTGCGCCTGCAACTGGTCGATGTTCTCGAATATGCTCAACAGCTTTCTCAGCCTTTTCACGCCCACGGCTTCGGCGGCGGTCGGTGAAACAGCTAAATACACCGTCGCGGCGACCGCAACGGAATACTACACCGTTTCGTATATGCTCACTCATATACCCGACGTCGTCTATCTGGTTTTCCAAACCTTTTACGACAACTTCTTTTTCTTCTACAAATCAATGCTCGGCGGAACCTTTGGCTTCTTTGACCTTAACGTAAGCGACCTTTGGGTCGTGGCGCTGACCGTCATTCTTGCCCTTGCCGCCTTTGACAATAAGGACGAGCTTATCCTTAAAAAGCGCGACAAAGGCTTTGGCATTCTCATATGTCTTGGCGTGATTGTTCTCGTTTGGCTCGGGGCGATAACCTGGACCGAGACAACGGCGGCGGTTATATACGGCATTCAGGGAAGGTACTTTCTTCCGATACTTCCGCTTATACTCCTGTGCTTTAAAAATAAGCGGCTTTCCTTTGAGGGCGACCTTTCGAAGACCGTTATCTTTTCCTCCTGTATTATAGAAATCGGCGTGCTTGTCAATATGCTCGCGTCTATCGTAAAGCGGTAGACGAAAGGATTTTTTATGACTATTTGTTTTTTTTCGGCTCAATATCTTCCGACGGTTGGCGGGGTAGAGCGTTACACCTATAACCTTGCGCGTTATGCCGTTGAAGCGGGTCATCGGGCAATAGTTGTAACGTCGGCGTTAAAGGGCCTTCCCGAAACCGAAACGACTCAAGAGGGTATTGAAATATACCGTTTGCCCGTCTTTCCGTTTATGAACGGACGTTTTCCTTTTTTAAAGCCCTGCCGCGAGTTCTCAAGACTTTCAAGAAAGCTTTGGAGCAACCGCATCGACAAAATTGTCATAAATACTCGGTTTTATTCAAGCTCGGTTTACGCGGCGATAAAATCAAAGAAGCTGAAAATCCCCGCCATCGTCGTCGAACACAGCACAGGGCATATGCCGCTTAATAATTTTCTTGTTCGTTTTGTCGGACAAGCCTATGAGCACATAGCGTGTTTGATAATAAAAGGCTGCTGCAATAGCTTTTACGGCGTTTCGACGGCGGTATGCGATTGGCTCAGGCACTTCAACGTAAAAGCCAAGGGAACCCTTTATAATTCGATAGACGTAAACGCTTTACAAACGCTTATTAATAAAAAGGCAGGCGTCGACTATCGGAAAAATTTTAACCTTCCGAAAACAACAAAAATTGTTTCGTTTATCGGAAGAATGATACCCGAAAAGGGTATTCGCGAGCTTATTTGCGGATTTTTGAAGCTGAATCGCGCGGACGTCGCGCTGTTCGTCGCGGGTGACGGCATACTGCTTGAAGAACTGCGGCGTGAAAATCACACAAACATTTTCTTTCTCGGCTCGATACCTCACGAAGAGGCCATTTCGCTTCTTTGCCAGTCGGACGTTTACTGTCTTCCCACATACTACGCCGAAGGCTTTCCGACCACATTTCTTGAAGCAGGGCTTTGTCAAAGCGTAATTGTTACGACAAGAACAGGCGGTACGCGCGAGCTTATTCCCGATGAGAAATACGGAATCGTCCTTGAGGACCTAAGCGAAAGCTCGATTTCGACAGCTTTGGAAAAAGCGGCGTTCGACGATGAATGGAGAAAAACGGCGACGTCATTAATAAAGAAAAAGGTTGTTGACGAATATAACTGGAAAACGACCTTCGACAGATTAATAAATATTCTTAACAATATAGGGTAGGGTTATGAAGCTTCTTATCATTATTCCCGCCTACAACGAGCAGGCAAGCATAGAACGGGTCGTCGGAGCACTAATTCGCGACTACCCGCAATACGACTATATCGTCGTCAACGACGGCTCGTCGGACGACACAGCGGAAATATGCGGAAAATGCGGATATCGTGTCCTTAATCTTCCTATAAATCTCGGGCTCTCGGGTGCGTTCCAGGCGGGGCTTCGCTACGCCGACAAGAACGGCTACGACTACGCCATACAGTATGACGCCGACGGGCAGCACCTTCCCGAGTACATAAAGCCCATGCTTGACGCTTTTTCTGACAATGCCGACATCGTTATCGGTTCTCGATTTTGTGAAAAAAAGAAACCGCGCAATCTTCGTATGGTTGGAAGCTACCTAATCAGCTGGGCGATTACGCTCGCCTCGGGCGCGAGAATATGCGACCCGACAAGCGGTATGCGTATGTATAACAAGCGGATGATTTCGGAATTCGCGAACAACCTTAACTATGGTCCTGAACCGGACACGATAAGCTATCTTATCAAGCACGGCGCAAAAGTGAAAGAGGTTCAGGTAGCTATGCAGGAGCGAATAGCAGGCAAAAGCTATTTTAGCCTTGTCGTTTCAATTAAGTATATGGTTAGAATGATTTTGTCGATTTTGCTTATTCAAATCTTTAGGTCTCAAAAGACCTTCCGTAAGGAGGTGTAGCATATGAGTTTACTTATGCGCATTGTGCTCATCGCAGGCTCGCTTGTCACAGCGGGATTTATTCTTTATAAAATAAGAAAATCAAAGGTACGAATAGAGGACTCTATCTTTTGGCTGCTCTTTTCGGCGGTGCTTTTGATTTTAAGCGTTTTTCCCGAAATCGCGATATGGCTTTCCAGTCTTTTAAGCTTTCAGTCGCCGATAAACTGCGTTTATCTTATTATCATCGCGGTGCTTATAATAAAGCTGTTTTCCCTTTCCGCAAGGCTCAGCCAAATGGAAAGCAAGATGACCGCCCTCGCACAAAACGTCGCGATAAACGAATACGAAATCGGCAAAAAAAAATAGGTCGTTGTATTTCGGTCATAAAAAGGTTATTATTTAAGAAATCAATTAAAAGGGGTTTTTCTGATGAACATTTTCAGTCTTATTATTTCTATCGTTATCGGCGCGGTTATCGGCTGGGTCGCCTCACTTATTATGAACAGCAAGGGCGGCGCAATTCGCAACATTCTCGTCGGTATTGTCGGTTCGGCTCTCGGCGGCTGGGTCGCCTCCCTTATCGGGATTTCAGCGTCGAAGTTCTCTATCGGCGGAATACTTATCTCGATAGCGGGCGCCTGCCTTTTGATATTCATTATCAAAAAGCTGTTTAAATAATCTTCAACAACGCAAGAAGCCGCAGATTTATATCGGCGGCTTCTTTTTGTTTAACGGCTTTGTTTTTTGTGTTATAATCATACAAGCGGTTTTTTAATTATCAGAAAAGCCCTTTCTTCTGTAAGGACGTTAAAATGACAAAACAATTCAACATAAAATATACCCTTAAATACGCGCTTGTTCAGGCGCTTTATTGGCTTTCGGTCTGCTCGACGAACGGCTTTGCTTCCGTTTTTCTTCTCGACCGCGGCTATTCAAACTCAACCATAGGAATAATGCTCGCCGTTTCGAACATCGGCGCCGTCGTGTTTCAGCCGATTGTTGCAAGCTTTGCTGATAAGACAAAAAAGCTGACGCTTGTTGAAATAACGGCAATTCTCTCCATAATCTGCGCGGCCTTTTCCGCGACGCTTATTTTTCTATTAAGCGGTTCCTTGCTCTTGACGGTTATCGCCGTCTTACTGTCTTTGCTCATCTGTTCCATTCAGCCGCTTATTAATTCGCTTTTTTTACAGCTTGAGGATAAGAAAATATATATTTATTATGGGGCGGCGCGCGCCAGCGGTTCGCTTGCATACGCCGTGTTTTCACTTATTCTCGGTTATCTTCTCGAAAGATATCCTACATATATTCTTCCCATCAGCGCGCTGTGCTGCTGTGTCGGTTTTACCCTTGCCGTTATACTTTTCTGGGAAAAGGGCGCGAAAAAAAATAACCATCAAGGCTCTTTATCCCCTTCAATTGCCGTCACCGAGCAATCCGAAGCGCCCTCCTCGCTTAAGGATTTTGTCCTTAACAACAAGCGATTTATGGTCTTTCTTTTAGGCGTTGTACTGATTTTCTTCAGTCACGGCGATATAAACAACTATATCTATCAAATCGTTATTTCTGTCAACGGAACCGAAAAGGATATGGGGCTTGCGGTATCAATCGCGGCGGCGGTCGAAATACCCGCTATGGTTATGATAACGACACTCTTAAAGCGGTTTAGCTGTCGTACGCTTATAAGGATTTCAGCGGTCTTCTTCGCCCTTAAAAATATTCTTCTTGTCGTAATGAATTCGGTCGCGGGCGTATATCTTTCCCAAGCGCTCCAGATGGTAAGCTACGCGTTGTTCGCTCCTGTTTCGGTCTACTATGTAAGCGCGCTGTTAAATAAAAAGGATTCGGTAAAGGGTCAGGCGTTCATAACAACGGCAATTAACGCGGGCTACGGAGTCGCCTCGCTTGCCGGCGGTCGGCTGCTCGATATATACGACGCGTCAACCATGCTTACAATGAGTATGGTCGTTGCCTTGGCGGGAGCGGTCGTTCTTTTCCTTTCGGCGGAAAAGGTGGAAATTGATATAACTCAAGCGACGAAAAAAGCTTCAAGCTAAAAAGCCAAGGATATTTTACATATAAAAACAACCCGTCTTCTTTATTTGAAGACGGGTTTAATCATTTTCAGTCGTAATATCTCATTGAAGCGATAACCTTGCCCAAGACCGTCACCTCGTCGGCTATAATGGGCTGGAAGGCGGGATTCTCCGCTCTAAGCTCAATGTGTCCGTTAACGCGATAAATGCGTTTAACGGTCGCCTCGTCGCCGAGAAGGGCGACAACGATTTCTCCGTTGTCGGCAACCTGCGCCCGCTTGGCGATAATAATGTCACCGTTAAAAATTCCGGCGTTAATCATACTCTCGCCGCGAACCTTAAGCGCAAAAAGGTCTTTAGTGTCCTTGCGTGTGGTGCAGAAGGAAACGTATTCCTCGATGTTTTCCTCCGCTAAAATCGGAATACCCGCCGCAACCGTTCCGACAAGCGGAACCTTTATTGTGTTGCCTTGGTTGGAAAGGCTTATGTTTCGCCTTTTTCCCTCGGCAATGGTAACAAGCCCCTCCTCCTCAAGCTCATGGAGCATACGGTGAACCGAAGAGGTCGATTTAATATCGAGTGCCTCACAAAGCTCCCGCACCGTCGGCGGCGCGTCAAAGCTGTTTTCCATAAGATATTTATATAGCTCGTTCTTTTTTTCGCTCATTTTACAGCCTCCTTATCGGCGCTTGAGGAACATTTGTTTGTAATTATTGTAGCATATGACTTTCGATTTGTAAAGCTTTTAGTTATTCACAAATAATTAATAATTGTTTCACAAATTACTAATGGTTCTTGTATATACTAAGAGTGTACAAAAGTTAGCCGCAAACTTCGTACAATAGCATTATTCCTCCTCATTAACTGTACCCCTTTTTTGAAAGCCCCGAACGAGAGTTCGGGGCTTTTTGTTATGCGTTATTCTTAATATAATCTTCCTTTGCGGTTATCATACAGTTCTTGTCCGCTTCGCCGCCGAAGACCACGCGAATAAGCCGCATCTTCTCGTCGCGAACAAGGTGCATTCCGTCGAGATATACATCGTCGTTCGCCGCCTGTTCGTTGTCAAACTCAAAATCATATACCGTCGCACAGCTTTTGAGGGCGTCCTTATACTTTGCCATATAGCTTTCGAGCCCCACCTTATAAATAACGTTATCCCACAAAACCTTGTTGCAGTTTGATATGACAAAAATGATTTCAATATCATTGTCGTTACAGTAGTCTGCGATTTCGGTAAGCGCGTCGATATAATCAAAATTAAAGCCGTATTCGGCGCACTGGTCATAAATAGTGGCTCCGTAAGCCTTAATATCCTCTCGCTCGCCCGCCTGATTATATATCGCAATTTCCTCTGTCGAAAGATTTTGGTTCATCGAGGAGGGGTCGTCAACCCGCCGCCGATATTGTTCATTTCCCGTGACGTCGGCGATTAGGTTGACGCCTTTCACGTTAAAGTTTGTGATTGCATCCGACCAATAGCTTGCGCCGCCGATAAAGCTTAGCGGGTTCTCCGCAAGCTTAACGGTGTTTTGGAAGCGCGTTTCGGAACGCATTTCGGTATTCATCGTGTAAAAATTCACCCCTATAACCACCCGTTCGAGGTCGCAATGCTCCGCCGCATACCAAAATTCCTCAACCGTCTCATAAAGGCTCGCACCGCCGTAAGCAAGGTTGTCATAGTCCACCCCGCTTATTTGTTCGACATAATCCTCGTTCCAGTTTGCCATAAGCGAATTTCCAAGAATTATGTTTTTGCATCTGCCCGATTTTAAGCGGCGAACGGAATAAACCGCACGTCCGAGATAAGACGAATTATCCTTAATGAGCCAATAGTTGTACGGCTCGAAAGCGACAAAAAAAGCAACGCCCAAAACGAAGGGTATAATAAATATTAATAACTTTTTAATTATTCGTTTTAACATCTTATTTCCCTTAATAACCCAAATAAATAAACTGTGCGGAAGAGTTGTCGCCCGAGCGCGCGATAATAAAGAATATCACCGTCGCTATACCCATAAACCAATAAAGCAGCCACCGCGCCTTCGTTGTGTAAAGCGCAAGGGGATTGTTTGAAAGAAGCGAGTTCTGTTTTAGCGACCTATACATCTTCAAGCTAAGCATAAGCGCAACTCCAAGAGATAAAATCATAACGCCATAAAAAAGCGTCATATATCCACCGCGTGAAACGCCGTCAACCATAACGGCTTCTTCAACGGCTCGAAGCGTATCCAAGACCGGCGCCTTTTTAAAAAGATTGTAAAACACATACTTTACTTTTGAAAAATCGGAAAGCCGAAAGAATATCCACCCGACGACAACGACAATATCGGTATAAAGCCTTCCGAATATTCTTCCGGCCTTAGTTTTATATTCCGTCTTTTTAAGCCCTCTCGCTTTGGTGACAAGCTCTTCAATAATGCGGAAAAAGGCAAGCCAAAGTCCCCAGACGATATAATTCTCGCTCGCGCCGTGCCAAAGTCCGCTTAAAAAGAAAACGATTAGAACATTTAAAAGCTTTCTTAAAAATCCCTTTCTGTTTCCTCCGAGGGGAATATAGACATAATCGCGGAACCAGCTTGTAAGCGACATATGCCAGCGCAACCAAAAGTCGCCCATATTTGTCGCAAGGTAGGGTGTTCTGAAATTTTCGCGAAGGGTGAAGCCGAAAAGCTTTCCGCTTCCGATTGCCATATCGGTATATCCAGAAAAATCAAAATAAATCTGAAGCGCGTAGGCGACCACGGCAACAAAAAGCGTTAAGCCTGCGTATTCATCGATATTTCCGTATATCGCATCAACAATTTTTCCAAGCCCGTCGGCGATAACCACCTTTTTGAACGCGCCCGTAAGAAAGCGCTGAAGCCCTTCGACTATATTCGAATATTCAAGCTTATGCTCCTGCTTATACTGCGGGAGCATCTCGTTCGCCCGTCCGATTGGCCCCGCCAATATCTGCGGAAAAAAGCTTACGAAAAGCGCGTAATCTATGAAGTTCTTTTCGCTTTCAACCTTCTTGTTGTATACGTCCACGTTATAGCCGATAACCTGAAAGGTATAAAAGCTCAAGCCCATCGGCAACGCAAGGGTGAATTTCGCCGGCACAAAGGCAACGCCAACCAAGGACATCAGCGCCGTCAGCTCCTCCATAAAAAAGTTGTAATACTTAAACACAACAAGGAAGGAAATACATAAAAGTATACTTATTACAAGAAACGTCTTTCGTGTTTTCGCTTTTTCAGTTTTATCTATTAAGCGCGCGGCGAAGTAGCTTAACCCCGTCGTGAACAGCACCAATACCCCGTACTGCGGTATCGCCCACATATAGAACACATAGCTTGTCACAAGCAAAAAGATGTTCCTTACCTTCTTGGGCAGCAAATAGTACAGCGTCACCGCTACGGCGATAAATATTATATATTTTACCGAATTAAAAAGCATACTTTCACTCCAAAAGGTTAAAATCCAAAGTAAATGAAGCTCGCGCCGCTGTTAGCGCTCGTAAGCGCGATAAAATAAAACAAAAGCGTCGTTATCCCCATAAACCAATACAAAAGCCAGCGCGTCTTTTTGCCGTAAAGCGAAACGGGATTGTTTGTCTTTATTCCGTCCAGCTCGAACGCGCGGTTAACGCGAAGCTCAAACATACTGCTTATAATGAACGATACTATAATAGTTCCGAAAAAAATCAGATAATAGGTTCCGCTCGTCGCTATGTCAGCCGCGGCAAGGTGAAGAATTTGAGCCTTGGCGGTGGAAACCGAAATGCCGTTAAACATATTCTTTACTACATAAGCAACGTCAGAAAGGCTCGCTGCTCTGAAAATCAAAAGCGAGAAGGTCCAAATAAGCACAACCTTCGCGCGGCAGAGCCAAAGAACAATGCCCGTTTTCTTTTTCTTGCGTTTTTTCTTCGGACGAAGACGCGCCGCAAGCTCCTCAAGCGAACGGACAATTCCGTGGAACAAGCCCCAAACGACATATGTAATGCCGGCGCCGTGCCAAAGACCGCTTATTAAAAAGATTATAATTATATTCGTTATGAAATGGGGCTTGTGTTCCTCCCACTTCTTGCCGAAAACAAACTTGTTTACCCAGCGCGACCAGACGAGCGGCGTAAAGATATAATCGTTGAACCAGCTTGTAAGCGACATATGCCAGCGCGACCAAAGGTCGCCCATATCGGTCGCAAGATACGGCGTTCTGAAGTTTTCGCGAAGGGTGAAGCCGAAAAGCTTTCCGCTTCCGATTGCCATATCCGTATATCCAGAAAAATCACAGTACATCTGAACGGTGTAAGCGAAAACCGTAAAGATAAGGGTAAGACCTTTGTATTCGGGTAGATTTCCGTAAACGCCGTCGATTATTTTGCCAAGCCCGTCGGCGATAACCACCTTTTTGAACGCGCCCGTAAGAAAGCGCTGAAGCCCTTCGACTATATTCGAATATTCAAGCTTATGCTCCTGCTTATACTGCGGGAGCATCTCGTTCGCCCGTCCGATTGGCCCCGCCAATATCTGCGGAAAAAAGCTTACGAAAAGCGCGTAATCTATGAAGTTCTTTTCGCTTTCAACCTTCTTGTTGTATACGTCCACGTTATAGCCGATAACCTGAAAGGTATAAAAGCTCAAGCCCATCGGCAACGCAAGGGTGAATTTCGCCGGCACAAAGGCAACGCCAACCAAGGACATCAGCGCCGTCAGCTCCTCCATAAAAAAGTTGTAATACTTAAACACAACAAGGAAGGAAATACATAAAAGTATACTTATTACAAGAAACGTCTTTCGTGTTTTCGCTTTTTCAGTTTTATCTATTAAGCGCGCGGCGAAGTAGCTTAACCCCGTCGTGAACAGCACCAATACCCCGTACTGCGGTATCGCCCACATATAGAACACATAGCTTGTCACAAGCAAAAAGATGTTCCTTACCTTCTTGGGCAGCAAATAGTACAGCGTTACCGCAACGGCGATGAATATTATATATTTTACCGAATTAAAAAGCACCGCTCCACCCTCGTTTATCTATAAATTCTTACATCGTCCGTGTCGACGTCACCAAAAAGCATCTTGGCGAAATATTTTTTCTGCTCGCTTGCCAAATGAAATCCGTCAAAAAAGTTGTCATCGTCCGAGGTGAAATCGTTGACGAACTGCATATCGTAAACAATCGCGCGGTCGATAAAAAACTGCTTCGCCTCGTCAAGCTCGTCGCCTATTCCGCGAGGCTCAATGACGTTGGTGAAAATCGACTTGTGAACAGGGGGAAAGACAAAAACAAGCTCTATGTCATTTTCGTCGCAATAATCAATAATCTCGGAAAACCGCTCGTATACCCTCGGGTCTATGCGATAGCTGTCGCCAACCTGTTGATAAATTACATCCGCATAATCCTCAAGATTTTTCCGATAAACCTTGCCTGCTTGCTGCGGAATATCCTGCGGCGCAAAAGCCGTCGGGTCTTCGGGATACCAGAGCCATTCAGGCTTGTCAAGAAGCTTCGCCGCGGCGTTGACCGTCTTATATTTCACGGTGTTAATCGCCTCAAGCCAATAGTTAAAGCGACTAACGAATTTAAAGGGACTTTTCGCCTGCTCCAAAACGTCGGGTATTCTTCCCTCGTCGGAATATCTTCCAAGAGAATAAAAGCTCACGCCGAAAACGACCTTTTCAAGCTTGGTGTTTTCGGTCGCAAACCAAAACAAATCCATACTTTCGCCAAGTCCCGCACCGCCAAAGCCGAGCATAGCGTACTCCTCGCCCGTAAGCTCACCGATATATTCGGTGTTGAGGTTTGCCATTTGGGAATCCCCGAAAATAATTTTCGACGGCTTTTTTATCATAACCTCGCGCACCGAGGACAGCGGCTTCGAAAGATATATCGCGTCCCCTTTTAAGGCGAAATAATCATACGGCTCAAAGATAAAAAATAAAATAAAGAGAATTATGAAGGGTATTAAAAAAATACCTATTTTTTTTGCTAACCTCGCCATACGTCTCCTTCAGCGCCCCGCAAAGCGTTTTCGCGAAGCTTTTAAAATATTACAATATTTCCCTTTGCCGTGTCCTGCTCTCGCGGCTATATATGTGGTATTATATCATAAAAGAAATATAAAATAAATATCGCAGGATAGCGCTATAAAAAAGCTCGCTTGTATACTTATTCTTTCGGTCTTTTCCGCCGTGTTCCCTTTGTGCCGATGCAAAAAAACAAAGAGATATTTTCCTCGCGCGACGAAGCGGCAGTCTGTACTATGTCGACAGCGCCGCCAGCGCAGTCTATTGCACAAATAAAGCTTTTCAAACGGTATACGCCTACCTCGCAAAGCAAAGCTAAAGCCCGCTCTTTTGAGCGGGCTTTTTGTTGTGGTATCAGGTCGCGAGCAGGCGTTAACCCTGCGCTCTTTCGACAAGCGCGGCGTATTTGTCCTTCGCGTTCTCGGTCGCCTTCTCGAAGAGGTCGGAGGCGCGGTCGGGGAAGGAACGCTCGAGCGAGCTGTAACGGACTTCGTTCTTAATGAAGGAAACGTAATCCTCTGTCGGCTCCTTGCTGTCGAGCTGGAAGGGGTTCTTGCCGTCCTTAGCAAGACGCGGGTCGAAGCGGAAGTTGTGCCAATATCCGCAGGCGACAGCCTTCTTTATTTCGGTCTGCGCATTGACAAGACCGCCCTTAATTCCGTGGTTGATACACGGCGCGTATGCAATAACGAGTGACGGACCATTGTAGCTTTCCGCCTCGTGTAAAGCCTTAAGTGTCTGATTGTAATCGGCGCCCATCGCGATTTGCGCGACATAGACGTAGCCATAGCTCATTGCGATAGCCGCAAGGTCTTTTTTCTTGACTTCCTTACCTGCCGCCGCGAACTGAGCAACAGCGCCTGTCGGGGTGGATTTTGAGGACTGGCCGCCTGTGTTCGAATAAACCTCGGTGTCAAAAACGAGTATATTGATGTCCTTGCCCGAAGCGATAGCGTGGTCAAGTCCGCCAAAGCCGATATCATACGCCCAACCGTCTCCGCCGAACGCCCATACCGATTTCTTTGCGAGCATATCCTTGTTCTTAAGGATAGCCTTGCCGTCCTCACAGCCGCAAGACGAAAGCGCCTTGACAAGCTTGTCGGTCGCGACCTTGTTCGCCGCACCGTCGTTCGCCGTCGCGATGTATTCGTCGATAGCCGTCTTGGCTTCGCCGCTTGCCTTTTCGCCAAGCGCCTTAACCTCGTCGATTACGCGGTTGCGAAGGGTATCCTGAGCGATAAACATTCCAAGTCCGTATTCCGCGTTGTCCTCAAACAGGGAGTTTGCCCAAGCAGGTCCGTGACCTTCCTTGTTGACGGTGTACGGCGTGGACGGAGCGCTTCCGCCCCAAATTGACGAACAGCCCGTGGCGTTCGCGATATACATTCTGTCGCCGAAAAGCTGTGTTACAAGCTTGGCGTACGGCGTTTCGCCGCAGCCGCCGCAAGCACCCGAGAACTCGAGGAGCGGCTGCTTGAACTGGCTTCCCTTTACCGTCTTATCGCTGAATTTAGCGGCGACGTCGGGATTTTCGTTAAGCGTAAGGCCGTAATTGAATACGTCCTGTTCCTTTTCCTGTGATTCAAGCGGCTCCATAGTAAGCGCCTTGTTGCCCTGCTTTCCGGGGCATACGCTTACGCAGCTTCCACAGCCTGTGCAGTCGAGAACCGAAGCGGTCATAACCATCTTCACACCCGCGACGCCCATCATATCAATCGACTTGGTCCCTTCGGGAGCCTTGGCAAGCTCGTCCGCCGTCATCGCGACAGGACGAAGCACCGCATGGGGGCAGACGTAGGAGCAGAAATTGCACTGAATGCAGTTGTCGGGATTCCACGACGGAACGGCAACGGCGACGCCGCGCTTTTCATAAGCAGCGGAGCCCTGCGGCATATGTCCGTCCTCGCGTCCGGAGAAGGTCGAAACAGGAAGCGCGTCGCCCTTCTGAAGGCTTGTGGGAATAAGAATATCGTTTACGAAATCAACGAGGTCCTTGCGGTCGCCCGTCGCTTTTTCAATCTTCGTTTCGCCCGTGGCGTTTTTCCAATCGGCAGGAATGTCGATTTTAACCGTGGCGTCAACGCCCGCGTCGATAGCGTCGTGGTTCATCTTAACGATATCGTCGCCCTTCTTCGAATAGGACTTCGTCGCCGCGTCCTTCATATACTTAATCGCGTCAGCCTCGGGAATAATCGCCGCAAGCTTAAAGAACGCCGACTGAAGCACCGTGTTGTATTTTCCGCGAAGACCAAGCTTCTTGTCAATGGCGATAGCGTCGATAGTATAAAGCTCGATATTGTTCTCGGCGATATACTTCTTATCCTTTGCGGGAAGGTGCTCAGAAAGCTCGGCTAAATCCCACTGGCAGTTGAGTAAGAACTTGCCGCCGGGCTTAATGTCTTCAATCATATCGTATTTGCCGATGTATGCGGGATTGTGGCAGGCTACGAAATCGGCCTTGTCGATAAGATAGGTTGAACGAATGGGGGTTTTGCCGAAACGAAGATGGGAGATAGTAATACCGCCCGACTTCTTGGAGTCATATGCAAAATACGCCTGAGCAAACATATCGGTATGGTCGCCGATGATTTTTATCGAGTTCTTGTTCGCGCCGACCGTACCGTCCGAGCCAAGACCCCAGAACTTACAGCAGGTCGTGCCCGCAGGGGTTGTGTCGGGGTTTTCGCCGTTTTCAAGCGAAAGATAGGTGACGTCGTCGGTGATGCCGATGGTGAACATCTTCTTGCCGTCCGCCGCCGCGGCGTTTTTATAAACGGCGATAATCTGCGCGGGGGTTGTGTCCTTGCTTCCGAGACCGTAGCGGCCGGAAACGATATTAGCCTTGTCAAACTCGGTTCCGCGAAGAGCGCCGATAACGTCGAGATAGAGCGGCTCTCCAAGCGCGCCGGGCTCTTTTGTGCGGTCGAGAACCGCGATATTTTTAACCGACTTCGGGAGCGCGGCGATAAGGTGTTTCGCCGAGAACGGACGGTAAAGACGAACCTTAACCAATCCTGTCTTCTTGCCCGAAGCGTTGAGGTAATCTATTGTTTCTTCGATAGTGTCGCAAACCGAGCCCATTGCGATGATAACCGTATCGGCGTCAGCCGCACCGTAATAATTGAACAGACCGTAGTTTGTGCCTATGCGCTTGTTGACCTCAGCCATATAACCTTCAACTATTGCGGGAAGGTCGTTGTAGAAGCGGTTTGACGCTTCGCGCGCCTGGAAGAAGATGTCGGGATTCTGCGCCGTTCCGCGAAGGACGGGGTGCTCAGGGTTGAGCGCCGCTTTTCGGAAAGCGTCAATGGCGTCTTTGTCTACCATTGCGTCGAGGTCTGCATAGTCCCAAACCTCAATTTTCTGGATTTCGTGCGAGGTGCGGAAGCCGTCAAAGAAATTGATGAACGGAACGCGCCCCTTAATCGCCGAGCAGTGGGCGACGGGCGTTAAGTCCATAACCTCCTGAACACTGCTCTCTGCGAGCATTGCGAAGCCTGTCTGACGGCAAGCCATAACGTCCGAATGGTCGCCGAAAATCGAAAGCGCGTGGCTTGCGATTGCACGAGCGGAAACGTCGATAACGCAAGGAAGAAGTTCGCCCGCGATTTTGTACATATTCGGAATCATAAGAAGAAGTCCCTGCGAAGCGGTGAACGTCGTGGTAAGCGCGCCCGCGGCAAGCGAGCCGTGAACCGCGCCCGCGGCGCCGGCCTCGGACTGCATTTCAACAACCTTTACCTCGTGTCCAAAGATATTCTTCTGTCCCTTTGCCGACCTCTCGTCGACGACCTCCGCCATAACCGAAGACGGCGTAATCGGGTAGATTGCCGCGACGTCGGTATAAGCGTAGGATACATGAGCGGCAGCATTGTTGCCGTCCATTGTTAGCATTTTTCGTGCCATAAAGTCCTCCTATATTTTAATTCTCTCGAATAGTTTTAGCTAATATAAGATTTTATCACCTTTATACATTATTGTAAAGAATAAAGCGCTCGAGTTATCCTTTTTTCTCTTGTTTTATTCGTGTTTTTGTTGGTTTTTTTCTTCTGACTTTGTATAAATTGGACATATTGAAGTTTTTGTTCTATACTGTAAGCAAATATTTTTCCTGCTTTGAAAGGAGTAAACCAAATGGACCCCGACAGTTGGCCCATAATTCAACTTGTAATAAGCTTATTGGCTCTATTTTTAAGCTGCATTAACGCGGGCGTCGTGCTTGAAGCAAGCACGACAAAAGAAATTCAAAAAAGCGGCGTCGGTCTTTCGCTTAAGGCGGTCGCCTCAATTCTATGGTCGCTCGTCTTCGCGGTGCTTTCGGTAGTTTACATCGCGAGACTTTCCACAAGTCTTTCCCACCTGATTATCAACTCAACCGTTGACCTTTTATCGTCACGTTATCCATTCTTTTGGGCTAATGCGCTTGGCGTGGTTATCTTTATTGTATTTGCCCTTTTTGCAACGACGGTTTTTGTTTTTCTTCCCCTTTCGTGGGGAATAGCACATTCTGACGGCTATAGCAGCGACAAAAACCTTCTTTTGAAGCCCGTCGTGCTTTTTATTCCGCTCGCCTATATTGTAACCTCGTTCGCTCGAAAAATTATTGACGCGCGCGGAATGGCGGACGAAATCGGCGGCGTAACGGAGGAGGACGTTCTTGAGCTTGTCGACACGGTTGAGGAGCTCGACGTAATCGACGAAACCCAAAAGGAAATGATAGGCAACATTTTCGAGTTTGACGACGTGACCGCGTCGGATATAATGACCCATCGAACCGAAATCGAAGCCGTCGCTTCGGACGCTTCGGTCGCTGACATAATGAACCTGTCAATTAACTTGGGGTATTCGCGAATACCCGTATATGAGGGAAATCTCGACCGTATAATCGGCATAGCCTACGTCAAGGACTTTCTTCCCTATGTCGGAAAAAACACCGAAAGCGTAAAAATAACCGAGCTTTTAAGAAACACTATTTTTATTCCCGAAACGCGAAAAGCAAAGGAGCTTCTGCTTGAATTTAAGCAAAAGAAAATACAGCTCGCCGTCGTCGTTGACGAATACGGCGGAACGTCGGGCATTGTCACTATGGAAGATATAATAGAATGTATCGTCGGAGATATAGAGGACGAATACGACGAGGACGAGCAATCGCTTGTTTCGGTTAACAGCGACGGAAGTCTTACCTGCGACGGCTACGCCGAAATCGAGGACGTGTTCAAGCATTTCGATATCGAGCCGCCCGAGGACATTGAAAGCGACACTATCGGCGGACTTTTCTGCGAGCTTCTTACACGAATTCCCGGCGAAAACGAGCACCCAAGCGTCGAGGTGAGCGGACTAAAGCTGACCTCGCTTTCCTGCGACGAGCGCCGCATTAAGGGCGTTCGGGTCGAAAAGCTTTCCGACTAATCAAACAATAATAACAAAAGCCTCCCGTCGCAAAATTGCGGCGGGAGGCTTTTAAACATAATTAATAATTTTTCGACTGAAGCTCGAAATAGGCTTGTGGATGGGCGCAAACGGGGCAGATTTCGGGAGCCGCCTCGGCGATATGAATATGTCCGCAGTTGCTGCATTTCCACACAACAACGCCGTTTTTCTTGAAAACCGAGCCGTCCTCAATGTTCTTCAAAAGCGCGCGATAGCGTTCCTCGTGCTCCTTCTCGATTTGACCGACGCCTTCAAGCATTCTTGAAATCGCCTCAAAGCCCTCCTCCTTCGCTATCTTCGCGAACTCGGCGTACATTTCTGTCCATTCGTAATTTTCACCGTCTGCCGCCGCCGCGAGGTTTTCGGCGGTTGTGCCTATTCCGCCGAGAAGCTTAAACCAGAGCTTTGCGTGCTCCTTTTCATTATCCGCGGTTTCTTCAAAAATTTTGCCTATTTGAACATAGCCGTCCTTTTTTGCCTGACTTGCGAAATAGGTGTATTTGTTGCGTGCCTGACTTTCTCCCGCGAATGCGGTAAGAAGATTTGATTCCGTTTTTGTTCCTTTAATGTTTGCCATAAATAATCTCCTTTCGTATCTTTATTATATTAGTTAGTTGAAACTAATTCAAGCGAAATAACGCACTTTTTTTGTGCTCTTTTTTGTCTATTATTCCGTTTTTTTGGGATAGGTCTGCGCCAAGAGAACCGCGCCGAAGACAAGCAGACAACCGATAATCTGACGGGGCGCAAGCGTTTCGTGAAGAATAAGAAATCCGAATATCACGCTGAAAACCGATTCGCTGCTCATAAGAAGCGAGGCGACCGTCGGGTCGGTGTACTGAAGACAGATAATCTGCGCGGTAAAACCGACGCCAACCGAAAGCACTCCGCAAAAAGCGAGGGGAATCCACGCCGCCGCAATACCCTCAAGCGTCGGTTGCTCGAAAATTGCCATACAGATGAGGCTTACCACCGAGCAGGTCATAAATTCGGCCACGGCGAATTTGAGTCCGTCGAGACGCGAAGCGAATTTTTCAATTAAAAGAATTTGCGCCGCCCAAAAAAGCGAGCCGATAAAAACATAGAAGTCGCCGATATTGACCCCAAGCTCCCCCGAAACGCAAAGAAGAAAAATCCCGACGAGCGCCAACAGCGTCGCTACAAGCACCCGAGAACCGCACCGGCGCTTGTACAGAATAAACCCGAAAATCGGAACCAGAATAATATAAAGTCCCGTTACAAAGCCCGCTTTACCCGCCGTGGTGTATTGAAGTCCGAGCTGCTGAAAATACGCTCCGAAGAAAAGAGATAATCCGCAGATGATTCCGCCCTTCAGATATTCACCCGTTGTCGCGGTATCCCATCCCTTTTCCTTTTTCCTGTTCATAAAATACATTATGGGAAGAATAACTATCGTTCCGACGAGGAACCTTATGCCGCCGAAGGTAAACGCGCCAACGCTTTCCGCCCCGATGCTTTGGGCGACGAACGCGCCGCCCCAGATAAGCGAACCCAAAAGCATAAGAAGGTTCGCCGCGATTTGTTTTTTACGCTGAGTCATAAGTTAAACAGTCCTTTTCGGAAATTTCCCCGTTCGTTATCTTTTCAGAAGGAGAACGAGTATCCCGTTAGCCCATAGACCGCAAGGGCAAGGCCCGCTATATATAAAAGCATCACAGGAAGTCCGCGAAACGACGCGGGTACGTCGGACGAGTTTATTCTTCTTTGTCCCTCGGTCACGAGAAAAACCGCGATAACGAAGCCGACGCTGGAGCCTATATTAAAGCCGATAGTTCCTAAGAGAGAAAACTGCTTGGTTGTGGTAAGAAGAAGCGTGCCGAGCACCGTGCAGTTAAAGGTTGCGAGCGGCATAGCCTGCGCGCATTTGTTTATGTGCTCATATGGAGCGAATTTAATTGCGAAAATATAGATAATAAAAAACGCGACAATCATACACGCGAACATCGAAAGCGGACGAAGATATTCGACATATGGGTTATAAATCAGCACATTGTTGTAGAGAAAAAAATTCATAACCCCGCTTAAAAGATTGACGAGGGTTAAAAGAATACCGAAAATTATCGTGCTCGTCGTGTCGTCGATAAGCGAAATAAGACTGCTTATTCCAAGCGCGCGGGAAAAAACCGTGTTTTGAAGGGTAACGGCAATAAGCGCAAGAACAAAGAAATTCTGTATGGAGTTGACAAATAAACTATTCATTCTTCGCCTCCAAAATAAAATGCTCCCGCTTGTATATTCCCACGGCGCACTGGAACGCCGCCGCGAAAACAGCAACAAGAATTATACCCACGGGAATAGTGCCGGCGCTCGAAAGAAGCGGATTTTCCGTGAGAATAACGCCGTATATGGTACCAAGACTCAGTATCTCGCGCACCGCCCCAAGTAGCAGAAGTACAATCGCCGCGCCAAGAGAGGTGTTAAGCCCGTTTTTTAAAGCAAGCCACGCGCTTTCCCTCGTCGGAAGCTCGAAGCGCGAAATTACAAGTCCGTCGACGGCAAGCATAGGAAGGTATATTCCCGGTCCGACGATATCGGTGCCGAATAACGAATCTAAAAGCAAAAATGCAGGTATATATATGATGCCCGAAATCATAACGTAAACCACAGCGCGAATACGCGGAACTTTAAGCCAGCTTAACAGAAGCTCGCTTAAAAGCCTCGTGGGTGTGACGATAAGAAATATCGCAATGGACAGTATAACCGAATTTTTAAGGGTCGTGGTCGCGGCGATTGCGGGAGTAAGGGCAAGCCCCTGAATAAGAATAGGGTTGTAGAAAAACACCAAATCGCGTTTTATTGCCTCGTTGAGCGGAAGGGAAACCTTGTTTTGTCTGTTCGGCTTCATTACGCCTTTTCCCCTCCTTTATATTTCAGCTTTTTCTTTGAGCCTATCGTCCTGTCGAGGTAGCTGGAAATCGGGCTCATAATAAGCAGCGCGAAGCAAACGCCCATTTCGTAGGCGCCAAAGGTTCGAAACGCCATAGTTACCGCGCCGAGCAGTATTCCGTAAATTGCCTTTGCCATAGGGTTCTTGGGCGTAACCGTCGCTTCGGGTACAATAAAGACGGCGGCAAAAATAACCGCGCCCGAAAGAAGCTCATATATGACCGACTGAAGACTGCCCGTTTGAATACGCGGAAAAGCCGCCGCCCACGCCGCGCAGGTCGCAAGGAAAGCAAGCGAAATCTGCCAGCTTATCGTTTTATGAACGATAAACAAAACCATACAGGCAAGTATGATTAAACAGAAGGTCGTACCCATAGGACCGGGGTAATTGCCCAAAAACAAATCAACGGTATCTATCGACGGAACGCCGCCGTATTTAAGCGAGCTTGCGACCCCCGAAAAAAGTGCCGCGCCGCTGTCCGCTCCCGTTCCGATTGCGCTGAAGGAGGCGGGATAGCGGTATATCTCGTTCGGAAAGCTTACGCTTATGAAAGCGAAGCCGAACGCCGACGGGTGAAAGGGGTATTTGCCATAGCCGCCGAAAGCATACTTGCCGATTAAAACGGTGAACGCAACGCCCAAAACTACAATCCCGTATCTTACCGACGCGGGAAGCATAAGCACATATATAAGCGCAAACATATAGCTTGAAATGTCGCTCACGTCGTACCCTTTTTTCAGTACCGCGCCCACAAGCACATCGCAGACAAATGCCGTCGCCACCGCTATGAGAAAGATAAAAACCGGTCGCAGTCCATAAAGATAGACCGCCATAATCATAAGCGGCAAAAGCGCGATAAGATAATCGCGGCAGGGGCGAAAAGAAATATGTAGCTCCTTTTTTTGTCCAACTGCTCCCATTAGTTCTCCTTAACCTTGT
Organism: uncultured Oscillospiraceae bacterium; assembly: GCA_964460755.1. Classification (GTDB taxonomy): domain Bacteria; phylum Bacillota; class Clostridia; order Oscillospirales; family Ruminococcaceae; genus JAYFNU01. The sequence goes on along the minus strand of CAYWQL010000001.1, from coordinate 33,870 downwards.
TTGCCGCACAGCGAAGCGCGGCGATAGCCTTCTTGCGCTCGTCACTTCCGAAAACCGCCGAGCCCGAAACAAGGACGTTCGCGCCCGCGTCTGTCACGAGCGCCGCCGTGTCAACGGTTATTCCTCCGTCGACCTCAATATCAAAATCAGAAAGCCCCAAGCGTTCGGCTTCCTTCCTTATTATACGAATTTTATCACATTGCTCCGCCATAAAGCTCTGACCGCCGAAGCCTGGCTCAACCGTCATAACAAGCACCATATCAACAAGCGGAAGAAGGGGCAAAATATCCTCGGCTTTGGTTTTCGGTTTAAGCGAAATTCCGACCTTTTTCCCCTTGGCTCTTATCTTTTCTATCGTCGCGACGACGTCGGAATCGCTTTCCAAATGAAAGGTGATGGAGCTCGCGCCCGCGTCGGCAAAGTCGTCTATATATTGTATGGGGTTTTTTATCATAAGGTGAACGTCGTAAAACGCCGCCGCCGAACCGCTTATGCTTTTTAATATCGGAATGCCGAAGGAAATGTTCGGAACGAAAACGCCGTCCATAACGTCGACGTGTATCCAATCCGCTCCCCCGTCAAGCACGTCCTTCACCTCGTCGCCCAAGCGCGAAAAATCACTGCTTAAAATTGACGGAGCTATTTTCAGCATAGCGTATCCCCCCTCGCCTTTTGCCCAAGGCCTCGACCCGGACAATATGTATTATACTCAATATTAAAACCAAGGTCAATGAACGCCGCTTTTTTTCAAAGCGGCGTTTAATACTATTTTCCCCTTCTTATGGTTCGGCTTAACTTATCTATCCACGATTCCTTATTAGGTATAATTTTAACCTTCGGTCTCGCGGTTGAGAACACAGGTATGTTCTGATTTTTCTGTCTGCCCTTTTCCTCCGCCCCCGTTTTGAACGAAAGGGTGAACTCGGTATATTTGTTAAGCTCGCTCGACGCGGCTATTGTGCCGTCCATCTTTCCGACAAGTGTTTTTACGATATAAAGCCCAAGTCCGGTGCCCGTTTTATCAAGCCCGCGCGATTTGTCGGTCTTGTAAAAACGCTCAAAGATATGCTGAAGCTCCTCGTTAGAAACCCCTCCGCCCGTGTTTCTTATTGATATGTTCGTAAGCGAGCCCGCCGGCTCGACCTTAACGGTAATTTCGCCGTTTTTTGGAGTGAACTTTATCGCATTGTCAAGCAGATTGTAAACGACCTGATAAAACATATCCGGGTCGCACATTATGTAGCAGGGCGAAACCTCCAACTCGGTCACTTCAAGCTGTTTGTCGACTATACGCTTTTCGGCGTTCCACATAACCGAAAGCACGACGTCCCAAGCGTTACAGGTTTTAAGGGTCGCCTTTGCCGCGCCGTCCTCAAGCCGCGTTATATCAAGCAGCGACGACGTCAGACGCGAGAGCCTTTTGACCTCGTCGGACACAATCGAAAGATAATGGTTTTCGCGGCTTCGTGGTATCGTGCCGTCGAGAATGCCGTCGATATATCCGCCTATCGTCGTCATCGGAGTGCGAAGCTCGTGCGAAACGTTCGCGATAAAATTCGTCCTCGTTCGCTCAAATTCCGAAAGCGATTCAGCCATATTGTTGAACGCCGTCGCAAGGTTGGCGATTTCGTCGTCGCCCTCGACGTTAACGCGCGCGGAAAAATCGCCCGAGCCGAAGCTCTTCGCCGCCGCCGACATTTCGTGAAGCGGCTTTGTAAGCTGCTTTGTGGTGTTATAAATAATGAGCACGGCGCATATAAGCATAACACCCACCGCCGCCAAAAAGGTTATGCCCAAATTAATGAGAAAAGCATAGAGCGTCGCAATCGGCGTGACGGCAAAAACGAAACCGATAACCGAGTCGTTTTCGCCCCAAACAGGAACGCAATACTGGTATGTTCCCTTATTCGGGGTAAACACGCCCTCAAAATAGTCGGCGCTTTCGTATTTGCCCTTTTTCACAGCCAACTCGAGCACCTTTTTCGAAACGGGAAATTTCTTGTGAATGCAGTCCCCTCCGTCGGAGCAAAACTGAACCGTTCCGTCGGCGTCGGCGAAGAATACCGTCGCGCCCGACGACTCAAAAATGGTCTTAAAGCCCGTGACGAGCTTGTCGTCAACAACAAGGGTCGAGCCCTCCACGGTTGTATCGCTCGTGATAAGCTCACGCGCTCGCTCGGCGGCGTTTTCGAGCATAATCTGTTTGTCTGTCGTAAAATTCTGCGCCGAAAAATACAGGAACGCAACTCCAAGCAGTATCGTACACGCAAGGAGCATTCCCGCAAACATATTGATATATCGTCTGAACAGATTGTCTCGCATATTAACTTCCTAAATTATTTGACCTCGAACTTGTATCCTACGCCCCACACGGTTTTAAGCGACCACTGCTCGGAAACGCCCTCAAGCTTTTCGCGAAGACGTTTTATGTGGACGTCGACCGTTCGGCTGTCACCGAAATACTCAAATCCCCATACCTCGTCGAGAAGCTGGTCGCGTGTATAGACTCTGTTGGGATTTTTAGCAAGGTGATAAAGAAGCTCCAGCTCCTTCGGCGGAGTGTCTATAACAATTCCGTCGACCTTTAATTCATATCGAACGATGTTGACCGAAAGCTTTTCGTAAACAACTTCTCCGCTCTCATCGTCGCCGTTTGTGCGGCGAAGCACCGCCTTTATTCTCGCGACGACCTCCTTGGTGTCGAAGGGTTTAACGACGTAGTCGTCCGCGCCAAGCTCAAGACCCATAACCTTGTCGAATGTCTCGCCCTTGGCGGTAAGCATAATTATCGGCACGCTTGAAAACTCGCGTATGCCGCGGCACGCCTCCCAGCCGTCCACCACAGGCATCATTATATCAAGCAGTACAAGCGAAGGGTTCTTTTCGCGCACAAGCGAAATCGCGTCGCTTCCGTTGTAAGCCATTAAAACCTCATAACCCTCTTTTTCAAGGTAAAGCCGCAGAAGCTCGCAGATATTCTTTTCGTCGTCAACAACCAAAATTTTCGTTTTGTTCATATCCATGCCCTTTCACAAAAACAGTACGGTTTGTTTTTCGCTTAATGGTAACATACAAATATAGATAAACTGTTAATCTTGCTTATGCCCTAATTATAATATATAATTGTCGGTATAAACAAGTTTTGTCGAAATTTATTGTAAGCGAAGGTTTTTGATATGAAATTAGGCATCGTCGGTCTTCCGAACGTCGGAAAAAGCACACTTTTTAACGCCATTACCAACGCGGGCGCGGCGGCGGCGAATTTTCCGTTTTGCACGATTGAACCCAACGTCGGAACGGTTGCCGTTCCCGACAGCCGCCTTGACTGGCTGAGCAAGCTTTATAACCCAAAAAAATATACCCCCGCCACGATAGAGTTTGTCGACATCGCGGGTCTTGTTAAAGGCGCGTCCAAAGGCGAGGGACTCGGCAATAAGTTTCTTTCACACATTCGCGAGGTCGACGCCGTTATCCACGTCGTTCGCTGCTTTGAGGACAACGAGATAATCCACGTTGACGGCTCGGTCGACCCCCTTCGGGATATCGAAATCATCGACATCGAGCTTATCCTTTCAGATATGGAAATCGTCGAGCGCCGCATTGACAAGACGACCAAGGCGCTGAAGGGCGACAGAGGGCTTGCCGCCGAGCTCGAATTTCTCAATCGGCTCCACGACCACCTTGAAAGCGGAAAGCCTGCGCGCAGGGTTGAAATCAAGAACGACACCGAAAAAGCCGTGCTCGACGATATGCCCCTTCTTTCGGCGAAGCCGATAATTTACGCCGCCAATCTTTCGGACAACGACCTTTTCGACGGAGCGGACAAAAACCCCCATTACCAAAAGGTTTCCGAACTCGCGAAAAGCGAGGGTGCCGGCGTTATCGCCGTTTGCGCGCGCGCGGAGGAGGAGCTTGCCTCCCTTTCGGGCGAAGAAAAAAGCGAGTTTTTAAAAGAACTCGGCATAGAAGAAAGCGGCCTTGACAAGCTTATAAAAGAGGGCTACAGCCTTCTCGGTCTTATATCCTTCCTTACGGGCGGAGCGGACGAATGCCGTGCATGGACAATTAAGCGCGGAACCAAGGCTCCGCAGGCGGCGGGCAAAATCCATACGGATTTTGAGCGCGGATTTATCCGCGCGGAAATCGTCGCGTTCGACGATTTAGCCGCCTGCGGCACTATGGCGGCGGCAAAGGAAAAAGGTCTTGTGCGAAGCGAGGGCAAGGAATACGTTATGCAGGACGGCGACGTCACCCTGTTCAAATTCAATGTCTGATTATTGGAGAAAATATGAAAATATCTATCGTATGCGCGTTTGAGGACGAAATCAAATTGCTTACCGGCAAAATGAGCGAGGTTAAAAGCTCGATTATGTGCGGCATACCCATAACAAGCGGAAAAATCGGCGGCCACGAAATTAATCTTTGTATCGGCGGTATCGGAAAATCGAACGCCGCCGCAACGACCCAGTTCAATATCTCCGCGCTCGGCTGCGACGCGCTTTTAAACATCGGGCTCGCTGGGAATTGCTCGTCGCTGCCCCTTGGCGGAGCGGTCGTGGCGAGCAAGCTTGTCTATCACGACTATAATATGGAATGGGCAAGGGAAAGCGCCCCCTTCGTAACATACTTCACCCCTGACAAAAGGCTTGTCGCCGCGGCGAAAGCCGTGCTTGATAAGCTTGGTACACCCTATATTGACGGCGTCGTCGCAACCGGCGAGCAGTTCATACAGGACAGCGCCGTTAAAGCCGACATCGTCGCGAGAACCGATTGCAAATGTGTCGAAATGGAGGGCGCGGCGTTCGCCCATATCGCCCAAAAATGCGGCGTTCCCTTCGCGGTCATAAAGGTTATGTCGGACAACGCCGACGAAGCGGGCCACGACGATTTTTCGCAGACGATTTCTGTTGGCGGATACTGCGACCTTTCAAGCCGCGTGATATACGAGCTTGTGAAGTCGCTGTAAGCTATGCGCCATTTTACTGACACAACGATTTTAAAAAGGAGAATTTATGAATAAACGAACAGGACAGTGCATCGGAATTTTGTCGGCAATTGTCGCCTATTACATTGTTCATGAAGGGGCTCATTTGATTTATGCCCTTTCCATCGGCGCCATTAAGGAAACTCATTTTAGGGGGCTTGGCATACAAATTGACGTTTTTAACGCCAACATGACAAATACTCAAAGGGGCTGGTTTTGCCTTGTCGGAGCAATGGCGACCTTTGTCGTCGCTTGGCTGTTGGTAATCCTTCAAAAGAAAATCGGAACGGTGAAATCCGACCTTTTCAAGACCTGTGCGCTTTACACAACCATCGCAATGCTGATTATAGACCCGCTTTATCTAAGCGTTCTGTGCGGTCTTTTCGGTCGCGGAGATATGTATGGCATTTCCCTTATTATTCCCGAATCTGCGGCGAGGATAGGCTTTGGCGTCCTTTTGTGCGTGAACGTTTGTGTCTTCACATTGGTTGTTCTGCGCTCCTATAAAAAAGCTTCCGAGAAACTCAAAACTCAAAAATCCGTTTAAACTCTTAACAACGCAAAAGCCGCGAGGAAATTAATTCCGTCGCGGCTTTTTTTATTTTGTAAGTTTTGCGGCGACCCAGCCGCCATCCTCTTTTAATTCTTCGAGCGTAAACCCCGCTCCCTTTAGCGCCGAAATAACCTCGTCGCGCCGCGAATCTATAATTCCGCTTGCGATAAGAATACCTCCGGCACGAACCTTGTTATAAAACATCTCGCTCATAGCGATAATGACGTCGGCAACGATATTGGCGGTTATCAGGTCGTATTCGTCCCCGATTTTATCGCAAAGCGCCCTGTCGTTTATTGCGTCGCCGCAAAAGCCGACAAAGCTTTTTCCAAGAAAACCGTTTTTCTCGGCATTCTGAACGGCTATTTTTACGGCGTTCTTTTCTACATCAACCGCCACAACCCTCTTCGCGCCCAAAGCGAGCGCAGATATTCCAAGAATACCGCTTCCCGTACCCATATCGAGTAAAACGTCGCCGAACGAAACGCTCTTTTCGATAAGCTCCAAGCAAAGGCGCGTCGTTTCGTGCTTGCCTGTGCCAAAGGCGCTTTCTGGGTCGAGCGACACGACGACGTCGCTTTCTTTTTTCCTGTATTTTTCCCACGACGGGCAAATTACAAGCCGCTCGCCTATTCTTTCGGGCTTATAGAATTTCTTCCATAGGTTAAGAAACTCGTTTTCTCTTGCCTCGCCGAGAAGAATTGAATGCTCTATTCTCTCGCTGGAAAGGCGGTCTTTTATGAAGGAAATCGCCTCGTCGGGATTTTGGTCTTTTGGGATATAGACGTGTATTTTTGCGTGCTCCCTGTCCTTTTTGAGAAGCTCGTCGTCAATATAATCGACCCGTCCAATACTCGGAAGTGTCGCCTCCATATCGGAATAGTCCTCTATATATATTCCGTACGGCACGGTCATATTCGCGACCGCAGCAGCCGTTTCGGCGTCGACGCTTTTTACCTCGACGCATATTTCAAGATAGTCCATAGCCTACTCCTGCCCAAACGCCTTCTTTATGCGGTCGGTAAAGCTCTTTCGCTTTTCATAGTTCTTATCTATCGTAAGGGTTTTCTCGAAGCCCTCAAGTGCCGCCTTCTGCTCCCGCGAGAGCTTTTTTGGCACTTCTATATCAACGCTCACATATTGGTCGCCGCGGCCGCTTCCGTTTAAGTAGGGCACTCCCTTCCCGCGAAGGCGGAAGGTCGTTTCAGGCTGGGTTGAATCGGGAACGGTGAATTTAATCTTTCCGTCGATAGTCGGCACTGTCACCTCCGCGCCGAGAGCCGCCTGAGTAAAGCTTATCGGAACGGTTACATATACGTCATAGCGACGTCTTTCGAAAAGCGGGTCGGGGCGCACCGAAATAACGACGATAACGTCGCCCGACGGCCCGCCGTTAAGCCCCGAGTCGCCCTTGCCCTTTATCGAAAGGCTCTGGTCGTCGTCAATGCCTGCCGGTATCTTAATTTCAAGCTTTTTCTTGGTTTTTACCCGTCCGCCGCCCGAGCATTTCGGGCAAGGACTGTCAATAATTTTACCCTTTCCCGCGCATTTGGGGCAGGGCTTTGTGGTTCTCATAACCGAGCCGAAAATACTCGACTGCTGAACGGTTATATATCCTGTGCCATGGCACTGGTCGCAGGTTTTGGGAGAAGACCCCTTAGCCGCGCCTGTCCCGCCGCAGTCCGCGCAGGTATCCATAACGTTTATGTTAATCGTCTTGGTGCAGCCGTGCGCCGCCTCCATAAAGGTAAGCGGAAGACTTATATGAATGTCGCCGCCGCGCTTGGGCGAATTTGCGTCGCTCCGCCGTGTTCCGTTTCCGCCGCCAAAGCCAAAGCCCTGCCCGAAGAAGGAGCCGAACAGGTCACCCAAATCCATCCCGTCAAAGCCGCCCGCTCCGCCATAAAAGCCCTGACCCGCTCCATAAGAGGGGTCGACGCCCGCGTGACCGAACTGGTCGTATTTTGCCTTTTTCTGCTTGTCCGAAAGCACCTCGTAGGCCTCGTTGACCTCCTGCATTTTTTTTGTTGCGTTGGGGTCGTCTGGGTTAAGGTCGGGGTGATATTTTTTTGCCATTTTTCGAAACGCAGATTTTATCTGGTCGTCGGAAGCGTTTCGGTCGACGCCTAATACCTCGTAATAATCTCTTTTATCCGCCATACTTTTTTACCCGTAATAAGGGATAAAGGGCGGCTCCTCGCCACCCTATTCCCTTTTCTTTCTTTTTACTCGACTTCGGTATAGTCGGCGTCAACAACTCCGTCGCCGCCCTCCTGCTTGGGGGCTTCTCCGCCCTGCTGGGGCGCGCCCGCTTCGGGAGCCGCCTGCTGATAGAGCTTTGAGCTTACCTCGTAAATCTTCTGCTCAAGAGCTTCGCGACGGGTTTTAATTTCGTCTTGGTTGTTATCCGCTATCGCCTTTCTAACCTCCGCGACCTTTTCGGTTATCGCGTCGGCATCGGCTTTATCTATCTTGTCGCCCATATCCTTGACGAGCTTTTCGGCTTGGTATGCGGCGGAATCGGCGGCGTTCTTGTTCTCGATTTCCTCACGAAGCTTTTTGTCGTTCGCCGCGAACTGCTCGGCCTCCTTGACCGCCTTATCTATATCGTCGCTCGACATATTCGTCGAGCTTGTGATTGTGATATTCTGCGCCTTGCCCGTGCCAAGGTCCTTCGCCGCAACATGGACTATGCCGTTCGCGTCGATATCGAACTCGACCTCAATTTGCGGGATTCCGCGGGGTGCGGGGGCAATTCCGTCAAGACGGAACATTCCGAGTGTTTTGTTGTCCTTTGCGAAATCGCGTTCGCCTTGAAGAACATGAACGTCGACCGAGGTCTGGCCGTCTGCCGCCGTCGAGAACACCTGACTCTTCTTTGTCGGGATAGTGGTGTTGCGCTCGATAATCTTCGTGTTGATACCGCCCTCGGTTTCAATACCGAGCGAAAGGGGCGTGACGTCGAGAAGAAGAAGTCCTTTTACGTCACCGCCAAGAACGCCGCCCTGAAGCGCCGCGCCGATTGCCACGCACTCATCGGGGTTAATACCCTTGAATCCTTCTTTTCCGGTGATTTTCTTAACCGCCTCTTGAACGGCAGGGATACGGCTCGAGCCGCCGACGAGCAAAATCTTGTCGAGCTGTTCGGGCTTAAGACCCGCGTCCTTAAGCGCCTGTCTTGTCGGCTCCATAGTCTTTTCGACAAGGTCAGCGGTAAGCTCGTCGAACTTCGCCCTTGTGAGGGTCATATCAAGGTGCTTAGGGCCGCTTGCGTCGGCGGTGATAAACGGAAGGTTAATCGCCGTTGAGGTTACGCCAGAAAGCTCAATTTTCGCCTTTTCTGCCGCTTCTTTTAGACGCTGAAGAGCGATTTTGTCGGCTTTAAGGTCGACGCCCGTGTCCTTTTTGAACTCCGCCGCCATAAAGTCAATTACCCTTTGGTCGAAGTCGTCGCCGCCAAGGCGGTTGTTGCCCGCGGTTGCGAGAACCTCTTGGGTACCCTCGCCCATTTCGATAATCGAAACATCGAAGGTGCCGCCGCCAAGGTCGTAAACCATAACTCTTTGGTCTTTTTCTTTATCAATGCCATAAGCGAGCGCCGCCGCAGTCGGCTCGTTTATTATACGCTTGACGTCGAAACCGGCAATTACGCCCGCGTCCTTCGTCGCCTGACGCTGTGCGTCGTTAAAGTAAGCGGGAACGGTGATAACCGCCTCGGATACCTTTTCGCCAAGATAGGCTTCGGCATCGGCTTTAAGCTTGCTTAAAATCATCGCGGATATTTCCTGCGGGGTATACTTCTTGCCGTCGATATCTATTCGGCGGTCGGAACCCATATCGCGCTTAATCGAGCTTATCGTTCTTTCGGGGTTGGTGATAGCCTGACGCTTTGCAACCGAGCCCACCATTCTTTCACCGGTTTTTGAAAACGCTACGACCGACGGGGTCGTTCTTGCGCCCTCGGCGTTAGCAATAACGACCGATTCGCCGCCTTCCATAACGGCTACGCATGAGTTTGTAGTACCAAGGTCTATTCCTATAATCTTTGACATAATAATCTCTCCCTTTTATTTTGAAGTTTGTGTGTTTGTTTGCTTTTCTATTCGGCTACGCTTACCATCGCGGGACGAATGATTTTGTCCCCGATTTTGTAGCCCTTTTGGAGGACGCGGATAACTGTTCCGCTTTCGTAGTCCTCGCTTTTTTCGCGCGCCACCGCGCTGTGAACCTCGGGGTTAAACTCCTTGCCGTGCGCTTCGATTTCCTCCACGCCAAGAGCGGTGAGCGAGTTTTTGAATAATGTCACCGTGAGCAAAACTCCCTTTTTATATTCCTCATCTTTACACTCGGCGTTTGCGGCGATTTCGAGCGTATCGAGTATGGGCAAAACTTTTTCGACCGCGTTCGAAACTCCGAAAGCAACACTTCCCTGTTTTTCCTTATCGGTGCGTCTTCTGTAATTGTCGAACTCGGCGGCGGAGCGAAGCAGGCGGTCCTTCATATCGTCCATTTCCTGCTTTATCTTCTCTACCTCTTTTTTATATTTGTCGTTTTCCGACTTTTTCTTTTTCTGCTTATCGTCCTTTTCTTCCTTGACGTCTGGCTTGAGCTCGGTCGTTTCCTCGGTTGGCGTCACCTTTTCTTGTTCGTCTGTCTTGTTTTTCTCTTCGCTCATTTTCTTTCCTCCTTATGCGGGATTTGTGAGCGCGTCGCTCATATAATCGCAAAAGTATTTAAGTCTCGGCACAATAAAGCCGTAATTCATTCTTATCGGACCCGCTACGGAAAGGGCGCCGTATCTGCCGCCCGCCGCTCGATATTTTCCGACTATCAAGCTCAAATCGTCCATACCGAACCGTCCCGTTTCGTCGCCGACAAGTATCTTAAGCGACTCGGGCTGCGACAGCCACTTCCTCATTCCGTCCAAGTCGGAGAAAAGCTCCAAAAGCTCCTTTATGTGCCCGTCAAGCTCACGGTAGGAAAGCAGCTTCTGCTGTCCGTCGGAATAAACGCGTACGTCGCTTGCGCTTTTGATAATCGCCGCCGCCGCCGAAACCGCGGGAGCAAGAAGCTTTGAGTCGTCGCCGAGAAACGCATTCACTATACCGATTAGCTTCGGCGTTACGTCCTCCTGCGAAACAAAAACCATATGGTCGTTTAAGACCGCCTCAAGCGTCGCAATCTGTCCGTCGTCAAGCTCGCTCGCCGTGCGGCAGACGCGGCTCTTTACGCCGCCAATGCTCGACACCCCCATAATAGCGAGATTATACCGCCCAGTTTTCATTATTTCAAAATGGGTTATCTGGACGTTTCCGCCCGTCGGAGTCGTCGTTATGGCCGCCAGCCCCGTTAGCTCGCAAAGCGCCCGCGCCGCGTCCTCCGCCGCCCTGTCGGGGTCGGAATCCATAGCGTCTATGGTCTGGTTAATATAGTCGGTTTCCTCCTTTGTCATCGGCACAAGCCGCATAAGGTTATCGACATAGTAGCGATATCCCAAAAGGGTCGGCACGCGCCCCGCCGAGGTGTGCGGCTGTTCAAGAAGCCCAAGCGAGGTAAGCTCCGCCATCTCGTTTCTTAACGTCGCGGACGAAACCGAAAGGTCCTCAAGAAACTCGTTCAAAATCTTTGAGCCGACGGGGTCTCCCGAATCGGTATGAAGCGAAATAATCGTCTTTAAGATAAGCCGCTTTCGGTCGCTTATATTCAACTCTCAACCCCTCCGTTTCTTTTAGCACTCTAACTCGTCGAGTGCTAACGATTATTATTTTACACCTTTTTTTCAATTTGTCAACACCCAAAAAATAAGTTTTGTTGACTTTACTTATTATATGGTTGATAATTTATTTAATACTTTATTCTGTCTATATGGAGGCGCAGGGTGAAAAAGGCGGGAATTTATATACATATACCTTTTTGCATAAAAAAGTGCGCCTACTGCGATTTCTATTCGGTCGCGTACGACGAGCACACAGCAAACAATTATGTCGACGCACTCATAAACGAGCTTTCGCTTTTCGAGCGGCGCGAAATCGACACTATCTATTTCGGCGGAGGGACGCCGTCGCTGCTCGCAAGCGAGCAGGTTTCGCGGATTTTATCCGCGATAAACGACCGTATGGCCGTTTGCGACGGCGCGGAGCTGACCCTTGAGGCAAACCCGGCCACGGCTAATCGGCAAAAGCTGTCTGAGCTTCGCTCGGTCGGCATAAACCGTCTTTCGGTCGGTATCCAATCGACAGACGAGCAGGCGTTAAAAGCCCTTGGTCGGCTTCACACAAAAAATGACGCCTTTTCCTTCATTGATGACGCCCGCTCGGTCGGCTTCGACAACATAAGCGCCGACATAATGTTGGCGCTCCCAAAAGACAGCCGGGAAAAAACAATAAAAACCGTAAAAGAGATTTCCTCACTTCCCCTTCGGCATATTTCGGCGTATCTTTTAAAAATAATGGAGAACACTCCTTTTTATCAAAGCACACCGGAGGGTATACCCTGCGACGACGAACAGGCGGCTCTGTACGAGCTTTGCTGTGAAACGCTTGAAGAAAAGGGCTTTAAACAATATGAAATTTCCAACTTCGCCAAGGCAGGATACGAAAGCCGCCATAATTTGAAATACTGGAATTGCGAGGACTATATTGGGCTTGGAGCGGCGGCTCATTCCTGTCTTGACGGAAAGAGATACAGCTTTGCGCGAAATATCACAAAATTCGTTGACCTTTTCGACGGCAAAACGGAATTCGACGAACAAGCGGCGCTTCGTATGCTCGACGCAGAGGGCGTTGTCGACGCCGAGGACTATATTATGCTTCGCCTTCGGACTACTTACGGTTTATCGCTCGGCAAGTTATACGATTTGTATAGTTTTCAATTTGAAGAAAAAAAGATAAAATACGTTGAAAGCTGTGCTTCGAGCGGACTTTTGAATTTTGACGGAAACGATATAAGGCTTACCCGAAGAGGCTTTCTCGTTTCAAACTCGATTATTTCAAGCTTAATATAAAAAAGAGGACGTTTTCCGTCCTCTTTTTTTATTTTATTCGTCTAACTTGAGCACGGCGGTAAACGCCTCTGAGGGTACTTCAACCGAGCCAAGCTGGCGCATCTTCTTTTTACCTTCCTTCTGTTTTTCCAGAAGCTTTTTCTTTCTCGTAATATCACCGCCATAGCATTTCGCAAGTACGTCCTTGCGGAGAGCTTTAACCGTTTCACGGGCAATAATTTTGCCGCCGATAGCGGCTTGAATGGGAACTTCAAAAAGCTGACGAGGGATATGGTCTTTTAGCTTTTCGGCGATTTTCCTTCCCCTTGCGTATGCCTTGTCGGCGTGAACAATAAGAGAAAGCGCGTCGCACGGCTCGCCGTTAATCAGCACGTCAAGACGAACAAGCTTACTTTCTTTAAAGCCCTTCATCTCATAATCGTAGCTTGCGTATCCCTTTGTACGGCTCTTAAGCGCATCGAAAAAATCATAGACTATTTCTCCGAGCGGAAGCTCATAGTGTATATCGACCCTGTCGGCGTCGACGTATTTCATATCAATGAAGGTTCCTCGTCTGTCCTGACAAAGCTCCATAATCGAACCGACATATTCGCTCGGCGTAAAGACGTGAGAATTAACCATCGGCTCCGCCGCGCTTGCAATAATCGACGGGTCGGGGTAATTTGTGGGGTTGTCTATGTCGATAACCTCCCCGTTGGTCTTGGTTATTCGATAAACAACGCTCGGCGCCGTCGTAATAAGGTCAAGGTCAAACTCGCGTTCAAGGCGCTCGATAATTATTTCGAGATGAAGCAGCCCAAGAAAGCCGCAGCGAAAACCAAAGCCGAGCGCCGCCGACGTTTCGGGCTCAAAGGAAAGGGAAGCGTCGTTAAGCATAAGCTTATCAAGGGCATCGCGAAGGTCGCCATACCGCGCGCCGTCGGCGGGATATATTCCGCAAAAAACCATCGGAACGGCCTTGCGGTATCCGGGAAGTGCCTCCGCCGCCGGATTTTCAGCATTCGTGACGGTATCGCCCACGCGGGTGTCACGGACGGTTTTTATGCTTGCCGTGATATATCCGACCTCGCCCGCCGAAAGGGTTTCGCTCGGCTCAAGCGAGGCGGGCTTCATATGCCCGATTTCGACGACGTCAAACTCCGCGCCCGTCTGCATAAGCTTGATTTTATCTCCCGCCTTAAGGGTTCCGTCAATAATTCTGACGTATATAATTACGCCCTTGTAGCTGTCGTAAACACTGTCGAAAATAAGCGCCTTCAAGGGGGCGTTTTCGTCGCCGGTCGGCGCGGGAATATCTGTTATAACGTGCTGAAGCACCTGCTCGATATTAGTTCCCTGTTTCGCAGAAATACGCGGCGCGTCCATAGCAGGTATGCCTATTATATCCTCAACCTCCTTCGCCACGCGGTCGGGCTCGGCGGAGGCAAGGTCAATCTTATTAAGCACGGGCACTATTTCAAGGTCGTGCTCAACGGCAAGATATGCGTTCGCAAGAGTCTGCGCTTCAACCCCCTGCGTCGCGTCGATGATAAGTATCGCGCCCTCGCACGCCGCAAGGCTTCGCGAAACCTCGTAGCCAAAATCGACGTGCCCCGGGGTGTCGATTAAATTGAGCTCATAGCTTTTTCCGTCCTGAGCCTTATAGTCGAGTGTGACGGCGCGCGCCTTTATGGTTATCCCACGCTCCTGCTCAAGCTCCATATTGTCGAGAAACTGGCTCGACATAACCCTCTTGTCTACCGCGCTCGTTATTTCGAGTATGCGGTCGGCAAGGGTTGATTTGCCGTGGTCGATATGCGCAATTATACAAAAGTTTCTTATATTTTCTTTCATTTGCGAAACGCCTTTATAATTAATAGTTTTACTAATTATAGAGGGTAACGGGCTGTTTTGTAAAGAAAAAACTGTTCGTTTGCTTTGTTTTTTGAAAAACGAACCGCCGCTTTCGCTTTATTGGTTCTGCTTCACATACTCCGCGACAATTTTTCCGACAAGCTCGGCGGTATATTTCGCCTCGTCAAGGGTGCTTGCCTCCGAGCCGACCTCGATGAGCAGCGAGCCGGTTGTGAGATTTTGGTTGTAGTGACGGTAGGCAAAGTAAAGCGGGCGGGCAAGCCCGGGGAAAAGTCTCTCGCTTTCGTCCTGAAGCCTTACGGCAAATTTAAGATTTTCGCGAAAATTCGGCATATTCATTGTTCCGTCGTCGGCGCCGCAAATTATCATAATCTGCGCGGCCTTTTTTCCGTCTATAACGACGGTTGGCTTAATTCTTGTTTTGTCCTCCCGCTCCATTCCGTCGCGGTGGATATCAAGAACTATTTTTATCGACGGATATTTTTCAAGATATTCCTTAACCGTTTCGGCGCTTCGCGAATAGGAGTTGTCATACTCCGGATAATCGTGATATTCGCTCGCGGCGACGGCGCATATTCCGTTTTTGTTAAGGGTTTCGCAAAGTATTTTTCCGACGGCGATAACGTTCTTTTCCGGTTCTGTCGAACGCGTCGGAAAATTCACGTCGTAAAAGCCGGCGTCAAACCGCTCGTAGCTTTCGGTCGTGTGGGTGTGCATAATAAGCACCTGCGGCTCGTCGCTTCCGAGCTTCACCTTAAAGTCGACCTCGCCGCTTGCCGCCGAAAGCATTTCGTCGTTTGCATAGTATGTCGCGTTTCGTATACATCCTGCGCCGTAACAAAAATAGTTGCTCGCCGTCGAAGACGACGCGAACTGAAATTCCTCAATCGGTTGCCTGTTTTCGGGCGCTATGGCCTGCTCGGCAGACAAAAGCTCATCCTTGTCCTTTTCGGGAGTTTCCTCCTTTGGAGGATTGTCCGCTGTATATTTTTCGTTCTGTTCCTCGCTTATCGGCTCTTCTGACGGCTTGTCTTTGTTAAGCGCGTCCTCGAAAAATTCCTTCGCGGCGAAAACTCCCGCGCTCGGAAGCACCAGCGACGACGACGCAACCGCGACATATTCGGAGCCAAACGCGAACGCCGCGCCGAGCGACACACAAATCGCCGCCATAATTGCCGCGCCCCTTTTATTATCTCCTTTTTCCCTTTTCACGTTCCACCTCGTTTTTATTCTTCTTAATTTTATGAAGCGGCGGTAAAGGGTATGCCGACTTTTCTTTTTAAGCCTTCAAATTAACCTATTGATTTTTATTTTGAAAAATGATATTATATCAAGTGCTGTACGGCAAAAGAGGAGGTGGCACTATGCCGAATATTAAGTCACAGAAGAAGCGCGTTATTACAAACGAGAAATCAACCGCTAATAACAGAAGCATCAAATCCAGTCTAAAATCTACCATTAAAAAGGCAGAGGCGTCCATCGCCGCTGGTTCTGAGGATTCAAAAACCGTTTTGAGCGGCGCGACAAGCGCAATCGACAAGGCGGCGGCAAAGGGCGTTCTTCACAAGAACACCGCGAATCGCAGAAAAGCTTCTATCGCAAAAAAAGCGAATAAATAAGTATGTGCAAAACCGCAGGCTTCGATTAATCGAAGCCTGTTTTTGTTTTACATAAAACAAAAACGAGCCCTCCGCGGAGGGCTCGCGATTTTGCGCGTTGAAAATCAGAAAACGGAAATAAGGGTCGCGCCGCCGATAATCAGAACAACGCCGATTATCTTTCGCGCCGTTATCTTCTCTTTCAAGAAGAAATAGGACACTATCATAGTCCATATGTAGGTAATTGCCGTAAGCGGATAAACTATCGAATAGTCAAGAAACTTCAAAACGTAGATGTTAAGAAGAGCCGACGCGGCATAAATAACGCCGCCAACGATGAAATTCCAGTTGAAAACCTGCTTAATTATGTTTTCGCTTCCCGACGCACGCTTGATGAAATATCCCGCGAAAGCGCCCATTGCCGTCATAACAATGACAATCAAAAGAAATTGGTACTTAATCGTCGCCACCCCCTATGAAGATTACCCCAACGAGGATAACAGCAACGCCGAGTATACGAAGGGGTGAAACCGCCTCCTTGAGAACCGTCGCCGCAAGAATAAGGGAAAAAACGTAACCGACGCTTAACATTGGGTGAAGCACCGAAAGACTTCCGTGACGATACGCCAAGAGCATAAACAGCATACCCATTCCGTAGCACACAAAGCCAAAGAACAAAAGCCAAAGCGACTGCATCCCCGAAAGCTTCCACAAAAACTGTCCCGAACAGGAAAACAGCGCGGAAATCAAAATAAGCACAATTCCCGTTTTGTTTTTCATAAAGGACTCTTTCATATTGTTCATTTTAAGAAGCACCTTTAAATAAAATTACCGCAAGCCGAAAAGCCTTTATACGGCAACTTACATTTTACCACACTTCAAAAAATTATAAAAGGCATTCAGCTTTGGTCCTTAGATTTGAAAAAAAGCGACATAAGAAGCCCCATAAAAAGCGACATCGTTACCCCGCCCGACGCGGCGATAAGTCCGCCCTTTATCACACCGACAAAGCCGTCGGTCTCAATCGACTTTTTTACTCCCTCAAAGAGAAGATGACCGAAGCCGACTATTGGAACGCTTGCGCCCGCGCCGCCAAACTCCGCTATGGGCGCATATAGTCCGACCGCGCTTAAGACAACTCCCGCCACAACGAAGCCTGTCAAAATCCTCGCGGGTGTAAGCTTCGTGTAATCCATAAGCGCCTGACCGATTAAACAGATTAATCCTCCGACAAGAAACGCGCGAAAATACTCCATAAAAAAACCTCAATATATAAAAATATCCCGACGATATTGTTTACCGTCGGGCATTTTTTATTCCTTTACGCTTCGCTGTACTTTTTACAGACCTCTTCGGTAGGTCCTATCATAACCGTCTTGCCGTGCTCAAGCCACATAACCCTTGTGCAAAGACGCTTTACCTGGTCTATCGAATGGGAAACGAAAACAACCGTCGTTTCGCCGTCCATAAGGGATTTTATTCTGTCCTCGCACTTCTTTTGAAATTTAAAGTCGCCAACGCCCAAAACCTCATCGAGAATAAGTATTTGGGGCTTTACGACTGTCGCGATAGAAAATCCAAGACGCGCGGTCATACCGGAGGAATAGTTCTTTATCGGAACGTCGATAAATTCCTCAAGCTCGGCAAACTCAACTATCTCGTCATATATGCTTTCCATAAATTTTTTCGAATATCCGAGCACCGCGCCGTTGAGGTATATGTTCTCGCGTCCCGTAAGGTCGCCGTCGAAGCCAGCGCCGAGTTCAATGAGCGGCGAAAGCGTACCAAAAAGCTTCGCCTCGCCCTTTGTGGGTTTTTGTATGCCCGAAATAATCTTAAGCAGTGTGCTCTTTCCGCTTCCGTTAAGCCCGACGATACCGAAAATCTCGCCCTTGCGAATGTCAACGGTAACATCGTTCAGCGCCCAAAAGGAATTAAAAAACAAACGATGCTGAACAAGTCTGATGAAATACTCCTTTATGTTGTCGACCTGCTCGGTGCTCATATTAAATTCCATTGATACGTCTTTAATGCGTATCATAATGTCTTTTTCATTTTTTACGTCGCTCATAATTTACCTCACTTATATATAAAGGATAAATTTATCCTGATGCTTGCGGAAGATTAAAACGCCGAGAATAAGCATAACGATTGCCGCCGCAGCGCAAATCCAGTTCATTTCAAAGGTCGGAAGCTCGCCGTAAATGACAACCGTTCTGAAGTAAAGAATGTACCATGTAAGCGGATTAAGCATTACTATCTTGTGAATAAACCCCTCGCCAAGCACCTCTATGGGATAAAAAAGCGGGGTCATATACATCCACGCCGTGATAAGCACCGAGTAAAGATGCTTTAGGTCGCGGAAAAAAACGCAGTAAGCCGAAAGAATAAGCCCGACGCCCATCGAAAAGATAAGCAGCCAAAACGCCGGAACAAAGCCCAACAGCATAGAGAATTTAAAGGGTATTCTGAAGATAATAAGCATAACGACAAGCGCAGAAAGGGAAAACAGGAAGTTTACAAATTCAAATAGCATCTTTTCAACGGGAAAAAGATACTTCGGAATATAAACCTTTCTCATAAGACCGCCCGCGCCGATAATTGAAAAATTCGCTTCGTTGGTCGCCGAGCTGAAAAACGAGAACATAAGCTGTCCCGAAATCAAATAGAGCGGAAAGTTTGCAATTTCATAACGAAACACTCTTGAAAAAACAGCATTGAGTATAAGCATCATCAGAAGCGGATTCAACACGCTCCAAAGTATGCCGAGCACCGAGCGGCGGTACTTCACCTTCAAATCGCGGGAAATTAGGTTTTCAAGCAGATAACTGTATTTTGTTAACGTGCCGAAATATTCCTTTATTCTTGTCATAAAAAATGCTCTCCTTTTTACCTTAGCTTTCCTATATAAAAACCGATATTAATCCTTTTCTTTTTGTATACGCAATCGATTATTTCCTTATTTAACGGGCAGACTATTTCGCCCGAAATCACAACCGCGCGCGCCTTTTTTTTCCTGTTTGCGTAAAACGAAACGTAAGGGTCATTTTCTAAAAGCACGAGCAAGTCCTTGTATTCTACTCCGTTTGTGCTGTAAAAGAAAGGCTCAATTATTTCCGTCGTTTTGTCGGCGTATTTCACCTCTATTACAAGATTTTTTATCGCAAAGCCGCTTCTTGTCGACGGGTCGAACCGAATAAGCCGCGAGCAGTCCTTCGGAATTTCATATTCAAAGTGAAATTCACCGTTCTTATCTTCACTGCGTCCGAGCGATTTTGCCGCGTCCTGCTCGCAAAAGCCACGCCCTTTGTCGATGTATAAAACGTCGTCCAGTATAAATGAGGACTTAACCGACGGAAGAAGCGCCTTGTATTTTTCGTCAAAAAAGCCTCTTTTTTCGAAATCAACTTTTAAGCCGCAGCTCTCAAAAAGCTTCTTTGTGTTTTTGAACCATTTTCCGCCGATAAGCCCGTGTTCCATATAGTCGTACTGAAAAATCAGCGGCTTTCGGTCGGATATGCTGTAAAAATCGTCATTTATTGAAAAGCTTCGCTTGTTTCCCTCGTTTTCCCATTGCCACGCGTCCTCGGCGGGGTCTAAAAAGCTCAAAAGCTGTTTTGTCCGCCACAAACCCGCTTGGGCGTTAAAGCGATAAAGCCCATTCTGCGGGCGTCGCTCGAAGCCGGCATATTTCGACGGCTCGTTGCCCGTCGTCGGATAAAAAGAAAAGCAAACGGCTTTTTTGTCGTCGTCAAGCCATTTTATACACTGCTCAATACGCTTCTGGTCGACCGCTCCGGTCATAAAGAAGTCCTCAAGAAGAAAAATAACATATGGCGTTTTTATCTGCTTTAAAGCGAAAATAAGTCGCTCGCTCCATGTCGACGCCACGCCCTTTTTTGCGGGGAGATTAATGGTTTCAAGGTCAATCCCATCGACGGAAAAGCTTTTTGTCTCGGTGACGAGCACCACGGGATAGGGTATGTCCCAATTCTTTTTCAAAATAAAAAAGAAGGGCTCCCATACGTCGCTATATGCGTCGCAGCTTGAAACAATAACCGTACAGCGTGCGTTTGTCATCAAAAAACCTCTCTTGCAGTTAACCGCTATTATATATTATCGCGACCGATATGTAAAGGAGACGACGTTCAATCCTCGTTTTATTCCCGCGCGTTTTCCATTAGCTTTTCTTCTAAATTGCCGCTTTTTCTGTATTCCTCAAAGCATAAAATCTCGCTGTAATACAGCTCCTTTAACTCCTCGCCTTTGAGCCTCTCTTTGCCGTTTTTCAAGCATTCAGCGAAGCTCAGCGGTTTCTTGTCGCCATAAAGAGATTTTGCCTTTTTGTATTCGTCGTCTAATCGCTCGTCCGCCAAGCCGAGCGACAAAAGATAAAGATAATCGTTCGCAACGCTTCTTTTGTATCCGGCTATTTCTTCTTTCGTCGAAGAAAACACAAGAGTCTCGTCGTGAAGAAGCTCACCGTCAAATTTAGAATATTCCAAAAGACGTTTCTTTTCCGCCTGTCTGTCGGCGGGCACTATATAAAGACAGGTTGCATACGGCAAAACAGTATAGCTTCCCTTCGCCATAAGACGCAAGAACAAATTCCAGTCCTCATGCGCCCCAAGCTCCGAGCGCATACCGCCCACAGCGTCGCACAGCTTCTTTTTGAACATAACTCCGTTTTGAGTCGTCACGCACCGCCGCACCATTGTAAAGGGCTCGATACGGGGAAAATCAAGCATACGCTTCGCCTTGATTTCAAAGGAATAAGGAACATCGCCCGTCTTGTTGGTTTCGAGCGCAATTCCGCGCAGAAACACAACGTCGGCTTTATCCCCAATCGCCCGCGCCACGCCAAGCTCAATATGCTCGGGCAGCAGATAATCGTCGTCGTCAAGAAGATTGAGATATTCTCCCTTTGCCAGAGAAAACCCAAGATTTGCCGCCGCCGCGCGACCGATATTCTCAACCGTCGCCTTGTACGTTATTCTCAAATTGGAAAAGTCGGCTTTTATCATTTCTTCGGCAAGCGGCTCACCGTCCTCGACGACGACCACCTCAAAGTTTTTGTATGTCTGGTGTCGAAGGCTTTCAAGGGTCTTTCTAAGCGTTTCAGGGCGGTTTCGCGTGCGGGTTATAAGAGAAACAAGCGGCTTTTCCCGCGAAGCTTCAAATATATAGCTGCCCCTTGAAAAGCCAAGGCTCGGCGTTTCGCCGAACTCAAGCGTTCCCTTGTATTTGCGGTTTTTCGTCGCGCGCAGAAGTAAAAGCCAAAGCGTCGCGAAATCCGCGCCAACCCCTCGAAGAATACAGGGCAAAAGCGGCGTGCCGTAAGCCTTCGGATGGCGTATCGCCTTAAAAACAAGCTTTATTCCGTTTATCACGTCGTTCCGCGAGCCAAACTTTTCCCGCATATAAAGAGATGAAAACAGAGCGTCAATATATTTCGGCTCTGGACTATCCTTAACGACGGCGACGATGTTCGGCGCATACTTTACGTCGCAGCCGCTCTGCCTCATTCTCGCAATAAGCTCGTTTGCCGCCGCGACTCCGAATAGACGTTTCGGACGTCCAAGCTTTTTCAGCACCTCCGCTTTTACGGCAAAAGCGCAGTTGTATGCCGAAAATGCGTCGAGGGTAATCGGGTCACAGTAAAATGCCGCCTCATATGGGGACGTGCGAAAAACCGCCGCGTCGGCGCCCTGCGAAAGCGTCGCCTTCAGCGCCTGTTCGCCGCCTATCGAAAGACTATCGGGCGCAAAGACAACGACGTCGGCAGAAATTTTGCCGAGTGAAAAAACGTTTTTTTCGTATTGAAAGGTCATTTCAGCCGCCCTCCTGCCGTTAATTTGTTTTAAATAGGTCCGCTATCGACTTTGAAAGCTTCCAGCTTTTCGAAGAAAAAATGTCCTCAAGCTGGCGTCTGCGCTCGTCCTCTATGGCGCGAAACTCACCCATATGATATACCGCGCCCTCGAAATCGTCCACCGCCGCGTCGCGAACTATCGTGCGAACTGCGGGCGAATGACAAACAAGCTTTTTATCCGCGGTGTATTGAAGGATATGCCACCACGCCTTTAAAACCTCGCGGGTATCCGTCTCGACGAAGCCCCCCGTAGTGCTGTATAAATGTAAAAAGTGGTCTGCGTTAAGATGACGGTTATAAAATTCAGCATTTTTTCTGCCGAGCATTAATTCTAAATCCTTATAGAAGCTTGTCACGTTAATAAAATAGTCCTTGGTCTTTGAACGCGACATTGAGCCTTCGGTCATATAGTAACGGTATACGGCGGTCTTTTTGTAGTACGCCGACTTTGAACACAACAAATACCTCACCGTAAAAGCGGTGTCCTCTCCCGTGTAGCCAACCGAAAAGCGCACGCTGTTTTCTTTTATAATTTCGTTTTTGTATATCTTGCACCAAAACGGGTCGGTAAGCGGCTCGAAACAGGCTATACCCCTTGAAAGGTCATAAACGCCTTCATTTGCCTCGTCGTAAGCGGGAATCCGCTCCGACATCTTTTTTCCGTTTTCGCCGTAAATTGAATATCCTGCCGTTGCCAAATCCGCGCGGCTGTTTTCTATCGCGTCGATTAATACTTCGCAGGCGTTCGCTTCAAGCTCATCGTCGCTGTCGACAAACATAACATATGGCGCGCTGACTCTTTCGAGCGCGATATTTCTCGGCACACCCGCGTCTCCGCTGTTTATTTGGGTATTAATGACACAGATGTTCTCGTACTTCTTTTCGAACGCGTTTAGAATCTCGGCGCTGCCGTCATTCGAGCAGTCGTTAACAACGATAAGCTCAATATTGCCGAAGCCTATGGTCTGTTTTCTTACCGAATCGAGAGCTCTTTTCACCGTTTTTTCGGCGTTAAACACGGGAACTATCACTGAAACCTTATACTTCATAACGTATTAACCTTTCGCTTAATTGAAAAGCGGCGTCTTTTATTATATAATTAGCTTAACTTGATTGTCGGAGGGCTTATGAAACAGGACTACACCATAATCGTCAACAGCTGCGACAGCTATGAGGACCTTTGGAGTCCCTTTTTTACGCTGTTTAAAAAATATTGGCCGAGCTGCGACAAGCGTATAATACTGAACACCGAAACGAAAAGCTTTTCCTTCGACGGCATTAATGTTGAAACGTTTTCTCTTTTTAAAGACAATCCGAACGCAACATGGAGCGAGCGGTTTTTAAAACACCTCGAATTAACCGACACCGATTTTATTCTCGTCCTTCTCGACGACTTTTTCTTTGAAAAGGATGTGGACGTCAAGCGGCTTTCGGAATGCTTCGAGCTTATGAAGAGCAACAAAAAAATTGCCTGTTTTCATTTTCTGCCCATGCTGTGGGAGGATATCGAAAGCGACATTTGTCCGCAGGGTTTTGAGCTTCGTCCCAAAAAATGCGAATATAAGGTCAGCGTTCAGGCGGCGCTTTGGCGAAAGGACATTTTATATAAGCTTATCCGCAAGCACGAAAGCGTATGGGAATTTGAAAACTTCGGTTCTATTCGCGCCCATAAATTGAACGATATGTTTTTTACCGCAAAGCTTCATCAGCCGACGGTTTTCACATACGACTGGATTCAGGGCGGCGCGGTTCATCACGGAAAATGGACCTGCCATATGAAGGACCTTCTTGCGAAGGAAAATATCAAAATTGATTTTGAAAAACGCGGCTTCGATACCGATTACGTCGAACCCATCGAAACTCCAAGTAAAAATCAGGTCTATTCTCCCCGCGTTTCAGTCATTTTTAAAACCCTGTTTTCCGACCGAAAGCTCTTCGCGAAAAAAGTTAAAGACCGACTTCACTTTCTCTTTTCAAATCGAAAATCACTTAAATAAAAACTCAAGCCTAAAAGTCGCCCTTGGGCGGCTTTTTAATTTTTCTTATTGCCGATTATTTCGTTATAAACCCCTATAAGAGTTTCTGTATTCGTCTTCGCGTCATAGGTTTTCGCCGAATGGGCGGAAGCGCGGTCGCACATATCCGACGGAAAATCCCCCTCGAACACCCTTTCAAGGTAGTGGGCGAGCATATACGGCGCGTTGAGCGGGAACAAATATCCCTCCGCTCCGTTGACGAGCATATCGCATACGCCGCCAACATAGCTTGTCACACACGGAACGCCAAGTATCATCGCCTCGCCAAGAGAATTCGACCCGTTTTCAACGCTCGACGAAAGCACATAGGCGTTCGCTTTCAAATATTCTCGCTTCATTTCTTCCGCTGCGAGCGGACCTAAAAAAACGATATTGTCCTTAAGGTCATATTGCCGAATAAGCTTTTCGATATATCCGTTATATTCATAAAGCACCGACGAGATAAACCGCTTAAGTCTGTTGTCGTGAGAGGTGTGTCTGTCGCCCGCGACATAAATTTTGAGGTCAGGATACCTCTTTTTCAGTATGCTGAAGCCCTCGAGCGCGATGTGCAGTCCCTTTATAGGATACTCGCTCGCAGTCATAAAAACGCTGTGAGGCTCGCAGGTCTTTGCGCTCCAACGCTCCGACGTCAAAAACTCGTTACGAAGTATCTCGTAGCATTTATAGTATTTAATCTCACGATTAAGCTGGCTGACGCACGCCTTGTCCCATTCGGTTCGGCCGATGACGTATTTCATACTCGAAATAAATTTCTTTTCGCTCTCGCCGAGCTTTTCGAAGCCCTCGCGTCCAAGCGCGATTATGTCGGTCGAATGAATTTTGTTGAGCAATGAGGTAAAAAGTCTCTTTCGCGTATATTTTCGCGGTATGCCGTCGAAAAAATGATAAGCGCAAATATAAATAAGCCCCTGAATGGAAAGCACCGTTCGCTCTTTATCGGTTATTTCACCGATTTTGTGGCTTGTAAGAAGCTCCGAGCCGTATATGTGGGTAACATCGGGATTAAGCTCGCTGTAAAGCTTCCTAAACTCGTTCAAATAGCTTTCTGTCGGAAGCACAATATACCTGACTCCATTTACCGTCTTGTCAAGCAGTCTCTTGGTTTCGCCCGAGACGCAACATACCGAAAGTGAAATGTCGTCGCGCTTTCGAATCTCCTCAAGCTGTCCGATTATCCACGTGCCCGATAAGGCATTCGAAAAGCCAAAAGCCTTTGCCGCCTCGGGAAGGGGTATATTGACAATCCACAGTACCTTCATCATATTTCCTCGTTTTTCTTTTCTTTTGGAAAGGTCAAATCTATTTTGACCAGAATTTCAGCTTTTGAACCGCCGACGCTATTTTCCACGTCGTCGAATTAAATATATCGTCAAGCTCCTTTTTTCGTTGCTCCTTAAGCTCCTGCAGCATAAAAAAATCGTCAACCGCATTTTGATATTGCTTTTGGTATAAATCTCTGAAAATTATCTTCGATTCAGCCGAATAAAGATTAAAGCCGTTGTCGTAAGCATAAGAAAACACGGGCGCCCAATCCTTGAGCAGCTTGTCTATCTCTTCTCTTGACGAGCCCCTCTCGTCCTCCAGAATATAATCGAGAATACAAACTATATAGCCCGCCTTATCCATTGCCTTATCAAAACGGGCTTTCAGACCGATTTCGCCCGCTCTTTTGAACATCCATACGAAGGACGGCGCCAATTTGCGGCAGGATTTCTTTCTAAGCCCTTCGGAAAGAGAGGTTTCGCTCATATGTCGGCAATAGACGATATCGTCTGTCATAACAACCGTTTTCGACGCCACCGCGTACATAAAGCTGAAAACGTCGTCCTCGCCAAGCGACCCTTCGGGGAAGCGCAAGGAATACTTGTCAATTATGTCGCGGCGAAATATTTTGTCCCAAACCAATGGACAGTAACCCCAAAACAAAAGCCACCAATCCTCGTCGAATATGTACTGTTTTCCTTTTGTCAGATTGAAGGCTCTGTCCTCGATTTTCTTTTTATCGCCGCAAAGCATATAGTGTCTTGCCTTAATCGAGTCACAGCTATAGCTTTCAACAGCCTTCACCAACGCCTCGCAGGCGGTTTCGACATACTCGTCGTCGTTGTCCAAAAACATAATGTACGGCGCAGTCGCGTTTTCTAATCCGATATTTCTCGGTGCTCCCGGCGCGCCGCTGTTTTTATTTGTTTTGAGCGCCTTGACGTTGGGGTATTCCTTCGCCATGCGGCAAATAGTATCGTAGCTCCCGTCGGTTGAGCAGTCGTCTATCAGTAGATACTCGATATTCTCAAAGCCTATCGTTTGTATTTTTATTGAATTAAACGCTCGCTCCAACGTCTTTTCCGCATTGTAGACCGGCGTTATTACGCTTACCCTATACCCCATATTCTTCACCTTTTTCGCTATTTCCAAAATATCAGCTTTTGAAGCGTCGAAGCTAACCTCCACGTGGTCGAGCCGAAGATGTCGTCCAACTGTCGCCGCTTTTCGCTTTCAAGCGCCCTAAAGGCTTCCATATGAAAAACCGCGTCGTCGAAATTATCTTCCTTTGCATCTCTTACAAGAAACCTTATGACCGGCGCGGTGCACTCCATATTTATTTTTGCCGCGATTTTAATAAGCTCCCACCATCTTCTTATAATTTCCTCGGTATCCTTTTCCGTGAAGCCCTTCGTAACCGAGTAGTCATGAAGATAATACTCCATCCAAAATAAATTTTTAAAAAGCTCGGGTCTTTTCTTTTCGTTAAGAAGCTCATATATCTTCTCATAGTGAATAGGTATGTTAAGATAATACGCCTTATCTGCGGTGTTGTCGAAAAAGCCCTCTCGTCGGATATAAGTGTAAATATGCCGCTTAATATATTTTCCTTTTTTACAACAAAGATTGTAATGAACGAGAAAATATATATCCTCGGCGATACATTTTTCAAGAAATCTCACCGAATTTTTCTCTATTATCTCATTCTTATAAATATTGCACCAAAACGAATCGCACACCGGTAAAAGCGCCGGCCACTGTGCCGTCAGGTCGTATTCCTCGCCGTCAGGTATTGCGTCGTACTGCTCGGTAATTGTTTCTTCTATCCTAAATCCCTTTTTTGTTTCGGTCGCGGCGCTGAAATAGCCGGAAACGACGTCGACTCCGCTTTTTTCAATTTCATCATAAAGGGTTTTAACCGCGTCGGGCGTGTATACGTCGTCTGCGTCGAGAAACATAACGTACTTCGCCGTCGCGTTGTCAAGACAGACGTTTCTCGCCGCGCCGCCGTACCGATTGTTGCTTTTTGTTTTAAACGCCTTTACATTTGGGTATTCCTTCGCAAGCAGACTGATTCTGTCAAAGGTGTCGTCGGTCGAGCAGTCGTCGCAAAACAAAAGCTCTATGTCGGAAAAGCCTATCGTCTGATTTTTTACCGTTTCAAATGACCGCTCTAACGTCCTCGTCGCATTATAAACGGGAATTATCACGCTAACCTTATATTCGCTTTTGTCCATCGTCAAACCACCCTGTCCCGATTCTAAAAGTTAGTCCTTAATTATTTCGCTTCTTGAGCAAACGCCCTGCTTGGTAATATCCTGCGGTCTTCGTTCGGTTATTGCCTCGCAAAGCCCGACAAGCTTTCTCGCGGCGTTTTCAGCGTTCCACTCCTCGTCCATCGTCCTCTTCGCCGCTTCACCCATTTTCTTTGTCCCTTCAGGGTCGTCAAGAAGAACTTTCGTCTTTGTCACAAGCTCGTCAAAATCATTATAGGTGAAGCCGTTTCTTCCGTCCTCAATTAAGTATTGCGCCGCGCCGATTTTACGGTCGCTTACACAGGCGCACCCGCTCGCCAT
Organism: uncultured Oscillospiraceae bacterium; assembly: GCA_964460755.1. Lineage (GTDB taxonomy): Bacteria > Bacillota > Clostridia > Oscillospirales > Ruminococcaceae > JAYFNU01. The sequence goes on along the minus strand of CAYWQL010000001.1, from coordinate 6,128 downwards.
AGCCTCGCTTAAAACCGCGCCCCAGCCCTCGTTTTTGTTGCTTGTGAAAAGAAATATTTTGCTTTTTTCCATTTCTTCGATAACCCTGTTTCGCGGGACGCTTCCAAGAAACTCAACCCTGTCCGTAACATCGAGCTCCTTTGACAGCGCGACGACCTTATCGTACTCGCATTCACTTCCGATAAGCTTCAAGAAAAAATCATATCCCGCTCTTTTCAGCTTGTCCGCAAGCATAACGGCGTATTCGGGATGCTTGAAATCAAGCATCCTCGATGCCCAGAGTATTTGAGGTCTTTCTCCGCCCTTGAGCTTCAAAAGCTCCTTTTCGCTTTTTCCGCCGACGTCGGGAAAATATCCCCACTTGAACATCTTGTTTTTCGGCATAAAAAGCTTGTGAAAATCGGCGGCGGAATACGCTCCCGCCGAAAGAAGATAATAGTTTTTGAAGCGGTATCTTATCGCATTAATCGCAAAACACACGTCGCGCTTTATGCACCGCCCGTACATCGGCTTGAAAAGCCGTTCGCTGTACCGAAAAACAAGCTTGTTTCCCGTCGCGTTTTTAAGGCTTTCGCGAAAATATACTTCGGGCGCGCTTCCGAAAATTACGACGTCGCTTTCCGCCGCCAATCGCAAGGCCTCTTTCTCATTCTCGGGCGACTCGTACGAGCACAGACAAAAATCTATATTTTTACTCAAATCCGTTATGCCCGCCGACACCCCCGCTCCGTCGGACCTTTCGGTCGCGACGAAAACAAACCCGTCGCCGAGCAATTCTTTCATCGCAAGGCAAAAGGGCAGCTGGTGGTCGTTCAAAAAATTAGAATAAAACACAACCTTTTTAGGCTTTGGCAACGTCCTTATCTCCTTAAAAGCAACGCAAATCTATTTTTGCTCCCATACGGGCTCTTTAAGCACCCATTTTCCCAGTTCGTTTTTCTTGAATATGTCGCGGTTGTAGAACTTGTCAACAATATTCCAAAACTCGGTTTCGGTATATCCCGCGAACTCGCAGAAATCGCGAACACAAAGAGTGTCGAGCGCGTGGTCGTGCTCTTTAACGAGCGCCACTGCCTCGTCACGGGTAAGCATTCCGTAGCGTATGCTTCTCGCCGCATAGTCGGTCGCCGTGGCGTGACCGAACTTCGGATATTTCATCCAGCCGTGAACAAGATACGCGCGGCTGTCGACCTGGTCAAAATCCTCGATATGGTGGGTTCTTCTCCACTCGTGCTCAAGCCCGTGGAAGCCACGGCTTTTCGCGAACTCATAGTTTCTGTAACTGTTCCAATCGACGAAATAGCTAAGATAAAACGGGTCAAGCTTCGCCATATCCTCCGCCGAAGGGGCAAGCGTCAGCGAAAGGTCTTTGTCGGTAACTCCGTCGCCGATAAGCTCGCTTTCGTCTACGCCGATTGCAACGCCGTTGTTGACCTGCGCTCTTGCAGAATAGGTTTCCTCGTCGTCCGCGCCGCCGTACTCATAGCTTACGTTTTCGCCGTAGCAAAGCAGCGGTGTGTTGAACTTAACCGCCATTTGAAGCGGGAATGTATAAATAAGACGGTCGATAAACCATGTCGGTTTGCCGTACTTTTCAAACATCTTCTTCATGAGAACCTTCTGGGTCTTTATGTCGGGCTTGCAGGAGATAATCGTACAGCCGAACTCCTCGCTTATGTTCTGAAGGTTGTGCTTGCCCGCCTCGGTCATGGGGAAGTTGTCCTCAACCGAAAAAAGAATCGGGTTCATTCCCATAACCTCTTTTAGCATATAGACCTGATAGTGGCTGTCCTTGCCGCCCGAAACGGCGACGGCACAGTCGTATCCCCCCGGCCCGTTCATTCCGCGATATTTGTCGCAAAGCGCTTTAAATTCCGCAAAGCGCTTGTCCCAGTCAATGCTTTTACGTCTGTCATAGTTGGTGCACGCACAGCAAACTCCCTCGTCGTTAAAGGTTATACCCGGACGTGTGTCGGGCATTACGCAGCGTTTACAATATTTCATTTTTTTAACCCTCTTTTATTGAGTAATATATAGATACATTTTAGCAAACCATACATAAATAATCAATTAAAATAAATATACTCTATTAAATACAGCTTTTGAGGTGTTTAATTGAGTTTGTCTTCTCTTGTGAGTATGGCTTATATAGTGTTCATCTTCGGCTATGGTTTCCTTTGCTCAAAAAAGCAAGGCGCAAATAAGCCCCCCTCGCTTTTTATCGCTACGGCGTCCCTGTGCGCGGCGTTTATCGGCGGCGGATTTTCCCTTGGCAACGCCCAAAGCGGCTTTTCGGCGGGAATTTCGGGCGGTATCCTTCTTCTTGGCTTTTCGTTCGGTCAGCTTCTGTCGGCGTTTCTTTTCGCCCCGCTCTTTTCGTCTTTTCCGAACGCCCATACCGTCGGCGATATTATTAAAATAAGCTTCGGAGAAACCGCTAAGCGCTTTAGCGGTCTGCTTTCGGTGGTGTTCTGCATCGGTATTCTCGGCGCTCAGATTAACGCCTTCGGCTCGGTCGCCGCCTATCTTTTCGGTTTTGACAGGGTCATTTGCTCCCTCGTCGGCTTTTCGGGAATAATTGCCTTTGCCGCCCTCGGCGGTATAAGGGCTTCTCAAAAAAGCGACGCTCTTCAAGTAACCGCCCTCTTTATCGGGCTGAGTCTCGCGTTTATCCTATCTTTTCAACGGGTCGGCGGTCTTTCGGGACTTGCCGCCCTTTCCCCTCCGCTTTTTTTTGCGCTCCCGCCGTTTTCGGCGAAGGAATTTATTTCCCCCTTTTGTACGTTTATGCTCGGCGAGCTTCTGTGTCCCCCTTCGGTGTCGCGCCTTTTGCTTTCACAAAACAAGCTTATAGCAAAACGCTCCTCGGCGCTTTCCGCCCTTCTTTCCGCCCCCTTTTTCATCGTCACGTCGCTTATCGGCATACTTTCGCGTGCTCTTAGCTTTACCGCGCAAGCCGAATACGCAATGCCCTCGCTCATAAATGAAGCTCTCGTTTTTCCGCTTAACGCCGTTTTTCTCGGAGCTATGCTGTCGGTATATTTATCCTCCGGCTGCGCCTTTCTTTTAAGCTGCTCCGACGCTCTTTATTTCGACCTGCTGTTAAAAAATCAAACGGAGCAGCCGCGCGACCTTGTTTTCTTTCGGCTTTCCGCCGTCGTCTGCGGGGGACTTGCCCTAATTCTTTCGCTTGCATTTAACGGAGTTTTGTCTATACTTATACTAGCGTATTGTTTCTGGTGTCCCATTATGCTCGTTCCGCTCATTCTTTCACTAAAGAAAAAGCGATACAGCAAGCGGGTGTTTTTCCTTGCTTGCGGCGCTTCAGTTACCGTTCTTTTGACGTGGAAAGCGCTTGGCGAACCATTTGGGATATCGGCAATTTTAGCGGGGCTTACAGCAAGCTTCGCGGCATTCATTCTATCTAAAGAGGTACCATAAGTTGAAAAAGAAACAGATTGTCGGAATTATTATCGCGGCGGCGGTCTTTGTCGCCGTCGGAATAACCGGGGTCGCATCTGCGGCCAAGGCGCGCGAAAGCGTCAGCTCCGGTCTTTCTCTCGCAGGCGGAGCAACGAGCGAGCCGCTTTCGGATTATCTTGGAATAATCGACATAAGCGGTGAAATAAGCGAGGGCTCCTACGACTATTTCGGCAACCCCGCAGGCTACGTTCAATCGATTGTGCTCGACGAAATCGAACAAATGAAAAACAGCGAGCGCAACAAAGGCATTTTGCTTCTTATTAATTCCCCCGGCGGCACGGTCTATCATTCGGACGAGGTCTATCTCGCGCTTATGGACTATAAAAGCGAAACCGGCCGACCGATTTACGCCTATTCGACCGAAACCATGGCGTCGGGCGCATACTATATCGGCTGCGCCGCCGACGAGATTTTCGCCAACCGCAACGCAACCGTCGGCTCAATCGGCGTCTATGTTCAGACGATGAATTTTAAGGGTCTTTATGACAAGCTCGGCATAAGCGGCGAATACATTCGTTCGGGCAGGAACAAAGCAATGGGCAACCAGTTTGACGAGCTTACCGAAGAACAGCGCGCTATTTATCAAAGCATTGTCGACGAATGCTACGACCAGTTCGTCGGTATCGTGTGCGACTCGCGCGGCTATACCCGCGACGAGCTTGTTCCCATCGCCGACGGGCGTGTATACACCGCAGCCCAAGCCGTAAGCAACGGCATTATCGACGGCATAGACGTCTATGACAATTATCTTGAAAAATGCCTTGACGCCCTCGACGTCGAGGTAAGCTATAACCCCGAAACCACCTCCTCGTCGTTTATGAGTCTGCTTTCAGGTCTTGCCAACGCCGTTCCCAAGAGCGAGACCGAAGCCGCCCTTAAGCTCGCGGAAAACTCTGAAAGCGGGGTGCCGATGTATTATGCCCAGTAATCCCGTTCCACCCGAAGGATACACCCTTCGATATGACAACCAGACGGGCGAACCGATATTTTTAAAAAGCGAACAAGCCCCCGAAGATATACCTGCGGAAAGCTCCCCGTGCGCCGCGCCCGTTTATGCGAGCGCGCCGGTCGCCGCAATGCCCTGTTTGTACCCCGACTGCGTATGCGCGGGCTTTATTCGTCGTCTTGCCGCTTTCGCAATAGACGCCATTATCGTCGGCGTTATTATCGGCTTTTTTTCGCTTATCGTGTGGCTTGCGGGAATAGGAAATCTCGGCTTCTTTTCAAGCAGGATTTTCTTCAGCTTTACCGCCGCCGATATTGTAAAATATCTTTTTATCACCGCCTATTTCATCGTTCTGACGAAATGCGCGGGCGCGACGCTCGGCAAAAGAGTTCTTCGTCTAAGGGTCGCAAGCTCCACTGAAGCTCCCCTTTCGTGGTGGCGGATAATTTACCGCGAAACGGTCGGTCGCTATCTTTCGTCGATTTTGTTCATCGGATATCTTGTGCTTGCGGCAGATAAACAGCATCGCGGCTTTCACGATATGCTCGCCGACACTCGGGTTGTTTTCGACAACTGATTTTTGAATTTTCTCTTTTTTTGTGATATACTGTGTTAAATTTATTATGAGGTTATTTTATGGCAGACTCCACCACTTCAATTAAACGCGAGCGTATGAAAAAAAGAAAGCGCCGTCGCCGTCAGGCGGTCGGCTTGCTGACTATGCTTCTTTCGCTCGTCGGCGTCGCGACAATCGTCGTTTTATGCGTTCGCGGCTTCAACAATTATTTTAAGGAAGATGATAACCTTTCACAATATGAAACCCTTATCGCTCCGCTTGTCGCGCTCGACCCCGCACCCTTCGCAAGCATAGACAAGGGCGACGAAACGACTCTTCTTGAGGCGGCGATATGGGCGGCGCTCACATATGAGGACACGTCGAAATATTCCCGCAATGAATACGACGCGATTATTCTTCCGTCGGTCGACGTCGACAAATACATAACGAGTATGTACGGCACAACCTATAAAATCACCCACAAGACCTTCCACGACCTTGACCTTGAATATACCTACGACAGCGCCAGCAAAAGCTACACAATCCCTGTAACGAGCCAGAGCGGCTCCTACATTCCGCGTGTCGAGGAGGTTTCCTCGTCGGGCAACACAAAGGTTTTAAAGGTCGCCTATCTTCAGTCGAGCGGCTCCTCCGCCGATATGATTACGACAGGCAGCGATATCCAAGAGGTTTCGAAATATATGGAATATGTTATGCTGAAGAATTCGAACGGCTATTATCTTTACGCTATAAGGTATCCCGCGGCGGACGAAGCCGAAAGTAAATAATAAACGGGGCGTTTAAACGCCCCGTTTTTTTATTCCTCGGTTTGCGCGCCGAGAAGCTTTGTCGCCGTTTCAACTATAAAAAGGTCTTTTTCGCTAAGCGGAGCAGAATCTTCCGCCGTTCTTAAAACGGCGATACACCCCACAACGTCGCCTCCGGACTGTATGGGCGACACAACGCAGGCTCGCTCCTTGTAGTCGTTAAGACAAAATATTCCCTCGTCGCTAATCGTCGTTTCACGCTTATTGAGGGATTTGTCGAGCTGGTCGCTAAGTCTCTTGCCTACAAGCTCCTTTTTCTTCGCCGGATGGGCGGCGCAAACCGCGTCGCGGTCGCATATGAGTACGGGAAGCTTTA